>CALDOU010000054.1 GCA_937912175.1 uncultured Clostridia bacterium
TCTAAAATTTCGTCCCAACTTTTAGGAAAACAATTAGAAGAATAACAAAAAATTGTAAAAAGTGTTGACATTTTTAAAAATATTATATAAAATTAATATAAATTTATTTTATATAAGGAGTGATTTGTCATGATTAAAATTCCGCCTATTTCTATACCAAAAATTGAATTTACTTCCGATAAAAAACTTGAAATAACAGATGACACAAATACTGAAGTAAAAAATTTTAAAAACCTCAGGAATAAAGTACGTAAAGACTTAAAGGCCGATATCGCAAAAAATCTTGAAAAAATAGAAGACAAACACTATGCCAAAGACTTTTCAGAAGAACATTACGATAATAAAAGTAACGTTCCAAGAAGAAAATACAAATCACAATATTCTCTTTCTCCAACATTATTCGGCCAACAAAAATCTTTATATGAAGAAATAGAAAATCTTCACCAAGAATATATTAAATGGGCAAATGAAAGTGTTTTAAGTAAAAAAGCTATGGAGGATTTAAAAGAAATTAAAGAATACGATGAAAAATCCTATAATGAATTATTAAAACAATTTGAGCAAATAGGACCATCGCCAAAAATGGTTGAAAAAATAGAAACAACATTAAAAAGCTTAGAAAAAAAGCCGCCGCTTCCTCCAAGAAACCCAAGTAAAACAGCTAATTCCAAGCCTTCAAGATACGTTGATATTATTTCTAAATTTATCATTCGTGAATATCCAAATTTAAAAAGATGGAATAAAAATATCGTTTCAATTATAGCTTCAAATGAAAACAACCTTAAAGCCAAATATCCTAATTCTATGAAATTTAAAGGTGCAAAAGGAATTTCCGATTTAAATAATGCGCATTCGGAAAAAGAAATCGAACAAATTATTAAAAAAATTGCCGACTAATCATATAATTGATTGCCCCGACATTTCTCGGGGCTTTTTTATGCCCAATAATTTAAGAATAGTAGGAGAAATATCACAAAGCGAACAGTTTTCTTTAAGTTTTTTTGAAGTTCCGACCACCGCAAAAGGAACCTTATTAGATGTATGAGCGGTAAATGGATTTCCAAGATCATCTTTCATTTTTTCTGCATTTCCGTGGTCGGCTGTTATAATCGCAATTCCGTTATGCTCTTTTACTTGGTCAATCAAAATTCCAACACACTCATCAACCTTTTCTACCGCTTTAATCGCTGAATCCATGTTTCCGGTATGCCCCACCATATCGGGATTTGCAAAATTAACAACTATTAAATTATATTTTTCGGATTTTATCCCTTTTAAAACTTCTTCCGTTACTTGATTTGCGCTCATTTCGGGTGTCAAATCATAGGAATTGACTTTTAAAGAATTTACTATTACCCGCTCTTCGTTTTTATATGGCTTTTCAACTCCCCCATTAAAGAAAAACGTAACATGAGCGTATTTTTCGGTTTCGGCCACACGCAGTTGAGAAATACCACATTTAGATAAATACTCGCCCAAAGTATTTTTTAGAACTCTTGGTTTAAACGCTATGCTTACTTCGCTAAAAGAAGCATCATAACAAGTAAAACAACAGTATTTTCCAAAGCTTACGGTTTTTGTTTTTGAAACATCAGCAATATCGGAAGTAAACATTTTTGTAATTTGGCGAGCTCTGTCAGGCCTGAAATTCAAACATATTATTCCGTCGTTTTTTTCTATTCCTTTATAATTTTCACGGACACACGGAATAATAAATTCATCGGTAATATTATTTTCATAAGATTTTTCCATGGCTTTTTCGGCTTCCGACCAATTTGGACCTATTCCATACGCTATTGCATCATACGCAAGGCGAGTCCTGCTCCAATTTTTATCTCTGTCCATAGCATAATAACGTCCGGAAACAGTTTCAATTTTTCCGATTTTATTTTCTTGCATAAATTTTTGAAGCTTTTTTACATACGATATACCTGATTTCGGGGCTGTATCCCGCCCGTCGGACCAAACATGAACGCAAACTTTGTTTAACCCGTAAGTCTTTGCCAATTTCAAAACCGCAAACCAATGATTAATATGGCTGTGAATACCGCCGTCCGATAAAAGTCCCATTAGGTGCAACGTGGAGTTTTTTTCTTTTACAAATTTAATTATATTTATCAATTCTTCATTTTTATAAAAGCTATTATCATCAATACACTTATTAATATAAGTCAAATCTTGATAAACAATTCTTCCCGCACCCATATTCAAGTGTCCGACTTCCGAATTACCCATTTGCCCTTTCGGTAACCCGACGTACTCACCCGAAGCAAAAAGTTCAGTATAGGGATTTTCTTTAAAAACTTTGTCTAAATGGAAAGTGTTGGCTTTGTAAACAGCATTACCCTCATTTTTTTCGCCTATTCCAAAACCATCCATAATAATAAGCAAAATCATTTTATCGGCATTCATAATTTATTCCTCTGTGCTTTCAGCTTGAATTATAATTTTCAAAAATTTTTCGGGATTTAACGCCGCTCCTCCGATAAGTCCACCGTCAATATTCGGAATACTCAAAAACTTTTCGGCGTTATTTTCATTCATGGAGCCGCCATAAAGTAGCGTTATGCTTTCGGCAACATCATTTCCATAAGTTAAAATTAAATAATCACGAATCGCCTTAAACATTTTCCGTGCATCGTCGGGCTCCGCCGTTTTGCCCGTACCTATTGCCCAAATGGGTTCATACGCAATTACAATACTTTTCAAACAAGAAACTTCCAAACCTTTTAATGCGGATTTTATTTGATTAACAACCACCGCTTCTTCTTCACCGATATTTCTTTCTACTTCTGTTTCTCCAACACAAATAATTGGTATAATCTTATTTTTCAAAGCGCTTTTAACTTTTTTATTTATCATTTCATCTGTTTCATTAAAATATTTACGTCGCTCACTGTGTCCCAAAATAACATAATCAACATTTAAATCCGAAAGCATAGCGGCTGAAACTTCGCCCGTAAAAGCACCTTCATTTTCAAAATGACAGTTTTGAGCTCCGATTTTTACATTGTTTTTGTGACATAAATCAATCATGGAGTTCAAGCATAAAAAAGAAGGACAAATTACCACACCGCATTTAAATTGATTTTTTAATGAAAGAAATTTTTTAATAAAATCCTGTGACTCTTGAACCGTTTTATTCATTTTCCAATTAGCAACAATAAGTTTTTTGATGTTCATCAAACTTTTCACCTCATATTAATCAATATGATTATTATAAATTAAAAACACAAATAAAAAAAGCCGACCATTCGGTCGGCAAGTATTAAGGGTAGTTACTATTTTTTCTACCGTGCTAAATAATCTTCGGCTTCCTCTCGCGCAATTTCATCCGCACTACGTCTATGTTTTTTTTTCGGTTTTGTTTCTGGTGTTGCGTCTCCTTCGACTGGTGGTTGTGCTGCTGCTGCTCCTGCAACTAATGGTTGTGCTGCTGGTGGTTGTGCTGGTGGTTTTGCTCTTCCTTCAGATTGACCCGGGTGATAATGTTTATAAAGACCATATCCGCCGCCCGCAAGTGCCACTAAACCAAGGGCACTAAATAATAAACCCTTTTGTTTTTTTGACAGTCCGCCTATGGCTTTATCAAGTTCTTCTTCGCTAAGACCTTTCATGAATTCGCCAAGAGCTTCACGAGTTTCGTTATTAATTTCTGCCATGTTACATACTTCCTTTCTAATTTTAAAATATTTTTTGGTGTTGCTGACTATAATTATAAACTTATTTTTATTTTTGTCAACACTTTTTATAAATTATTTTTCAGATATGGTAGAAATAAAAATTTATTTCTTATCTTGCGGGATTGTAGCCAGCTCTTGTGCATCATTATTTGGAACAAGTTTGTTACCCCAGATCGAGTTTCTTATGAATCTCATCGGCGAATGTTCGAGATGAGTTTTGCCTCTATGATAAAGTTTGTTGTCTATAATTACGTAATCGGGTTTTAATGTAGTACCGTTTTCCTCATAGTATTGGGACAAGTCAACTTTTTTCGGTTTCCCATTTCCTATTAAGCTTCCCACTGCACTTTTAATAGACGGAGTAAGCATAAACCCTACACCCACAGGAACCAGTATCCCCATAGCAATCAAACACGCTTTTTGTTTGCGAGTAAGTCCGCCGACGGCTTGTTCAAGGTCTTTTTCATCAAGCTTGCTCAATAATGCCTTAACGGCCTCTTGATTTTCTTTACTATTCATATCTTTTTCACTCATAATAATGCTCCTTCCAAATGTAAATTTTAATTCAATTTTACCACCTTTTTATAAAAAGTCAATTATTTTTAAAAAATATCGCATAAAATATATGACAATTTTTACTTTTTTAATACAAAAAATCTTCATACATAAAGCATGAAGATAATTTTTTTATAATTTTATTTATTTTCCAAAGCTTCCAATCCCGGGAGAGGTTTACCTTCAATAAATTTTAAAGTTGCTCCTCCGCCTGTTGAAATATGTGTTATTTTATCCGCAAATCCCGATTGATATACGGCCGCCGCGGAATCACCTCCGCCAATAATCGAAACCGCTCCGCTTTCGGCTATTGATTTTGCGACCGAATATGTTCCTCCCGCAAAATTTTCCCATTCAAAAACACCCATCGGTCCATTCCAAATCACTGTTTTGGCTTCTGAAATAACCTCATCAAATAATCGGCAAGATTTGGGGCCAATATCCAAACCCATCCAACCTTCGGAAATTTTATCGGTACCTACAATTTTAAATTCCGCATCTGCACGATATTCTTTGGCAATTTTTACATCAATCGGCAAAATAACTTTAACGTTTTTATCTTTTGCTTTCGCCATAATATCTTTAGCCACGGTAATTTTATCGCTTTCGCAAATAGAATCTCCAATCGAATAACCCAATGCATTGGTAAAAGTATAGGACATTCCACCGCCTAAAATAAGTACATCGATTTTATCCAAAAGAGCTTCTATTACTCCTATTTTATCGGAAACTTTTGCTCCTCCCATTATTGCCACAAAAGGCCGATTTGGGGATTTTAAAGATTTGGAAATAACCGTAAGTTCTTTTTCAATTAATAATCCACACACCGAAGGTAAGTATTTTGCAATCCCGGCAGTTGAAGCGTGGGCTCTATGACAAGTTCCAAATGCGTCATTAACATAAACATCCGCAAAAGAAGCTAATTTTTTTGCAAAATTTTCTTCGTTTTGCTTTTCACCGGGTTCAAATCTTATGTTTTCCAGCATACATATATCCCCGTTATTTAAAGAAGAAACTGTTTTTTGAGCATCGGGGCCCACTATATCTTTAGTCAATTTAATTTCTTTATTAAGAACTTTCGAAAGATACTTGGCAACTGGAGCCAAAGAAAATTTTTGAACATATCCGTCCGTAGGTCTTCCAAGATGAGAACACAAAATAATTTTTGCATTTTTATTTAAAAGATAATTTATGGTTTTAAGTGACTCGTCAATTCTCTTGGTATCTGTTATATTACCGTTATCATCTAACGGAACATTAAAATCACACCTTAAAAAAACGGTTTTACCGGAAACATCTATATGCTTTAATGTTTTTTTATTGAGATAATTCAATCAAAACATCCTTTCTCAACTTAAAAATCTAAAAACCAAATATATTTTTAAAACATTTATGCTATACAAACATAATGGATGTATTATAACTTACTTTTCTTAATCTTTCAAGTAAAGTTAACATACATCCATAACTTTATATATTATGCTTAAGTTTTTGTTTTTTATTACTCGGAAATTTCTTTAATACAATTTTCACATACATTTTTCGACTTAAAAGTATGAACATTTTCGGCTTGACCGCAAAAAATACACTGAGGTGCATATTTTCTTAGTATTATGGAATCTCCATCCATAAAAATTTCCAAAGAATCCCTAGAATCTATATCCAAAATTTTTCTGAGTTCCATGGGTAAAACTATTCTTCCTAAATCATCAACTCTTCTTACTATACCTGTAGATTTCAAATCTAAATTCACCGTTCTTTCATTTTACTACTTATTAATCTTATTAATGTTAATTTTACTATTTTTAGACTTTTTTGTCAATATATGTATTTTTATGACGAATACCTTTAAATGCTAACTTTAATAGAATATATAACTTTAAATTTTCATATCCATATAAAGATAATGTACAAAAAGAGGCTTGTTTTATGATGAATTATATCTGGGGGATACTAATTTTAATAAGCATAATATGTTCAATAATAACGGGGAAAGTTCAGGAATTATCCAATGCCGTGCTCTCGGGAGCTTCTGATGCGGTAAAACTTATAATCTCCATATTGGGCATGATGGCACTTTGGACAGGAATAATGAAAATTGCCGAAAAATCGGGAATAACTGATTTTTTGGCTAAATTATTTTCTCCTATTATTAAATTTATTTTTCCCGATTGCTCTCCCGGCGGAAATGCCGCAAAGGCAATTTGCATGAATATAACGGCAAATTTGCTCGGATTAGGTAACGCCGCCACTCCTTTCGGAATAAAAGCTATGAAAGAATTAAAAAATCAAGAATTAAAAAAATATAAAAACACTTCAAAAATCAAAACAGCAACAAATTCCATGGCAATGTTTGTAGTAATAAACACCGCATCTTTGCAATTAATACCGACGCTTCTTTGCACGCTAAGGCAAAATCATAACTCTCAAAACCCCATGGGCATAATCATATTATTGTGGATAACATCTTTCACTGCATTAACAGCAGGAGTTTTATCCGCTAAAGTTTTTGAAAGGATCAGTAATAAAAATAATGAGTAATTTTGGTTTTTTTATTATTCCTATTATATTGTTTATTATAATACTCACGGGATTTTTTAAAAAAATCCCTGTTTTTGATGTTTTTTTACAAGGCGCCGGAGAAGGAATTAATTCCACATTTTCCATTGCACCATCATTAATCGGGCTTATCACATCAATCACTATGCTTAAAGCCTCAGGTGCGTTGGATTTATTTTCAAATTTTTTAACTCCGATTTGTAATTTAATTCATGTCCCTCCACAAATAGTACCGTTAGCTATTTTAAGACCGATTTCAGGTAGCGGTTCAATCGCTTTGCTTGACAATATTTTCAAAAATTTCGGTCCCGACAGTATTACAGGAAAAATTGCATCCGTAATTATGGGTTCTACCGAAACAACTTTTTATACCATAAC
>CALDOU010000055.1 GCA_937912175.1 uncultured Clostridia bacterium
CTACATACTTTAAAACTTTCATTGCTTGAGCTTTGGTAATACCGGCGCCTCCTGCTATTTCTCCCAATTGTTCTTCTGAGATTGCGTTGTTCTTGATTTCTGACATAAAAACACGTCCTTTCATTAAATTTATTAAGGAATACTTCCTTGATTTTGAATTATATTACATGTATTTAAAATTGTCAACATTTTTTGTTTTTTTATTAATTATTTATATAATAAATTTGCTGCGCCTAATTTTAAAATCTTAAAATGTAATATTTTCTAATTTAAAATCATAATGTTTACTAAGCTGTAAAAATTAATTCAAGGAACGTTTTAAAATATGCATATCAAACTTTATATTTTTAAAAAATTTAAAAATAAACTTTTATGGATTACTTCGATTATTATTTTTTGCACAGTTACATTACTTTTGGTACCGTTATGTTTTCAAGCCGACGAAACAAAAACTCAAGAAACAAACGGCGTCAAACTTCCTGTTATTATGTATCACCTGATTTTAAAAAATCCGGGCGTAAAAAACAAATTCATTATTTCGGAACAAACTTTTGAACAAGATCTTAAGTATCTCTCCCAAAAAGGATACACCACAATCTTGATAAAAGACCTTATTGAATATACTCAAAATCAAAAAGAGTTACCCCCAAAACCCATTTTATTAACATTTGATGACGGCGCTTACAACAATTATTTATACGCTTTCCCTTTGGCAAAAAAATATAATGCCAAATTCGTGTTTTCCCCAATAATAAAAGAAACGGAAAAATACAGCAATATCACAGATGAAAACCCGGTTTATGCTCATGTAAGCTGGGAAAAAATATCAGAAATGGCAAATTCCAACTTAGTGGAAATACAAAACCATACATACAACATGCACGAATCAAAAAAGCCGCGCATAGGATGTACGCAAAAACATAATGAAAGTTTTGAAAAATATAAATCAAACCTAACGCAGGATATAGAAAAAGCTCAACAAGAAATCAAAAAAAATATAGGTTTTGAACCCACCGGATTTTTTTATCCGTTCGGAGCTTACAGTAAATGTTCGGAGCAAATTATAAAATCTATGGGTTTTAAAGCCACTTTTGATTGCGAAGGAAAAATGAATTTTATAACTAAAAATCCCGACTGTCTTTTTAGATTACATCGTTTTTTAAGGCCCCCAAATATATCTTCACAAGAATTTTTTTCAAAAATAGAAAAAAATAAAAATTAAATTATCTACGGAGTGATAAAATGCCTATTGTTTTCTTGAAACCAACACAAAATTCAACATCAAAAAACTTAAAGCTCGAATACTACCTAAATCTTATAGTAGCTCAAACAGAAGAATGCCTGAATTCCAATGGAATAAGTTACATTTCGGAAAAAGACATAAATAACCAAACGCTAAATGAATATATTACATCAAACAACATGGCCGACCTTGTAAATATAAACTTAAAAAACAACTTAACCAACGAATGCTTACCCTCAGAAAATCACGGAATATATGTATTTTTCAAAGCAGGTAACCCAAAATCAAAAAGACTGGCATCGGTTATATCAAAAAATCTTAAAAATATATATTTTAATCCTTCAAATGTTAAAATGATATCCGATAACACCGCTCAAAATAATCTCAAATCTTCTACAACAATAGATATTGGCTTAGGGTATCAAAATAACACGGAAGACATCAAGTGGATTCAAAACAATACAGAAGAAATATCACAAAATATAATTATGTCTTTAACCGAATATTTTGGTCTCCCATTTGTTCCTTGCTTTCGTCCCCGCCAAGGAATTACAATTAACCATGCCTCTGTTTTTGAAAAACCATGCTTAAATTCCAAAATCATCGGAAGCGCAGAAAAAAACAAAAAAATTTCAATATTAGGTCAATGGGAAGATTGGTATATAATAGGTAAAAATCAAAAATTGGGGTATATTCAAAGTAAATTCACGGCAATTTAATTTAACAAGCAGTTCGTTCATTTAGGCATATATAACTTTTAGAGTAGAAATATTTTTGATTAAACAGTAAAATTAAATTATCAATCAAAAATCAAGGAGAACACAATGTATAAAAGTTATATTGACTTTATAAATTATATAAAAGGCAAAAAAATCATGTTTTGCGGACTTGGGAAAAGCAATTTACCGTTTATAAATATGCTGACAAAAGAAAAAATAAACGTAATTGCATATGATTCCAAACCTAAAGAAAAGTTGGATAAACAGGTTTTAAAAAACTTGGAAGCCAATGAATTTGTAACTTTAAAAGCGGGCGATGAATCCGCATGGAATAATAAAACCGATATAATCATACGAACTCCGGGAATGAGCTTTTTTTCCGAAAAATTAAAAAATGCAAAAAAATCAGGAACAATCGTTACTTCTGAAATGGAAATATTCTTTGAACTATGCCCTTGCAAAATAATAGGTATAACGGGAAGCGACGGTAAAACAACAGTTTCAACTTTAATTTCGGAAATGCTTAAATCGGAAGGATATAATGTTTACTTAGGCGGAAACATCGGTGAACCGCTCCTTCCTAAAATAAATCAGATAAGCAAAAATGACATAGCGGTTGTGGAACTTTCCAGTTTTCAACTCATGTCTATGAGAACAAGCCCGGATATAGCCATTGTAACAAATATTTCACCCAATCATTTAGATATACATTCCGACATGAATGAATATATAGAAGCCAAAAAGCAAATACTGTACCACCAAAATGCATTTTCAAAAACAATTCTAAATTTTGATAATCCTGAAACATTAAAAATGAGCAACTACGTTCGTGGCGAATGTATATTTTTCAGTTCAACTCAAAAACTCGAAAATAAAACAGGTGTATGGCTTGACGAACAAAACAATATAATTTACTCAAAAACAACAAACAGTCAAACGTCAAATGAAAAAATAATGAATACATCCGAAATAAAAATACCCGGCAAACATAACATCGAAAATTATCTTACAGCAATAGCGGCTGTTAAAGAGTTAGTAAAAATCGAAAATATAAAAAAAGTTGCCAATTCATTTAATGGAGTTAAACACAGAATAGAATTTGTAAAAAAGTCAAATAGTGTTTCTTTTTACAACGATTCGATAGCCTCCAGCCCAAATCGTACAATAAGCGGAACTCTTTCGCTATTTAATAAAAAAATAATTTTAATAGCAGGAGGATATGATAAAAAAATTCCATTTGATACCCTTGCAAAAAAAATTATTGAAAAAGTATCAGTACTCATCTTAATGGGAAACACAGCCGAAAAAATAAAAAATGAAATAACAAATCTTACCGATTATGACGAAAAAAAATTACCTATAATAAAAGTCAATTCAATGCAAGAAGCTGTAAATGAAGCTGTAAAAAATTCAAAACCGAATGACATTGTAGTACTCTCCCCCGCATGCGCAAGTTTTGACCTTTATAAAAACTTTGAAGAAAGAGGAGATCATTTTAAATCATTAATACAAAGTCTTGATTAAACATCCACCCGCAAAGTGGGTGTTTTTATTTATAAGATTTTTTATTGTTAATCACCCGCGACAACTAAAATTTTAAAAAAATATTGACATTTATATATATATATATATAATGTGCTTTATAACCAGCAAGTTATTGTCGATCTAATACTAAATTTTAATCTTATTTAAAGGAGTGTTGAAAATGGAAGAAAATAAAAAAATTGAAGATCAAAAACTGGATAAAGTTTCCGGAGGCATAATAATAGATACTTACTCAAAAATAGCCTCAAAAATGGCCAACGATATATCCGCATTCATAATGCGCGCAGCGGCCGCAGGAATAGGAATAGGTGCAGCGATTTCAGCTGCAACCGTTATTGCTAAAAACAAACGTAGTAAAAATAAAAGTAAAAGATAATAAATAGTCATACAGCATATGTGGTTCAAACCAAAGAAGTAATATGCACCTACTGTCGGAAACATCCAAAAAACCAATAAGTTAAAGCTTAATATACGGAAAAACTCCAAAATGTTCTAATGAAAGATAATTACCCCGGTTGTATGCTCTAAATAAATGTCTCCTTGCACAATAATTGTGTAGGGAGATTTTTTCATGAAAATTTTTATTTTTAATCGCCCCTGAGGCAACTAAAATTTTAAAAAAAGTATTGACATTTATATATATATATATAATGTGCTTTATAGGTGGTAAATTATTGTTGATTTACTACTAAATTTTAATCTTATTTAAAGGAGTGTTGAAAATGGAAGAAAACAAAAAAATTGAAGAGCAAGAAATGGATAAAGTTTCCGGAGGCATAAAATTAAGCAGAAGGGCTAAAATAGGCTTAGGAGTAGCAGGTGCAATAGGTGCAGCGAGTCTTGCCACCGCCGGTGGTATGGTTGCCGCAAAAAAACGTCATGACAAAAAGAAAACAGGAAGTGACTCGTTAAACGAAGAAGGAGAAAAGATAGTTCCTGCTGATGGCTTCGATGATACTGATCCGAGAAATCACCACGTTTCAACTACTTATAGTATAGCTGAACTTGCTGGGTATCCGGAACTATAGTTTAAACAAATACGCTATATTTATTACCCCTTGCATAATAATTGTGCAAGGGGATTTTTTGAACGCAAAAACATCCACCCGCAAAACGGGTGGTATTTCTTTTTAAATCACCGAATATTACGACAAACCAGCGGTGCTTTTATTGTATTTTATTTAACTGTTAGCCGTAAAATATGTTCTGTTTTCATCTTTCAGATCTTTCAAATTTAAAATTCCCTTTTCGGAAATACTGATTTTATTATTAATTATTTCTTTGGCAGTAAGCACTTTATAATCTATATCCTCTTTATCTCCCAAATTAATATTTATTCTATTATCATAATTAACGTGTATATTTTGTAAGTCAGAAATATCTATTTCTTTTACAGACTTCAATTCTTTACTTTCAAAAGCAACCAATATTTCTTCAACTAACTTTTTTGATTCCAAGTTTTTATATTCTGCTTTTCCGAATTTATTGGCCACAATCTCGGCTCCCGATATATTTATAAGTTCCGAAGAAAGTTCGGGACTTTTTTCCAAAATTTTATTTTTGCTACTCATTACCCAATATTCTTCGCCGGATTTTACGCTATATTTTGGCTCCGCTATGCCAACAGATACTTCTATCTTATTGGGAAATTTTTTACGAACCGATACCTCGTCTATATAAGTTAAAGATTTATAAATTTTTTCTTCAGAAGATTTTGTATTTAAAAACACAAGATTTTCGCCCACATGCAAATCCCCGGCATCTATAACTTCCGAACTGCTGTATTTTTCATTTTCATTCACAGAAATACTGTTAACGGAAAAAAAGCGAGAAAGCAAAAATACTATGCCGAAAATCACCCCTGTTACGGTAGCTAATCCGAATAATACTAAAAAAATTCTTTTAAACCACAATTTAACTTTTTGTAATTTTATGGATTTTCTTTTTCTTTTACGTTTTTTAACAATACTTTTTTTAGGATATCCCTTATATGACCTTTTATTATCCATGTTTTTCACCTTCTTAAAATTTTAAATTCTTTTTATGGAGGCGCCGATACCGTAAAGTGTTTTTTCTATATTTTCATATCCCCTATCAATATGCTTTAATCCCGATATTTCGGTAATTCCCTCAGCGCTTAATCCGGCAACTACCAACGCAGCCGCTCCCCGTAAATCTAAGGCGGTAACCTTTGCTCCGGAAAGCTTTTTTACTCCTTCGACTATTGCCACCTTATCTTCAACTTTAATATCCGCACCAAGCCTCAATAATTCACCCACATGTTTATATCTGTTATGAAAAATATTTTCCACAAATATGCTGGTTCCGTCCGCCACAGTAGACATAGCCATAATAGGCGCCTGTGCGTCCGTCGGAAACCCCGGATATGGCATTGTACGAATAAGTCTATTAAAATACGGACGAGTCGGTGAATAAATTTTTAAAATATTTTTATCTATAAATTTTATTATACACCCTGCTTCTTCAAAAACGGAAATTACAGAGCTAATGTTTTCTTCCACTACATTTTTTAATATTAAATTACTGGCCGTAGAAGCAGCGGCAGCCATATATGTAATTGCCACAATCCTATCCGGTATAGCGGTGTGTTCGGTACCGTGAAGCGTTTTTACACCCTCTATTACTATTGTACCGGCATGCGAACACGTTATTTTTGCTCCGCAGTTATTTAAAAAATTAATTAAATCCAATATTTCAGGTTCTTTTGCGGCATTTGTAATAACTGTTGTTCCTTTAGCAAATACCGATGCCAAAATAAGATTTTCGGTAGCTCCCACACTCGGAAAAGAAAACGCAATATTACAGCCTATCAGTCCGCTACCCGAGTCACATTCAATTATGCCGTGGCCTTCAACTATTCTGAGCCCAAGTTGTCGAAGACTGTCCAAATGAATATCAATCGGGCGAGGCCCCAATTCGCATCCACCGGGCAAAGAAAGTTTTGCAGAGCCCATACCGGAAATTAAAGAGCCTAAAAATATTATAGACGATCTCATTTCACACATCAAGAAATCAGGTATATCATTTTTGAAAATATTTTTAGAGTCAACGATAAATGTGTTGTTTTGAAAATTGGTTTTACAGCCCAAATGTTCAAGAATCTTTTGAGTAACTCTAACGTCTGAAATATCAGGACAATTATGAATTATACACTCATCTTTACACATTATACATGCCGCCAAAATGGGCAAAATACTGTTTTTGGCGCCTTGAACTTCAACTTCACCCGACAAACGCCTGGAACCTTCAATTATCAGCTTAGGCACTTATAATTCACCTCTACAAAAAACTAAAACTAAATCCAATTATTGGTTTTAATAAAAATCAATAATTAACATTTATATTGGATATACTATTCTAAAAAAGCCGAAGCGTGATAACAAGTTAACTATATACATATGATTATAAGACTTGACTTTATGTCAAATAAAGTTATTCTTATTTTTAGAAGTATATTTTTCTAAATTCATTTTTTATATCAACCAAAAAGTTTCGGAGGAGTTTTTTTGAAAAAGAAATTAAGCGGAAAACTTATTTTTAATATGATTACTTTATTAATCCCTTTGGGATTTATAATATATTTTTTCACTTCTGAAAACGGACTCATGGATTTAACGGAAAACGCTTCCGGTTTTAACTGGTGGTGGCTGACGGGAGGCGTACTGT
Organism: uncultured Clostridia bacterium; assembly: GCA_937912175.1. Classification (GTDB taxonomy): domain Bacteria; phylum Bacillota; class Clostridia; order Oscillospirales; family Acutalibacteraceae; genus UMGS1491. The sequence continues at coordinate 7,195 of CALDOU010000055.1, forward strand.
GTCAATTTTTAAACATATTTATAGACGCCTATATTCTCTATAAATTTACAAATAACTATGATAATAAATATAACCTTAAGCAATCATTGAAAACTACTGCCGTAGGTCAATTTTTCAGCGTTATAACTCCGGGTGCTGTCGGTGGTCAACCTATGCAAATTTACTGCATGAAAAAACAAAAAGTAGACACCGGAGTAGCTACATCATCTTTAATACAAAAATTTTTAGTTTATCAAACTACAATAACCATTTACAGTTTTATTGCTCTTATGTGTAATTTAGATATATTCCGCGGAAATAAAAGCGGCGCCATGATAGGTTTATCAGCGTTTGGTTTTATTTCGCATGCGATAGTAATTTTATTTGTATTTATGTTTTCTTTCAACCGAAAACTAACCTCATCAATAATAAATTGGTGTTTTAATCTTTTGTATAAAATAAAAATAATAAAAAACACTAAAGAAAAAGCCGATAAAGTAAAATTTCATTTGGAACAATTTCACGAAAGCAACATGAAACTTTATAAAAACAAAAAATTGTTAATTTTAATGTGTTTATTAACCATAACTCAACTAACTTTAATCTTCGCAATTCCATATATGATTTACCGTTCTTTTAATTTTTTCGGTGCAAGTTTTTTTGACATGGTAACCGGTCAAGCTTTCGTAACCATGGTTGCATCATTTATGCCGCTACCCGGGGGTTCAGGCGCTGCCGAAGGAAGTTTCTATGTATTTTTTGAAATATTTTTCAAGCAAAACACTATAAAATCAGCTATACTTATTTGGAGGATAATAACTTACTTTATGAATATAATAGTTTTTGCGCCCTTCGCACGGGTGGGAAACATTTCTGAAACAGCGGAAACATTAGAAAAAATAGAAGAGCTTTAAAATTATTAAGGAGAATTTTTAATATGAAAAATCCCGCAATAAGCTTAATTATGCCGGTTTACAATGTGGAAAAATTTTTAACGAAAGCACTGGAATCTGTTCAAAATCAAACTTTTAAGGATTTTGAATTAATAATAGTAAACGATGGTTCCAGTGACGGAAGTGCGGATATAATAAAAAACTTTTGTAATAAAAATTCAAATTTTATACTTATAAATCAAGAGAACCAAGGACCGTCGGTAGCTCGAAACACGGGAATAAAGGCCAGCCACGGAGAATATATCGGATTTATGGATAGCGATGACTATCTTGAACCCAAATTTTTGGAATTGCTCTATAATGCCGCAATCGAACATAATGCCGATATTGCTTGTTGTAACTTCAATTTTTACTATCCCGACAAAGACCTTAAAATACACCTTCCTTTCAATTCTTTGCCGGGAGTATATTCCAATACAGTGGCATTAAAAAAATTGATTTTAGATATCGGCGTACACTATTTTGTTTGGAATAAACTTTCAAAAAGAAGTTTATTCTTTGACAATAACCTTACTTTTGACAAAATGTATTTTGAGGACATCTCCACCTCTCCAAAGCTGTTTTATTACGCCGATAAAATAGTTTTCTTGGGAAAATCTCTTTATAACTATACAAGCCGAGACACCAGTATCCTTCACTCAATGAATATTGTAAAAATTAATGATTTTATTAAATCATTGGGTGTTATCCGCAATTTCTTGGAAAACGAACAAGTTTATAAAAATTATAATAATCATCTGTGGTTATATTCTCAAAAAGTTAAAATTGTAAGCTATTATTATATAGTAATGCTACACGCCAAAGCCATGAATTTTAAAGGATTTTGGGAAAACATACATTCCGCTACAAAATCCATAGAATACTTTGCCGGAAACTCTTTTAAACCCTTAAAAAATCAAAATATTCCGGATTTAATTTATCCGATAAAAGACCCACCTAAAAATAAAAAAATCAAAATAAAAAAATCAAAATAAAAAAATCAAAATAAAAAAATCAAAATAAAGTATTTTTTAAAATTTTCCGACAAGAATATCTTGTATGGAAAATTTTATTTGCTATTTTAAAAAATTCATCAAATTTATAAATTCAAAAAAAATCAAAGCTTTTATTAATTTAGCTTTGATTTTAACTTCTGTTGCAATATTGGCTTGTTTTTGCATACAAAATAACAACCTAATAAACTTAATAACTATTTTTCCCAAACTAAACCATTTTTGGATAGCAGCCGCCTTAATCTTGACGGTACTTTCATGGTATTGTGACAGTAAAGTCATTAAGCAAATAATCCTTGACACATATTACAAAAAATACAGTAATATCTTCCTATTTAAAATATCAATGATAGGGCAATATTTCACGGCAATAACTCCACTGGGACTTGCGGGTCAACCCATGCAACTTTTAGAGCTTTATAAAAATAATATTCCAAAAAATATTTCACTTATTATACTTACTAAAAAATTTTTTGTTTACCAATCTTCACTTTTAATTTTTTCAATTATATCTTCCTGCTTTTACTTTCATGATTTAAAATCAAATCATCCGAAATTAATAATTATGCTGATATCAGGAATAATATTTCAGGGGATTTTAGTAATTACAATTTTTCTATTTTCAGTAAATAAAAAATTTATTTCAAGAGTAATAAAGTTCATTTTAATTTTACTCAAAAAATTAAAAATAATAAAAAATTATGATCGTGCATTTAAAGCCTCGACCACTAAATTAGAATTTTTTGTAAAAATAAATAAATATTTAAATAAAAACAAAATCACAAATTTCAAAATATATCTTCTTACATTCTTGCAACTAATATTATTGTTTTCAACGTCATTTTGCGTCTTTAAAGCCTTTAATCATAATGGGTACCCCATAATACCCATGATAAACACTCAAGCCGTTGTTAATACCATATCGTCCTTTACGCCGCTACCCGGAGCAGCTGGAACAACCGAAAATGTTTTTTTGGTTTTATTTAATCCGTTTTTTGAAAAAAATGAAATAGAACAAGCTATGATTATTTTCAGGTTTATAAATTTTTATTTTGCAATAATTTTAGGAATTTTATTTTATAAAATAAAATTTAAAAAACCTAAAAATAAATTTTTAAAATGAAAACCAAACATTGTTATCATTTTCACGCGGTGCCACCAATAAAGAAAAATCTTTATTTTCAACCATACTTTCTTGCTTTAAACAATTTAAAGATGTTTGAAAAGCCAAATCCGGCAAATTATTATTGGAACTCAAATGTGAAAGTATTATGCCTTTTGTACCGTTATTTACCAAATAAGGCAACAACTCCGCACATGAATCATTGGAAAGATGCCCTGTTTCCGAAAGTATACGCCTTTTCAAATAATATGGATAAGGCCCATTCTGAAGCATCATGGTATCATGATTAGACTCTATCACCACAGCCTTAGAACCTTTTAAATCTTCTTTTACTTCTTTGGAAACATAACCTAAGTCCGTACAAATTGAAATTTTTTCACCTTTACCGCTTGTAAAAGTATATCCAAAACCTTCTGAACAATCATGAGAAATAGAAAATGGCTTAACGGAAACAAATTTTAAATCCGTTTGAGTTTTAGATAAAACTCCATAATTTTCTGTTTGAGAAAAAACTTGTTTTTCCTTCAAAGCGTTTATTGTTCCTTGTGAACCATAAACTTTGACACCATGTTTTTTTATAAAAACTTTTAATCCCGATACATGGTCCACATGTTCATGAGTTACAAAAATCGCTTTTATATTTTCAGCGTCAATACCATGCCTGTTTAAAGCATTTTCTACTTGTTTATTGCTTCTACCCACATCAACTAAAATTGCATTCTTTTCTGAAAGTTCAACATAAATACAATTTCCACTGCTACCACTAAATAAAGGGCAAATTTTTACCATTAATTATACTCTCTCCGATATTATAAAATAACACTGCAAACACTTGATATGTAAAAATCAAGCATTAAAGTCCGGAAGCTCCCGCTTCAACATTAGGGGACTCACAAAACACTTTTTTAATATCGGCTCCCAATTCAGACATTTTTTCTATAATATTTTCATATCCTCTTTCAATATGTTGTATTTCTTCAATAGTAGTCACGCCTTCAGCCATCAACCCTGCAATTACCATTGCGGCGCCGGCGCGCAAATCCGTGGCCTTTACCAAAGCACCTTTTAATTTTTCCACACCTTCAACCACTGCGACTCGACCATCCACCGAGATATTGGCGCCCATACGATGAAGTTCTTCTATATAACGAAACCTGTTATCCCAAACAGCTTCGTTTACCATGCTTGTACCTTCAGCAATAGATAAAAGAGTAGTAATTTGCGGTTGCATATCCGTAGGGAATCCCGGATGAGGCATAGTTTTTATATTACATTTTTTTAATTTATTTGGGGCATAAACTCTTACGGATTCATTAAATTCTTCAACTATAACATCCATTTCTTCCAGCTTTGCGGTTATAGATTCCAAATGTTTCGGAATTACGTTTTCAACAATAACGTCTCCGCCCGTTGCGGCGGCAGCAACCATATAAGTCCCGGCTTCTATTTGATCGGGTATAATGGAATAAGTTACTCCCTTAAGCTCTTTAACTCCGTTAATTTTTATTACATCTGTTCCCGCGCCGAAAATATCCGCACCCATACAATTCAAAAAATTAGCCAAGTCGACTATATGCGGTTCTTTAGCGGCGTTTTCTATAACCGTCAAGCCTTTTGCTTTAACTGCGGCCAGCATTATATTAACCGTGGCACCCACGGAAACAACATCTAAATAAATATGCGTTCCGATTAAACCGTTACACTTTACTTTAACCATTCCATTTTCCAAATAATAATCCGCACCCAAAGCTTTAAAGCCTTTAAGATGTTGATCAATAGGTCTTAAACCAAAATTACATCCACCGGGTAAATATACATTAGCTTCCGAAAATTTAGCAAGTAACACTCCCAAAAGATAACAAGAAGCACGCATATTTCTCATAAGGTCACACGGAGCCGCCGAACACGACATTTTTCTTGGGTCTATTTCAATAGTATTTTTATTAATTAATCTAACATCAGCGCCCATATCACTTAAAATTCTGCACATCAAAGTTATATCTCTGATGTTGGGAACATTTTCAATTCTACATACTCCGTCCGATAACGCTGCTGCCGGCAGTATTGCTACCGCTGCATTTTTGGCACCGCTAATCGATACCTTACCTTTTAATTTATGCCCTCCGGATATGATTATTTTTTCTGATTTACCCAAAGCGCTTACACCCCTAACTTTATATTTTTAATTTATATTTTTAGTTTAACCCGGTGCTTAATAAAAATTTAAACTGAATGCTTATAACCACAATTTAACTTTTTATTCAACCATTTTAACGTTAATGCTTATATATTTCACTTTCATCATTAGACTTTGAAGAATGGTCTACATATGGGAAAGATTTTGTCTTTTTAACATTGTTGGAAGAAGCATCAAAATCCAATTCGTAAACTCTATATTGTGAACCATCCAAATTTACGCTAACAGTTTTTCTTCCGGAACTACCCTTGACGTATAAAGAGTAGGTTCCGTACAAAGACAAAGAGGGATTTACTTTTTTGGTACTTTCCAAAACACCGTTTATATAGGTTTTGGCTGTAATATCATGGGTTACATTGGCCGGCAAATCCACAACTACCTCTAAATTTTTTTCTCTTTTTACGCCGGAACTTATTGTCAATTTAACTACCGAGTCTTTTCCAACGCGTGTTCCCGGCAAAGGATACATTAAAATTACAGTGTTTTTAGGTTTATCGCTGCTTTCGGTAACTACATTATCAGAAACTTTAAGACCCGCTGAAATCAAGTCGTTTTTTGCAACATCTATAGTTTTATTCAATACATCGGGAACAATTACTTTTTCTTCCGAAGAACCTTTGCTTACATATAACCTAACTGTAGTATTCGCAGTTATTTTACTGCCTTCTTGAGGATCCACTTTGCAAACTATACCTGCGGGAGTTTCTTCATCAACTATCATTAATGTTTCGCTTTTAAGGCCCACATTAGCAAGCTTTGATTTTGCAACATCTTCGGTAAGTCCCACAACCGACGGTATTGTAACAACCACCCCGGAACTATTAACCGTTAATGTAATCGTAGAGCCTTCTTTTACCTTTTTGGAATTTGGCAAAGGATATTGGTCTATTATTATACCCTCGGGTTTATCGGGATCGTACGCCGTTTCTATCTTCCAAACAAATTTATATTCAGGGTTATTTTGTACATCGGATAATTTCATCCCGATAAAATTAGGCACTTCCACATCTTTAGCCGAACTGTTTCCGCAAGAGGTAAACATTGTTATAAAAACAAATATCAAAGCAAATAACCCAACGGTTGCTGCTATTCCCCCGGCGATTATCCCGGCCTTCTTCTTTTTCTTCTTTTCGTCTTTATTATTATAGTCATCTCCATAAGAAGAATTTTTTTTGCGGACATTTTCGTTATCCCCTATATACTTTGTAGGATTATTGTCAACAAAATAATTGTAATCAAAATGTATTTCAGGGTCATTTTCAAATTTTTCTATATCCTCAATCATACCCTCAGCAGAAGCATAACGATTATTGGGTGATTTTTGCATTGCGTGCAAAGTAATATCCTCCAAAGCTTGAGGGATATCAGGATTTATTTTTCTCAAAGGCGTAGGATCCGATTGCATTTGCATTATTGCCACAGATACAGCATTATCGGACTCAAAAGGCAATCTTCCTGTTAACATTTCGTAAAGCATAACCCCAACAGAGTAAATATCGGCTTTTTCGTCAATTACTCCACCTTTGGCCTGCTCGGGTGAAATATAATGAACAGAGCCAATCGCACGGTCAGTCATTGTTTGAGTTTCATTACTGGAAAATCTTGCTATACCAAAATCCGTAACTTTAATAGTACCATCGGAAAGCAACATAATATTTTGGGGTTTAATATCTCTGTGGATAACGCCTTTTTCGTGAGCATGTTTTAATGCTGACAAAATCTGGTGAGTAAAATAAACAGCATCTTTCCAATCCAATGCTTTTTTCTGAGAAATATATTCTTTAAGAGTGATACCATCAATATATTCCATAACAATATACTGAATTTTAGTACCGAAACTTACATCATAAACCTTAACTATATTTGGGTGAGACAATACTGCGATTGCTTTAGATTCATTCTTAAATCTGCGAATAAATTCCTTGTTGCCCAAAAACTCATCTTTCAAAATTTTAATCGCAACAATTCTGTCTTCTACAATATCATAAGCCCGATAAACAACAGCCATCCCACCAACACCAATGAGTTCTTGAATTTCATATCGTGCATCCAATCTTTTTCCTGTATATTTATCCAAATCTTTCTCCCCCATCATATATTTTCATATATTTTCAAAAAATTTAAATTTTCACTGCGGAAACTGTTATATTATCATTCCCGCCATGTTTATTTGCTTTTTTTATCAGTTTTTCCGGCACTAAAGAAATACTATTTTCCAAACATATTTTACATATTTCTTTATCGTCCAATTCATTAGTAAGACCGTCGGTACACATTAAAACAATATCTTCCTTATTTAAATCCACTTTAATATAATCAAGTTTTATATCTTTAATTACACCCAAAGCGCGGGTAATAATATGTTTTTGCGGATGATTTTTGGCATCTTGAATAGTGATTTCTCCATGATCCACCATTTCTTGAACAATAGAATGGTCTGTACTCACTTGACGTATTTTTTTATCAGATATTAAATATACACGACTATCCCCTGCATACATTATGTGGAGAACGTCGTCTTTAATTATACACAGCACTACGGTGGTACCCATATTTTTAAGTGATTTACTGCTCGACGCTTTTTGAAAAATCTTCAAATTAGCGTCTTGAATGGCATTATACATTAATTCTTTTACATTTTTAAAATCAAACTGTTCGTTCAAATTTTCATTAATATAATTTGAAATTTCTTCAACAGCCATAGTGCTCGCAATATCCCCGCCTTTGCTTCCGCCCATTCCGTCACAAACCAATGACCATGCCAGATTTTCATTTATACTGCGGGTATTAACGGCATCTTGATTGGAAATTCGTACTTTTCCTATGTCAGTCTTACTGTAAAAATTCACAATATTAAACCTCCTTTGCTTTTTCTGTATCTTTTAAATATTTACTTTTCAATTGTCCACATGCAGCTTCTATATCTTGCCCTAAAGTCCTTCTTATTGTAGTTGTTATATTTTCTTTTTCTAAAATATCCCTGAACTTATAAATTCTGTTATTACTGCTCTTTTTTAAATACTCTTCTTCATGAAAACCGTTAAGAGGAATTAAGTTCACATGGCAAAGCATACCTTTTAATAAATGTGACAACTCACCGGCACATTTCGGAGTATCATTAACTCCGTCAACCATAGCGTACTCAAAAGAAATTCTTCGTCCCGTGCAAGAAATATAATACTTACAAGCTTTAATTAATTCTTGTATATTCCATCGATTATTTATTCTCATCATTTTGCTTCGGATTTCATCGTTCGAAGCATGAAGTGACACGGAAAGTGTAAGTTGCATTTTTTCTTCCGCCAATTGGTAAATTTTATCTACTAACCCACAGGTCGACAACGAAATATGACGCATACCGATATTTAAATTATCTTTTGAGGAAACCAGTTTTAAAAATTTTAATACATTGTCATAATTATCCAAAGGTTCTCCCATACCCATAAGAACAATATTTGAAATTTTTATGTTATTGTCATTTTGCGCCGTTTCAATTTGAGAAATCATTTCGGAAGGAAACAAATTTCTTGAAAAACCACATTTTCCCGTTGAACAAAACGAACACCCCATCTTGCACCCCGCTTGAGTGGAAAGGCACATGGAGTAGCCATGTTTATATTTCATAAGAACCGATTCTATAAGTTCTTTATCAAATAACTCAAAAAGATATTTAATGGTTCCGTCAACAGAAATTTTTTTATCTTTAATTTTAATTAAAGGTATATAATATTTTTCTTTTAAAATTTCTCTCAAATTTTTGGGAATATTCGTCATTTCGTCAAACGACCTTATTCCCTTTACAATCCAAAAATAAACTTGCTCTGCCCTATATCCGGGTTGCAAAAGGTCGGCAAAATCATCTTTTATTTCTTCCAACATCATTGATTTGATGTCTTTTTTTGAGCTCATAAGTATATTCTTACACCTCCTTCGAGGTCTAACTTCTTACATACTTAATTATATAATAATGTAAAATGCTGTCAAGTTTTTAAGAGTTTATAAAGCCCGTAAATCAAGAAAAATCCTCATTTTGAGTCAAAAAGGACATCACATTTTTATAAAATCCGCTCGGGTCACGATAAAAATTATTTTTAATAATTGATGCCGCTTGAATATCCGGAGCATAAAGTTTTAATTCGAGCATATTAAATTCTCCGCCCGAAACTTTACAAATAACATTATAGCCCCATTTATTCTTTTGAATTATAACTTTATTTTCCCTCTCGCTCTTAAGCCTATTCAGATATATTTCGGCACTTTTTAAAGCTTTTTCTCTTACGGAAATCGGTAAAGATGTGCTTAATTCTTCAACTATCATTTTTCCCGTGGGGGTAACAAAATAACTACCACCATTCTCTTTGTCAATTTCTATGTTACTATTATTCACCATTTCTTCAAAAGCTTGGCTTACCTCAAAATAATTTGCAAGACCGTAAATTTGCAATATTGAAGTTATATCATTCTTGTCAAGAGCTTTTTTAACTTTATCAAGCAAAAAACAAATTAAAATTTTTATTTCCTGCTTATCTTTTAATCCCCCCGGAATTACCCCGGCGGTAAAAGCGTTGTTCCCCATTTGAAATCCTTTCCGCTATAATTCCTAACTTGAAATCAAGTTAAAAATATGTTATAATTTAATTAGTTGTTTTTAAAAAATATGTTTTCATTTTGTTAGACAATTTATTTACTGTTTCATCAACGTCTTTTTCAACTTGCTTCCTAAACTTGTTCTTAGTAAAAACTTCCATTTCCAACAACACGCCATCATTCTCTTCTTTTAGTTTAATAACAGGCTCGGGGATTTGATCAATCTTCTTATTCAAAAGAATTTCTTTATTTAAAAACAAAGTTGCTTCTTTGCTTTTACTAATGTTCAAGGGAGCCGTATAACAACTTTTTATACTACACACATTATATTCGCTTTGGCGAATAATATTATTGGAAATAAGTTTAGAATTCGGTACAACAACCATTTTCTCTTTCTCATCTGATTTCAAAGTGGTAAAAAGCATTTCTATTTTTATTATTTCACCTTTAACCCCATCAAATTCAATATAATCTCCAACATGAATGGGCTTATTTATAACCAGGATTATCCCGCTCACTAAATTTGAAATATTATCCTTTAAAGAAATACCTATCGCCACCAATGATGCGGCTATTGCCGCCATTAAAGAAGTAACGTCCAACCCCATATGCGCCATTATTATTATTATTAAAACTAATCTTAAAGAAAATTTCATCAAGGAATATAAAAAAGATGACATTCCGGCATCGGAAACGCTTTTTTGAAAAAAAGCTAAAGAAATTTTACATATTTTATTTATCAACCACCAGCCTATGACTAAAATCAACGCGCTTTGAATTAACATCATATAATTATCTTTTATAGATTGAGTCAAAAAATCACAAATATTTTTAACAAACTCCATTTTCACATTCCTCCTTTTTCAAAAATTATAACATATTTTATAAATTTAATAAATTTTTATTTTTTACAAAGGAAAAATCAAAATGAAAAAGATATTTAAAACATTAAACTCCATAATTTTAAGCGTTTTATTTACTGTTTTCGGATTATACACCGTAAATGCAAACAATTCAAATTATGAATTAAACTCCGAATGTACTGTAACCGACTGTGTACCTGAAAACATAATCCCAATAGATATAAAATTAATATACAGTAAACATGCCTATATTAAACTAAAGCCATTTACCTGTAAAATTACTTTTGACCCTAATGTATTGGAGTTTTATAAAGTAAATAAAGATTCTGAAATTAATCTTAGAAATTTTTCTATTGACCAAACAAATAATGAGGTTTTCTTAATTTATAACCCACAACATACGTGGGATATAAAAAATTCAGAATCTTGCCCATGCTTATTTAAGTTCAACTTTAAAGTAAAGGCGCAACCAAAATCAGCAACTACATCCCTAAATGTGGATATACTAAAATCAGATTTTAAAGAACCGCTCAGTTCCAATATTTTTAAATTAAATATCACAAATAATTCCGAATGTTCATATTCCCACAAAGACACCGCCGCATCAAACAGCCTAACCGCCAACTCTCAAAACTGTAAATTAAAATTTCTTATTCCCAATGACGGAATTTTAACACCCAATTTTAAACCTGACGTTTTCAACTATAAAGTGACTGTTCCTTATGAAGTTCAAGATTTATACTTTGAAACCCAAGCCTTTTCTTCAAACACTCAAATTGTAACCAATCGTCATAAACTAAATGCTCCGGGCCGCCCGACAATCATAAAATTAAAAACTCACAACGGAAATCAAACTTGTTTGTACACAGTGGAAGTTATCCGTTGCAGTAAACCAACAAAATTTCAAGAATCAGGATTATCTTCCGATTTGTGCGATGACAATTCCGATAACAAACACAAAAAGAGCAAAAAATCAAATCATACTCGCAAATCTAAAACCGAAACCGGTCATCAAACCGATTCCGACGATTTAAATGACGAAGACTTAATCGAAAACGACGACAACGATAACAATTATGAAGAAAATCCAAGCATCAAAAACAACAGTGAAAACGATTTAAATATTACCTCAAACTCTAAACTTTATTTTATAATAGTTTCATGTATCATAGCGCTTGCAATTATATCGTACTTTTTAATTAAATTTATTAAAACCAAAAAGAAATCCAATAAAAATATAAATAACCCTATTAACAAATCTTTCAAAAAATAGTATAATACCTCCATTTAGTAATTTAAATAATAAAAAATACGGAATGGAGAATTAAATCGCAAAATCATTGCGAAAAAATTATGACAAATTATCTTATAAAAAAATTCGTACCAAATTATAAAAACGTTCACGATTCAACTGTAAGAAAAAAATTCGGAATGCTAAGCGGAATAGTTGGAATAATTTGCAACCTAATCCTTTCCGCAGGTAAATTTTTTGTAGGAATAATAACCTCATCTATTTCCGTCAGTGCGGATGCATTTAACAATCTTTCGGATGCGGTATCTTCAATTATAACTCTTATATGTTTCAAAACTTCCGGAAATCCGGCAGATAACAAACACCCTTTCGGATATGGCAGAATTGAATATATATCCGGGCTAATCGTTTCCATAGCTATTATTTTTACCGGAATAGAATTCACTAAATCTTCAATCGAAAAAATATTTGACCCTGAACCGGTATCGTTTGGATTAATTCCGATACTAATACTTTTTGCCTCTTTATTCATTAAATTATGGCTCGGATTTTTCAACCGAAAAATAGGAAATATAATTAACTCCACCGCAATGAAAGCTACCGCTTTTGACAGTTTAATGGACGGAATAATCACCGTTACAATATTAATCGGGATGCTTATAAACTACTTTACGGGAATATCGGTGGATGCTTATACGGGAATTATAGTCGCTTTATTCATAATTTTCACGGGAATCAGCATTATAAAAGAAACCGTAAATCCACTCTTAGGACAATCACCCGACCCTGAGTTCATTAAAGAGATAAATGAAATCGTTCTTTCCCACAATGATATTATCGGTATGCACGACCTTACGGTTCATAATTACGGGCCGGGCAAAAGTGTAATTTCTCTTCACGCAGAAATGCCCGCAAACAAAAACATTATGGAACTTCATGAAACTGTTGACAGCATAGAAAAAAAACTAAAAACTAAATTCGGATGTTCCGCAATTATCCATATGGATCCCATAGTAACCGATGATAAAGTCATAAATGATATGCGTGAAAAACTTTCTCAAATTATAAAACTCGTGCATAAGGATGCAAAAATTTATGACTTGCGAATTGTTCCGGGTACCAATTCAACCCTTATTTTTCAGATATCCGTTCCCTATGAATTAAAGCAAAGCGATGAAGAAATCATAAACGCAACATCAAAAAGCGTAAAAGCCATAAATCCAAATTATGACTGCATAATTGACATAGACAGGGTTTATTATAATTCTCAACCTCAATCGTTAAAATAAATTTTAAAAAGGAATAATTTTCAGAAAATGGAAATAAACAGCACAAAAAATCAAGACGAGTACACAAAAGAATCAACCCTAGACGAAAAATACATGAAAGAAGCTTTAAAAGAAGCAAAAAAAGCAGGGTTAAAAAAAGAAGTTCCCATCGGCGCAATAATAGTGTGCGATAATAAAATAATCTCAAGAGGAAAAAACCGAAGAGAATGTTCACAAAATGCACTTTGTCATGCTGAAATAGACGCTATAAACAAAGCATGCAAAAAACTTAACAGTTGGAGATTATTAAACTGCACCCTATATGTAACATTAGAACCATGCCCTATGTGTGCGGGCGCAATTATAAATTCCAGAATTTCTCGGGTGGTTTACGGCGCAAAAGACCCCAAGGCCGGCTCTTGCCATTCTGTTATTAATTTATTTGATTTACCATATAATCATAAACCAAAATTAACAGGCGGAATATTGGAAAAAGAATGTTCGGAAATATTGAGCAATTTTTTCAAAACGCTAAGAATAACCGCTAAAAATTCAAAATTATAAATTTTAAGGCACCTAAGATTATTTAGGCGCCTTTCTTGTTTCGATTGATATAAATAAAACTATAACAACAATCATTAAGCTCAAAACAAGTTCAATTTTTAAAACATTTTTATTTCTTCCTTAGTAAGATTTCTCCACTTGCCGGGTTGAAGCATACCAAGCTTTAAAGCCCCTATTGATATTCTTTTCAAACGTGCAACCTCTAATCCTACAGCTTCACACATTTTACGAATTTGACGATTTCTTCCCTCTTTTATTGATATTTCCATAACCACTCTGTTTTTTTCTTGTGTTAAAACATTTATCCTTGCGGGTTCCGTAGGTTTGTTATCAATTTCCATTCCAACACACAACCGTGTAAGCTGGTTTTCGGTTAATCCCGGGCGAACGGTAACTCGGTAAGTTTTCCAGATATTCTTGGAAGGGTGAATTAAGCTATTGGCAAAATTGCCGTCATTAGTCATAATAAGCAGCCCCTCCGAATCTTTATCGAGCCTTCCGACGGGAAAAATTCGAACCGGAATGTCCGTTACTAAATCCGCAACACATTTTCTCCCTCTTTCGTCACTCATTGTGGTAACAAATCCCCTCGGCTTATTGAGCATAATATAACACTTATCTCCTACATCATATTCAATTAATTTACCATCCAAAAAGACTTTATCAACTTCGGGAATTACCCTGTCACCCAGTTGAGCCACTTTACCGTTGATTTTCACTTTTCCGTCAACAATAAATTGCTCGGATTTTCTTCGTGATGCCACAGAACACATGGAAAAATATTTTTGCAAAACAACTCCCTTAGAAAAAATTTCTGATTTTAAACTCTGATTTTTTCCTTCTTTTTTTAAATTATTTTTATTAAACTTCATCCAAATACAAGTTCTCCTTTAAATATTGTTCACTTTCTGAATAAATCTTCAAAAAAATTTTTTAAAGATTTAAAAAAACCCACTTTATTAGTTTTAATTTCTTTAAATTCGGAATCTGAAACTATATTGTTGGTTCCTATTATTTTGTCCCCTAAATAGTATACCACTTTTCCGAGTATTTGTCCTTTTTCAACATTTCCGTCACAAGTTTTCGGCAAATCGACTTTTCGTACAACCTTTTCCTCATCTCCTTTTTTAAAAGCACACGAAAAACTTGAAATACCCCTAACTTTTACGGTTTCTCCACTCTTGGAATTTTTCAGTGGTATTTCTGATTTTAAATTTTCATCATTAAACTCCTTGGAAATCATATTACTAAATCCAAAATCGTAAAGCTTAATATGGTCATCCCAATCGCTGGGAGCATTTAAAGTAACACAAATTAAACGAACCCCATTCTTTTCTGCGCATGAAACCAAACATCGCCCTGCGGACTTGGTAAATCCCGTTTTAATTCCTATACACCCCTCATACAGCCTCAAAAGTTTGTTATGGTTTTTCAAATTAACAGTTTTGGAAGGATTTATAAATTTTACTTTCATGCTTTTTTGAGAAACTATTTTTGCAAAATCATCATTTTCCATAGCATAGGCCCCCAGCACGGCCATATCTTTTGCGGTGGAATGATGGTCATCTTTATCCAACCCTGACGGAGTTACAAATTTTGTGTTCTTCATTCCTATTAAATTTGCCTTATCATTCATTAAAGACACAAATTTTTCCGTACTCCCGGAAACCGCCATAGCCGCTGCGTTAGCTGCATCATTACCCGAACACAGTAACATTCCTTGAACCAGCGCCTCTAAACTTACTATATTCCCCGGCATAAGGCCCATAGAAGTGCCCTCAACTCTTACCATTTCTTCTGTTATTTCAATTTCTTTATTTTCACAAGCTCTCATGAATTCAAGGGTCAGTAAAGCCGTCATTATTTTGGTTGTACTGGCCATGGGGAGCGGTGTTTCTGCCATTTCTTCAAAAACTATACTCCCCGAATCCGCACACATCAAAATTGCAGATTTGGCTGAAATATTAATATTTACATCTGTTTTTTCGGCATAACACCGATTAATTGTCCATAACAATACCATTGCACAACAGCAAAAACACATTAATTTTTTTATTGATTTCATCATTAAAGGCAATAAACGCCTACCGCTCCTTACATTATTTTTTTAATTAAATTCTTATACAAATTAATATGCACCTGCTTAATCAAAAAGATTTATTTTTTTATATTTAATAATGAATTAAAAAATTTTTTTCTGCCAACAATACATTATATTTACAAATTAATGGGTTGGAGGTTTAAAAATGCAGTATGAAAAAGTAAAAATATCCGGAATAAATACTTCAGGATTAAAAACATTAACCGAAAAAGAAAAAATAAATCTTTTGACTCTAATAAAAAACGGCGATAAAAAAGCACGCGAAAAATTAATAAATGGAAATTTGCGCTTGGTACTTAGTGTAATTCAAAGGTTTGCAGGTCGCGGAGAATCATTTGACGACTTATTTCAAATCGGATGTATCGGATTAATAAAATCCATAGACAATTTTGACATATCCCAAAACGTAAAATTTTCAACATATGCGGTACCTATGATTATCGGAGAAATACGACGCCATTTAAGAGACAACAGTCCGATAAGGGTAAGCCGTTCCATGAAAGATACAGCTTATCGCGCCATACAAATCAAAGAACACCTCACAAATACAAATAACAAAGAACCATCCGTAGAAGAAATAGCCAATGAAATGGGCGTTTCCAAAGAAACGGTAATACTTTCTTTGGAATCCATATTAGAACCCGTTTCGCTTAATGAACCCGTATTTTCCGACAACAACGGAGACACTATATATTTAATGGACCAAATAAGCGACAACAACAATGATTCCAATTGGCTATATGAAATTTCAGTTAAACAAACCATAAAAAAATTAAGCGAACGCGAAAAAAAAATACTGTGCCTTAGATTTTTAAAAGGAAAAACTCAAACCGAAGTAGCCAAAACCATGGGTATAAGCCAAGCTCAAGTTTCCAGGTTGGAAAAAAATTCTCTTGAAAAAATTAAGAATTAGAGATTATATTATTCTGCCGATGTGCATCAAAATTTTTCATACATCAATAATATTAAAACTTGTGCGATTATAAAAAAACAAACACTTGACGCCCGCTTTACTTTATGGTAAAGTAATTAAGTAAAGTAAGCGCCCGTAGCTCAGCTGGATAGAGTGTTTGGCTACGAACCAAAAGGTCGGGGGTTCGAATCCCTCCGGGCGTACCAAAAAGGTAGCGGATTTTGATAAAAAGTCCGCTATTTTTTCTCGCAAAAAATAAATCACAATTTTTGTTTTGTCAGGACACCCACTCCTGTGGTATAATAAACAAATGGAGGTTTATCTTCTGTGCTCTGCGGAAGCAAAGACAATCTGCAGTCAATGAATATAATTATGGCATTTGCGAAAAATGCCGAGCCAATGTAACAATTATGGAAAACGGCTAACATTGGTTTTACACAGAAGAACAGATAGCATTTCCGGATGAATGAATTTGCGGATAACATACAGAATGTATAACCACGGTGATGTAAATTCACTACTAATTTAATCTGGTTTGAACAGCATCCGCTGTTTGAATAATTATATTATATTTAAGGAGCGTGCTTTTTGATTAAGTACAACACACTGGCTATTGTAGCGTAACCGGGAGGTTGCGAATACAATTTGACACAGTCTCCCGGCATAAAGCCAATTGACGTTAACAATATTCAGGAGGAAAAACAATGAATAAAAATAACATTACCATTCGTTTAGAAACAAAAGAAGAATACCGCGAAGTTGAGAAACTGGTCAGAGAAAGCTTTTGGAACGTTTATCGTCCAGGCTGCTTAGAACACTATGTTTTGAAATGTCTGCGAAATGACCCTGATTTCGTTCCCGAACTTGACTTTGTAATGGAGAAAGACGGAAAACTGATCGGTCAAAATATCTTCGTAAGAACAAGCATAAGAGCCGATGATGGCAGAAATATTCCAATTATGACTATGGGTCCTACATGCGTTGTCAATGATCTTAAGCGTAAGGGCTATGGCAAGGTACTGCTGGACTATTCTCTTGAAAAAGCAAAGGAACTAGGTTGCGGAGCAGTATGCATTGAAGGAAATATAGGTTTCTACGGAAAAAGCGGGTTCACTTATGCTTCGGATTACGGCATTCGATATCAAGGCCTTCCGGAAAGCGAAGATGCATCATTTTTCCTTTGCAAAGAGTTGATCGAAGGATACCTTGATGGCATTACCGGTGAATACTCAACTCCGAAAGGATATTTCGCCTGTGCTGAAAATCCTGAAGAGTTCGAATCTTACGAAGCGGGATTTCCAATTAAGGAAAAACTGAGGATTCCGGAACAATTATTCTAAATTATAAGGAACGACGCGTCAGAGATTAATTCCCGATGCGTCGTTTATAAGATGCAGAGCTTTTTTGAGCAAAATACACCTTACAACCGCACCCTTCAATTTTAAACCGAGGTTGTCCGTTTGAAACCATACCTATGCATTTGCAGCCATAGAAAGAAATTCTATCAATATATATTTCCTTAAAAATGTCAAAATCGCATAAAACGAAGTAATTTGGGCTTTGAAACAGTCACTATATCTGTTCCGAAACTCGTTTTTTATTTTTGACTATACAAATTTATCAATTTCGTTATATAATAGAATAATTAAATTTCACTTTTTAAAATTTTCTTCCATGGAGTTAGATATTAAAAGTAAGATTTACAGCGAATAAGATAAAAAAGCTTAATACTAAGATTGTTTTTTGCAATTATATTTATTGGATGTTTATTTAAGGAGGTAATAATATGAAAAGAAAATTAATACTACCGATAGCATTGCTCTTATGTGGACTATTTTTATTAGCCGGCTGTAAAAAATCAAGTGTCCCCACTACCGGTGCAGATACAAATAGTAGTAGTAATCAAGAAAGTATAGTTTCCTTCGGTCTCGATGATACTGTTAAATATGAAAATATTTGCGAGATGAGTGAGTTGTACGCTGAAGTATTGGACGATGATGCAATTGCAAAAGGATGGTATTATTACTATACCGATAGTGACAAAAGTCCTGCAAACGTCATTAAATGGAAGGTATCAGGTGAAAACTATACAACGGCTGAAGTGATTTTTTCCGCAAAGAATATTTCTGATAAACCTCAGATATTCGGAGATAAGATTACCGCACAAATATTCTATCAGGAAAATAAAGATTCTCAAACAAAATGTTATAATGGAACGGTATTTCAGCAAAATCCCGGTCAGGTTGAAGAAAGTGGAGAAATAATCATGTGGTCAACCAAACCGGTTGAGATAGCTGCCGGCGAACCCACTAATGTTTCATTCAGGTTTAATATTCCTAAAGATGTTTATGACAAGATATATGCCACTGCAATCGGTAAAGATACCGGAATAATAGAAACATGTAAGTTCAACTTTGGTGACAAAACAACATATGTGGTGGATCTCGCTAAAGTACTAATTCCGGCCAGTCAAGCTAAGAACTAACACTGCAGAATGAATAAGGGCAATTTCATATTAGTAATTAAATACTGTTTCATTAAGAGGTAATACAAATTCCAGATATTTTAATGAATAAAAAATTAAATTTTTTAGATTAAAAATGTATCTTTTAATCGCCTATTTGAAACAAAAAATGTGCTCTATTCAATTTAATAAACAAAAATTTGTGGAGAAAAAGAATATGGAACTATTTGCGTCACATTGCGTATTCCCAACACCTGATATAAGAAAAACAGCCAATTATTATCAAC
>CALDOU010000056.1 GCA_937912175.1 uncultured Clostridia bacterium
CCGATAATCCCTAAAATTAAGAAGAAAGAAGTATAAAAAAATTTAGCTACTCCGAATTTACTTTTTATTTTGTCCCGTTTTCTTTCAGAAGAATATAAATCAACATAACCGTCATGTTTATTGTGTCCGTCACTATAAATATCACAGTATTCTTTTCGTATGTATTTTTGATTGTTCAGTGAGTATCTTTTTGGTGTGTTTTTCATTAATTCCTCTTTGATTTTTATGATTTAATTCTTATATTATTTTTTAATTATTAAAAAAACCACTAATTTTATATTATAAAATATAGTTGTCGAAAAATCAACAACTATAGATTATAATAAGATGTTTTAATTTTTTAAACGTTGTTCCAGTTTACTTAATTCTTTTTTTAGTTTTTGAGGGAAATGGTCATCAAACGTATTATAAAATTTTTCAATTTTGTCATATTCTTCAGCCCACAATTCAGGGTCTATTTCCAATAATTTTTCCAAAGTATCTTTTGAAACATTGCTTTGTTCTAAGTTTATGTCTTCTGCATAAGGGAGAAAGCCTATCGGAGTTGGTTTTGCGTCTATGGAGTTTTCACAACGCTTTAAAATCCATTCCAACACTCTTATATTATCTCCGAACCCCGGCCACATGAACTTACCGTTTTCGTCAACCCTAAACCAGTTTACATTGAAAATTTTAGGAGCTTTATTACCCAAAAGTTTACCCATATTAAGCCAATGAGTAAAATAGTCGCCCATATTATAACCGCAAAATGGCATCATAGCCATGGGATTATGAGATAAAACCCCGACTTTTCCGGTAGAGGCAGCGGTACTTTCTGAAGAAATTGCGGAACCCAAAAATACGCCATGATCCCAGTCAAAAGTTTCACATACCAATGGAGTAGTGTGTGCTCTGCGGCCGCCGAAAATAATAGCGGAAATCGGTACGCCATGTGGATTGTCATATTCCTTACTAAGGCAAGGGCAATTTTTTGCCGGTGAAGTAAACCTGCTGTTTGGGTGAGCTCCTTTTTCTGTAGAGGATTTGCCGTTCCAAGGTTCGCCTTTCCAGTTAATGGCATTTTCCGGCGGGTTGTTATTAAGCCCTTCCCACCACACTGTATTGTCGTCTAAGTTCTGGACCACATTGGTGAAAATAGTGTTGCAAGAGGTTGCGGCCAAGGCATTCGGATTTGATTTTTTACTTGTTCCCGGTGCAACTCCGAAAAATCCATTTTCAGGATTTATAGCCCAAAGACGACCGTCGTCACCAATCCTTAACCAAGCAATATCGTCGCCTAAACACCAAATTTTATAGCCTTTTTGTTTGTAAATCTCCGGAGGAATAAGCATAGCCAAGTTGGTTTTTCCGCAAGCTGACGGAAAAGCGGCACAAATATATTTCGTTTCTCCGTCAGGTTTTTGTATGCCTAAAATCAACATATGCTCTGCTAACCAATTTTCTTTACGACCTAAAAATGATGCTATTCTGAGTGCAAAACATTTTTTACCGAGTAAAACATTTCCGCCGTATCCTGAATTTACCGATATTATGGTATTATCTTCGGGGAAGTGACATACATAGCGGTTTTCTTCGTCGATGTCGCAAGAAGCGTGTAATCCTCTTACCCAATCATTACTGTCGCCAAGATAATCCAAAATCTTTTTTCCTACTCTTGTCATGATGGCCATGTTTAAAACGGTATATATAGAGTCGGTAATTTCTATTCCGATTTTTGAAAACGGTGATTCAACCATGCCCATGGAATAGGGAATTATATACATGGTTTTGCCTTTATAACTATTTTTAGCTATACCATATAATTTTTTATAAGCAAATTCAGGGTCCCACCAATTGTTTGTCGGTCCGGCTTCATCTTTAGTTTTGGTACAAATGAATGTTCTGCTTTCGGTACGAGCAACATCATTATGAGCGGTTCGCCTGAGGTAACAACCGGGCAATTTTTCTTGATTTAATTTTATTATTTCACCGGTTTTGCAGGCTTCTTCTCTTAGTTTTTCAAGCTGTTCTTCCGAACCGTCTATCCATAAGATTTCATTCGGATTTACGATTTCTTTTATTTTTTCAACCCAATTCAGTATGCTTTTATTGTTTGTCATAGAGTATTACCATCCTTTAAAAATAATAAATTATATGAAGTATAATGTTTTAGCATTTTTATTTGAATTTTATTCTGTATTTTATTATACCAGAATAATAAAATTTATGAAAATAAATTTTAATGTCTTAACGATGTTTTAAGTATTGACTTTTTTGAGTATTCGGGTGATAATATTGACATAAACTTAATAAAATTTAAGTATTTATATCTCATATTTTGTTTTAAAAATGTGTGGTATAATGTTTTGACTACACATAAATCAAATTAAGAAAGGTAGCGAAAAAATTATTTTTGCCTGTTATTATTCTATGAGTAATTAAGAAAAGAGATATAATTTTACGGCAAAAATATTTATTTTGATGGCGTATTATGGAAAAATTTGAATTTAAAATAATGAACGAACACGGAATTCACGCAAGGCCTGCCGGTCAATTGGTAAAAACGGCAAATGCATTTGATTCTACAATCAATATAGAAAACAAAAATGGAATTGCAAATGCCAAAGGAATGTTTGCTGTTATGGGGTTGAATGCAAAACAGGGAGATACTATTACCATAACATGTGAGGGTAGTGATGAGAAAGAAGCCCGTAAGGCCATAGAAAGTTTTTTACATGATAATTTTTCGGGTGACGGAAGTGGTAAATTAAATAGTTTTAATTATAGCAGTAATCGCCGTTAAGTTTAGTTTTATGGATATAATTTCTCTGGAAGGTTTGGTATTCCAAATTTATAAAAAGGAGAAAATGATATTTAAATGATAGTTTTAAAAGGTACGGGAGTTTTTAAAGATATAGCTTTTGGAACGCTTTTATTGAATGAAAAAAATAAAAGCGGTGTTGAAAAATATATCATTAAAGACTTGAATCAGGAAGTAGAGAGATATTATCAAGCAAGAAACATGGCCGTTAAAGAAGTTCGATGCTTATATGAAAAATCTTTAGCGGATTTCGGAGCTTCTGAAGCTGAAATTTTTGCCATACATGAAATGATGATAAAAGACAATGACTTTGAAATTACTATTTTGGATATAATAAAAGGCCAATGTTTAAATGCGGAGTATTCTGTTTGGGAAGCTTCAAAAAAATTTTCTGAGATCTTTTCAAATATGGACGATGAATATATGAGCCAACGTGCGTCTGATGTTCAAGATATTTCTACACGAATTATAAATTGCTTGAGCCGTTCTGAAAAAGAATCTTGTGATGGTAATTTTTCTTGTGATTCCAATGTAATTATAGGTGCCGAGGATTTAATTCCCAGCGAGGTATCTTGTTTTGATAAACAGAAAATTAAAGGTTTTGTTACTTCCAAAGGTTCAACTTATTCTCATGCTTCAATAATATCAAAGGTTCTTAAAATACCGGGAATTGTTTCGTTAAACTCAGAGCTTAAACCCGAATATAACGGTAAAAAGATAATTATTGACAGTTTTACGGGGACATTGTATATTGATCCTGATTTGAAAACCTTAGAAGAATTTAAAGTAAAAAAAGCAAAAATTGATGAAAAACGTGAACTGTTGCAAAAATTAAAAGGTAAGAAAAACATAACTTTGGATGGAAAAAACATAGATATATATGCAAACCTCAACAATCCTCAAGAAATCGAAGAAGTGTTGGAAAGTGATGCCGGAGGAATAGGACTTTTCAGAAGTGAGTTTTTTTATTTAAACCGTGATTCTTATCCTACCGAAGAAGAGCTATTTGAAGTGTATAAGGGTATAGTTCAAAAGATGGAAGGTAAACCTGTAATAATCAGAACATTGGATGTAGGTTCGGACAAACGAGTTGATTATTTTAATCTTCCTCAGGAACATAATCCCGCTATGGGATATAGGGGAATAAGAATATGTTTGGATAGGCCAGCGTTATTTATGATTCAATTAAGGGCAATTTATAGGGCATCAGCTTTTGGAAATGTTTCAATTATGTTTCCCATGATAATATCAATTGATGAAATTGTTGAAATCAAAAAGATTATTGAAAAAGTAAAAGCGAGTTTGCAAGAAGATAATTTGGAATTTTCCGATAATGTTCCTATAGGGGTAATGATTGAGACTGCTGCCGCAGTGTTTTTAAGTAAAGAATTAGCTAAAGAGGTTGATTTTTTCAGCATAGGTACAAATGATTTAACGCAGTATTCTCTTGCAATAGACCGGCAAAACAGTTATGTAAGTAAAAAATTCGATTCAAGACATAAATCCATTATCAGAATGATTAAGATGGTTGTTGAAAATGCTCATGAGCAAGGAATAAAAGTAGGAATTTGCGGTGAAGCGGCGGCTGATGAGGCATTAACAGAAAAGTTTTTGGCTTTGGGGATAGATGAACTTTCCATGACCCCGTCTTCGGTATTGGAAATAAGAAAAAAAGTTATGGAAACAAATGTTTATGATATTTATGAAGAAACTATCAACGATATTTAAGGAGTGTTTATCAAGTGTTTGATTTTGGAAATAAGAAAACATCCGGATTTATGGTGGCTCCTCAAACAGGTAAGATGATTTCGATTAGAGAAGTGCCCGATGAAGTCTTCTCCGAAAAAATAATTGGAGACGGAGCGGCTATAATTCCGGAAGAAAATATTATAGTTTCTCCGGTGGATGGGGAAGTAGTCCAAGTTGCAGAGACAAAACATGCTTTTTGTATAAAGTCGAAAGATGGATTGGATGTGCTTATACATATTGGGGTTGATACCATAAAATTAAAAGGAAAAGGTTTTAAATCTTTTGTTTCGGAAGGTCAAAAAATAAAAATGGGGGATCCGATTGGGGAAGCAGATATACAATTAATTAAAGAAAGCGGATTTCCTATTCATTCGGTTCTTCTTATAACTAACATGCAGGATATAGAAAATTTAGAAACTTTTTTTGGTGAAGGTGAGTCAGGAAAAACGAAAATAATTTCTTATAATAAAAAATAGATTAAAAAATTGAAAGTGGTGATTAATTTGAGCAAAAAAAATTCAGTATTTAGTGTTCTTCAGCGCATAGGTCAATCTTTTATGTTCCCGATAGCTTTGTTGCCGGTTGCGGGTCTTTTATTAGGTTTGGGAGCATCCTTTTCTAACCCTCAAATGATAAATTCTTACAATCTTGGGTGGCTTTTGGGGGAAGGTACGTTATTAAACTTTATTTTAACTATAATGAAGCATACGGGTTGTATAATTTTTGCGAACTTGCCTATTATATTTGCTATGGGCATTGCTTTGGGTATGTCTAAAAAAGAAAAGGGCGCAGCCGCTCTTTCGGCCGCAATCGCTTTCTTTGTAATGCATCAAACTATTCACGCATTACTTGAATTAACCGGAAAACTTGAAGTAGGAGCCATGCTACAAGGTTCTTTAGATGTTGTTTGTGGTATAAAATCATTGCAAATGGGAGTTTTTGGAGGAATAATTGTAGGTCTTGGTGTGGCATGTCTTCATAATAAATTTTATAAAATTAAGCTTCCAAACGCACTTTCATTTTTCGGTGGGGTAAGATTTGTTCCAATTATTTCGTCTTTTGCTTATATTTTAGTTGGCGCATTAATGTTTTTTGTTTGGCCCTATGTACAAACGGGTATGTTTGCTTTGGGAAATTTAGTTATTGCTTCTAAGTATGCAGGTACTTTTATATATGGTGTAATTGAAAGAGCTTTAATTCCGTTTGGGCTTCACCATGTGTTTTATACTCCGTTTTGGTATACGGGACTTGGAGGAACAGCTTTTGTTGACGGAAACTACGTTACGGGAGCTCAGAATATATTCTTTGCAGAATTAGGCTCTTTGGGAGTGACGCATTTTAATATTGATGCCACAAGGTTTATGACCGGCAAATTCCCATTTATGATATTTGGGCTTCCCGCTGCGGCGTTTGCAATGTACAGAACAGCTAAACCTTCTAAGAAAAAAATTGTGGGCGGATTGCTTCTTTCAGCTTCACTCACGGCAATGTTGACCGGAATTACAGAACCCATTGAATTTACATTTTTATTTGTTGCCCCTGTTTTATATGTTGTTCACTGCATATTTGCAGGTTTGTCGTTTATGCTTATGCATATTTTAAATGTGGCTGTTGGAATGACATTCTCCGGAGGATTAATTGACTTGTTCTTGTTTGGTATATTACAAGGTAACTCCAAAACTAATTGGTTATGTATAATTCCGGTGGGAATGGTTTATGCGGTTATATATTATTTCTTGTTTAAATTTGCCATTAAAAAGTTTAATTTGATTACTCCCGGTCGTGAAGAAGATGAAGTGGAATCCAAGCTTTATACACGCAAAGATTTAGAGGCCTCTAAAAAAGAAGATACTTCTGAATTAATCGTTAAAGGGTTGGGTGGAATAGAAAATATAGCCGAGTTAGATTGTTGTGCAACACGTCTTAGAGTTAAAGTGAATGATATTCAAAAAATAGATGAAGATGTTTTAAAGCAAAGCGGTTGCGCCGGAATAATAAAAAAAGGTAATGGGGTACAGGTGATTTATGGTCCCAGGGTTACTGTAATTAAATCAGAATTAGAAGAATATATGAGTTCTATTACTTCAGAAAAATCGGTTGAAGCTTAAAAATTAAAAACAGTGTTTCGATTGATAAAAATAAAAAACAGCTCTCCATGATATTTCACGAAGAGCTGTTTTTTAAGTATTAACTTTAAAAAATTATAACCCTGTAACCTTGCAAATCAAGCTGCCTAAAGCTGCGCCGCCAAGAGCTCCTGTAATAGCGCCGGCACCTGTACCAGCAGCTTTTGCTAACTCTTTTTCATCTTTATCCAATGTAGTAAATTGAGCGAATTTGTGTGCACCTTTTTCAGTCAAAGAACTAGGAAATATTGAAAAAAAAGCATCATTTTGCGCTTCATTTATTATTTCACGTTCAGCAATATGTTGTTTAACTTTTTTACCTAATTGGATGCTCTTATCATATCCTACAGCACCACCTATTGCACTGCCGATAATTGTGGATGAGACTTTTATAAGAGTTCCAAGTTTACGGTTGCTTAAACCACCTACTACTTCATTTAATTCTTTTTCGCTTAATTCTGAATTTTGTTCTTTTGGGTTAGTACAATTTTCAGCAATACAACTTAATATTTTTTCTAAATCTTGACTTGAAATATCTTCTCCTGTTTCTTGATTTAAGATTTTTTTAGCTTCTTCAACGAATTTTCCATCTTTCATAAGAGTTTCGGCAAAATTTCCTTCAGTTAATAATTTTTCTAACTTGTTCACTGAAAACCACTCCTTAATTTAATTAATAAATTTATCATTAATTTGTTGATTATAAGCAAATTATATACACATTATCAAAATATTTTCAAGTGTTTTTAAAATTTTGATGATTATTGAAAAAATATATAACAAAAAATCCGCTGTAACTGATATTACAACGGATTTAAAAACATCAAAACTTTTTTCTCAATTTGAGTTTTTATATTTTTAATAAATTTCTTTAGAAACTATTTAATTTCTACTTGAGCGCCAAGTTCTTCGAGTTGTTTTTTAAGATCTTCAGCGGCATCTTTAGAAACTTTTTCTTTTACTGTTTTAGGAGCTTCATCAACGATAGCTTTAGCTTCTTTTAATCCGAGGCCGGTGATGTCTTTTACAGCTTTAACAACTTTAATTTTGTTATCTCCGCCTGCTTTTAAAATTACATCAAATTCAGTTTTTTCTTCAGCTGCTGCTGCTCCGCCTGTCGCTGAAGGAGCTGCTGCAACTGCCACCGGTGCTGCTGCGGATACTCCGAATTCTTCTTCAAGAGCTTTTACGAGTTCGCTGAGTTCGAGAACTGTTAAGGATTTTACATCTTCGATTAATTTTGTTACTTTTTCTGACATTATTATTTACCTCCAAAAATTTTTACATTTAAATTATTTTATGCGCTTTGTTTTGATTGTTTTTCCGCAATTGCATTTAATGCAACTACGAGACCTTTAATTGTTCCGTTAAGCACAGTGGCAAAGCCCGAAATAGGGGCATTGAGGCCTCCCAATACTTGGGCGATAAGTACTTCTCTGGACGGAAGACTGGCAAGGCTTTTGATTTCTTGAACTTGAATTACATTGCCATCAATAAATCCTGATTTGATTTTAAAGAACTCATGTTCTTTTGCAAAATTACAGAGAATTTTTGATGCCGCCACATAGTCATTTTCACTGAGTGCAATAGCGGTAGAACCTTCTAAAGCAGGATCCAATCCTTCGATTTCCGCATCTTTGGCGGCTCTTTTTAACAATGTGTTTTTAGCTACTAAATATTCGACTCCTGATTCACGCAAGTCTTTTCTTAATTTTGTATCATCAGCAACGTTTATTCCTTGATAGCTTACAATAACACCTGCACAAGAAGATTTTAGCTTTTCCGAAAGTTCGCTTACTATTGCCTTCTTTTGTTCTAATATTTTAGCGCTCGGCAACTTTATTCACCTCCAACTTGAATATAAAAATACCGACTTCCTAATTATTCTTAAGAATAAGAAGAAAGCCGAATTGAAGTTTAATTTATTTAATTAAATTTATAATTCAAATATCAGCGTATCCTCCTCGGTAGGAATTATGCACATGCACCTACTGTCTTAGGAAAATCAGTATTTATATAATATCATGAAAACAAATTATTGTCAATAATTAATTATTACATATTTTCTAATTTGCTTGCATTAACTTTTATTCCGGGTCCCATTGTAGAAGTAATTACGCAAGACTTAATGTATTGTCCCTTGCTGGCTTCCGGTTTTGCTCTGACGATTGCAGTCATTAAAGCATCAAAGTTTTCATAAAGTTTGTCGGCTCCAAAAGAAGCTTTTCCGATGGGGCAGTGAATAATGTTGGTTTTATCCAAACGATATTCAATTTTTCCCGCTTTGGCGTCTTTAATTGCTTTAGCAATATCAGTAGTAACGGTTCCGGCTTTGGGGTTTGGCATTAATCCGCGCGGTCCCAAAACTTTACCAAGACGTCCGACAACGCCCATCATATCGGGAGTTGTTACCAATACATCGAAATCCATCCAATTTTCATTTTGGATTTTTTGAGCCATTTCTTCAGCTCCGACGAAATCTGCGCCGGCTTGAGTGGCTAATTTTTCATTTTCGCCTTTACAAATTGCTAAAACTTTTACTTTTTTTCCTGTTCCGTTTGGAAGAACAAGAGCACCTCTGACTTGTTGATCCGCATGGCGTGAATCAACACCGAGTCTTACATGAAGTTCTACTGTTTCATCAAAAGAAGCCTTTGCTGTTTTTACGCAAATATCAACAGCTTCTTTTGCGTCATAAAAATTTGATTGATTATAGGATTTTGCGCTTTCATTATATTTTTTTCCGTGTTTCATTATTCTCCTCCTGAATTAAGTGGTAAAATCGGATTTTTTCCTCCCACCTGCCGGGCAAAAAATACCGGTATTATTCGGTAACTTCAATACCCATGCTTCTGGCAGTACCTGCTATCATTTTCATAGCAGTTTCAACATTTGCCGCATTTAAATCTTTCATTTTGCATTCAGCAATTTCTTTGACTTTGTTTTGCGGAATTTTTGCTACTTTATTTTTGTTTGGTTCTCCGGAAGCTTTATCTATGCCACACGCTTTTTTAATAAGCACTGCTGCCGGCGGAGTTTTCGTTATAAAAGTAAATGAACGGTCGGCGTAAATTGTGATTTCAACCGGAATAATCATACCGGGTTGATCTTTTGTACGATCGTTAAATTCTTTTGTAAAGTTCATAATATTAATTCCGTGAGGTCCCAATGCAGAACCTACCGGGGGTGCCGGAGTAGCTTTTCCGGCGGGAATTTGTAATTTTACAATTGCGTTGACTTTCTTTTCAGCCAATGTTCGCACCTCCAAATTTTGTGGTAAACTTCGGAGCATTAAATGATTTTACTCCTCCCACTTTAAGACATCTGCTGACTAATTTTTATTTGTATTTTTTGTAGCTTTTAAATAATCGGTTCGATTTGTTTAAGTTCAAGCTCGGTCGGTGTTTCACGCCCAAACATCGAAACGGTAACAAGAGCAATTTTTTTATCGGTATCTATGCTTTTAACTACACCGATCATATTTGTAAGAGGTCCATCAATAATTTTTACTGTTTCTCCTACTTTATATGATAGTTTAACTGATTTTACTTCTACTCCTAATTTTTTGACTTCTTCCGGTGTTAGAGGTAATGGTTTTGCAGAGGCTCCCACAAATCCCGTACATCCTCTGATGTTTCTTACAATATACCAAGAGTTATCATTTAAAATCATTTTAACAAGAACATATCCGGGAAAAACTTTTCGTTCTACTTGGCGTTCTTTGTTATCTTTTATTTCTGTTACTATTTCGGTTGGGACTTTTACTTCTTGAATCATATCTCGAATATTATGGTTTTCGATTGTTTTTTCAAGATTGGAAGCCACCTTATTTTCATAGCCTGAATAAGTATGTATCACATACCATTTAGCTTCTTCAGACATTATAATTTTACCTCCGGATTACTTATTGCTTGAAACAGCCATTATTGAACTTAAAAGTTGCATAAGGCCTGCATCAAGAAGAGCCACAAACACACCCATGATGAATATCATGGCTAAAACAATACCTGTGTTCTTTAAAACTGTTTTTTGGGTTGGCCAAACAATTTTTTTTAATTCAATTTTGCAATCTACAAAAAAGCTTTTTATTTTTGTGAATACGCCTGATTTTTGTTCACTCATTGTTTTGCCTCCTGATAAAAATTATTTTGTTTCTTTGTGTAGAGTATGTTTTCTGCAAAAACGACAATGCTTGTTCATTTCAATCCTGTCGGGATTGTGCTTTTTGTTTTTAGTAGTGTCATAATTGCGTTGTTTGCACTCAGTGCATGCTAATGTTATTTTCACTCTCATTCACGGCACCTCCAAATTTTTCGGATATTTTAGCCTCCCTCTAAAAGGTACAAAAAATAAACCCCTTTATAGAGGTGATAAAATTTTAACATATATTTTGAAACAAGTCAAGTTTTATTTTGCAACGTTTTAAAAATATAACATATTTAAAAAATAAAAATTTTGATAACAATAGTTATAAATTATTATATTTATATGTTGACATTTAGTAAAAATAATATATAATCATTAACAATAATAAAAGGAGGATGATTTTATGGGAACATTAAAAGATGTTTTGGGGGCGCTCAAAAGTAAGTCTTATTTGGATAGTATTACAGTTACGAATCTTTTGAGTAAATTATCAGAAGAGGATGGAAAAAAAGTTATAAAAAATGCAGAAGAAGTTAAATATATTAATATTATGCTTAATGATTCTAATATTGTTTTGTTTTTTAAAACATTCATGGACGACGGAAGAAAAGAGATACGAAAAGAGTATAAAACTTTTAGAGATGGATTTAAAAAGAATTCATTAAAGATGTCAAAATATTATTCTGAATGTGATGAATTGGAAAATCAAATAACAAGTAAAAAAAAAGAAATTATTAAAAAGTATGAAGAATTAGAAAGAATAAGAAAAAAAGTTTTAAGTCCTCATAAAACTTTATCCGAACTGGCTTTGGCAAAACAAAAACCTGATTCGATTGATAAAAAATTACAAGATATTGAAAGACAAATTCAAGAAATAGAGCAGAATAAAGCAGATTATGTTTCTAAAATTTCCAAAGATGTTCAAGAAAAAATAGAACAAAAACAAAAAGCTTTAGAAGAAGCAAGGAAAAGTTTAAAAGAAATTGAAGAAAAGCTTTTAAAAAAAGCAGAAGCAGAGATTGAAAGAGCGGCAAGGCAATTGCAAAGGGAGGTAGCAGTTATTTTACGGGAGTTTGCCAACAAACGCCATCCCTCTGATAAGAAAAAAGCTAACACAATGTTTATGGCACTGACGCATGGTAAGTACGAATTTGGTAAAAAAGATAGATTTATTCCAGGATATCAAAAAGCTGTAGATGCAATGAAATTAACGGATCAGGGTGTAAGAGAAGCAGAGCAAGAAGCAACCAAATTGGCGAAAAAGAAGTGTAAGGATGCAGCGGCATTAGTTGATAGGGGAGAATATCTCGGTGAATATAAAAAATTTCATGAATTAAATCTTAAATCTGTAACAGCTTTAGAAAAAGAAATTAAAAAATTAGAAGAAGAAAAGGCAAATATTACTTGTGATATAGCCATTATTAAAAAATTGATAGCTTTAAGAGAGAAAAAAAAAGAATTGCAAGATTTGAAAGATAAAAGCAAAGAAAAATTCGAAGGGGCGATGAAACATTTAATTGTAGGTAAAGAAAGCTCTAATTTTAAATCTTATGTTGGCGCTTATGATGAATACGTAAAAGTTTATGGCGACCTGGTAAATTTATTAGACCAGTGGTTAAAAACATCAAAATCACTTTTAGAATTGTTGAATAAAATATATGAATTATATGATGCATTTAAAAGTAAAAATAGAGAAGAAATTGGCAATGATGATTCGAAAGATATTACAAAAGCTGCTCAGCCTGTATCTTTGCTGAAACTAGTTAAGTTTATAGGAGAAACCATCGAAAAACAAAAAGGAGATTTATTAGAAAAAGAAGAATCATTTACTGGTTTGAAAAAGGAATTAGAAAAAAAATATAATCCGAATAATCTTAGTATGAGGGCTAAATCCCGTTAAACCGAAATATGACAAATTAATACGCTTGAGATAATGTTTTTAAACTTTAACCGGCGCTTAGATTTAGGCGTCGGTTTTTTACTTAGAAAACAGTTGAAAATAATTGTTATACCGTCATTCTTATATTCATATATTTAAAATCCCGGACATATAAATTTTTAAAAGAATAAATAGTCCGGGAGGGTAATATGTGAAAAAAGCATTAGAAGAGCGTGCTGTAATGTTGGGAAAATATATTCTGGAAAATAAAACAACAGTACGAAAAGCCGCCAATAAATTCGGAGTTAGCAAAAGCACTGTTCATAAAGATGTTTCCGAAAGACTTAAAAATATAAATACAAATTTATATAAAGAAGTGAAGAAAATTTTAGAAATAAATAAAGCTCAACGTCATCTTAGAGGAGGCTACGCAACAAAAAATAAATATTTTTTAAAAAGCTGTAATGTTTGCAAATAAAAAATCAGCAACTTTGGAATTCTTCAAAGTTGCTGAATATTTTAAAATGAATTTTAATTTTTTTCTTTTTTAATTCCAAAAATTTTTCTTAGAAAAAAACCTATTAACCCGGGACTTTTTATTACCACAACTTTCATTTATTTAACCCCCCATATATTAGAATTAACATTTAATAAGCGCTATGGATAAAGTTACCAATATAACTGAAATTATAACTATAATAAGAGATTCAGGAAATAAAAATGAAAGTGTAAGCCCCAGCCCAAAAGCAAGTGACAAAATGCCTTGCTGTTTATAACCACACATAAACTTCACCGCCATTATTTTGTGAAAAAATCATTTCAATATGGCTGAAACTTAACCTTTTGAAAATCCTTTTATTTATATTATACTCATCGGCGGGAAAAATGTTATTAATGGGATTAAATGAAAAGTCAAGCGGAGTTATATTTTACAGTTTATATCTGAAAGAGTGACGGCGGTTGCCACTTTTAATGCGGAAGCAATTTTCTTTTTTTCGCCGCTATTAATAGGTTCTCCGTTAAAGAGGAGCCCCTCTTGGCGTTCCAAATTATTGATAAAATCCGATATAAGACTGTATATTTCGGCGTTTTCGGAAGTTGATTTATTTTCTTTTTCCAATCCTAAAAGATAGTTTCCGTTGGCATCCAATGTGCGACAAATTTTAGAAAGGGTTTCGTTGTCGGGTGCACGTCGCCCTTGTTCATACATGCCCACCGTAGATGCGGAAATATTGAGCTTGTCTGCCAGTTGAGCTTGAGTGAGCCCGGATTTTAATCTTAAGTGTTTTAGTTTTTTTCCAAAATTAGTTTTAATGATTTATCACTCCTCAAAAATAATTTAAACTAACATAAATGTTAATATTTTTTGAAAGTAAAAATTAATAAAATATTGTCGAAAAAGTTTAAATTGTACAATTATTATATCACTCACACAGTTAGTGTGCAACAAATGTTTAAAAATATTTTTTTGAGGTATTATATTTTTTGTAAGATAACATTAAAAAACAAATATTTGTTGACTCAATAATATAATATATGATAACATAAAACTATAAAGTGAAAAAAGATATAGAGGGAAAAACTTGAATTAAAATATCGTTAAGTTTTTTTATTTTTTGTATTTTTCTACACGAAACGTGTATAAGGAGAAATGCTTATGTATTATGAAAATTTGGCTAAACAATATCTACAAGAAGCACTAAATCTGAAAAAGTACCTTAAAAATTTAAAAACACAATATGTGAAGTTGAATAATATTAAAAATTTAAATGATATAAAAGATGAAGAGTTGAGCTATAGGATTTCTATCCTCTATAATATGTACCTTGATTTGGTACACACGGGAAAATACTTAAAAAGAAAATGTGAGGTAATGAAAAAATGAGCGCCAAACCCTTATCGTTAGATGGATTTATGGAATCTTTGGCAAGCTTTAGCGGTTATAATAATCGTTTGAATGACGGCGAAGATATTATTCACAGAAAGATGTTGAAATCTTTAAAAAATATTGTTGATGGTGAACTTACGGAAAGACAAAAAAAGTGTATTTGGCTTTATTATGGTAAAACTATGAAAATGAAAGAGATAGCTGAGGAAATGGGAATAGGCATATCATCGGTTTCCAGGCATATTAAGAAATCTAAAGAGAAAATAAAAAAGACTATGGAGTATTACTTTTAATCTTAGGGTATTTTAAATAAGGATATAAAATACCATTATCGGAAAAATTCAACACGGTTACTTAAAAACCAATATAAATTTTTAAAAAATTTCTTTATTGAGTATTAAAGTATAAAAAGTTTTAAAAAAACCGATAATATTGCCGCATACTGTGACATAAATTTTTATAATTTCATCAATATAATTGAGTTACAAAAACAATTTAAATTTAGGTGGTTGATGAAGTTGAAAATTGAAGCAGTAAAAAAACGTGAAGATTTTTTTGAGTTGGCAAAAAGCTATTCATTAAAAACAATTTTTATGAAAGTAATATATTTCATAGCCGGGATTCTTATTTCACGGGGAAATATTTTCGGAAGTTATTATCCTTTTGGGATATCTTTTTCCGCTTCTGTGCCGGGGCGGTTAATTGCTCCTACAATTTTCGGGGCGATTACGGGTTATTTATTTCCGTTTAATTTAAATGTGGGTATAAGGTATATATCTACAGTTATTGCAATTGGGGCGATTAGGTGGGCTCTTAATGATTTAACTCAAATAAAAAATCACTTTTTATACATCCCCGCCTTAGCTTTTATATCTTCTTTTGTAACGGGTATTGCCGTTAATTCCGCAGAAGGGTTGGATGCAGGCAATTTTTCGGTATGTGTTTTGGAATCTTTGGTAGCGGCAGGTGTAGCATTCTTTTTTGATAGTTCTTTTAAAATTTTGTCTTCTAAAAAAATTTATGCTTTAAACATAAAGGAATTTACATATTTGGCGGTAAGTTTTAGTATTTTACTCCTTTCGTTGGACGGCTTGGTCATTGGCGGTATTTCTTTGGGTAGGATATTTGCCATTGTTATGATTCTTATAACTTCGTATTTAATGGGTGTTTCGGGGGGCGGAATTTCGGGAATAGCTTCCGGGGTTATTTTTAGCTTGCCTTCTTTTGGGTTCACATATATTTCGGGGTCGTATGCTTTTGGGGGAATGATAGCGGGTTTGGTTTCTTCTTGGGGGAAAGTCGGTGTTAGCTTTGCGTTTATTTTTGCAAATGCTCTTGTTTCTTTTCAAAGTGGGGACATGACAAAAATGATTTACGGAATTTATGAATCGCTTATCGCTATGATAATATTTTTGATTGTTCCGGAATCTGTTTTTAATAAAATTAAGGGAATGACGCCTTCTTTTTTGGAATCAAAAAAATATAACGGAATAAAAAACGCTGTTTTTCAAAAACTTCATTATATTTCTAAGTCCATAGGTTCTGTACCGTTTTTTATAGAAAAAACCTCTTTTGAGATTTTGAAATCTTCCGAAAAACCTAATTTTAAAAGTGTATGTATGGATAAAATTTATTCATCATGTAGTTCCTGCGGATTGTGTAGTTTTTGTTGGTCTAAAGAAAGAAATTTGATTTATGAAAATCTTAATAAAGTAATAGATTTGACTATGTCTGAAAAATCGGTTACATATAGGGATTTTACTCCGGAATTTTTAAACCGATGTCACAAAACCGATATGTTAATTGAAAAAATAGAAAGATGCTATCTTGATTTTAAAGCTAAAAAAAATGCTCAAATAAAAATTGATGAGTTTAAAAAGATTATGTCGGAACAAATTGGCGGAATGGGGTCTATGGTTGAAAACGTGGCGGAGGATATCAATGAATTTTATGATTTTGATGTGAACTTGGGTGAAAAGATAAAATCAGATCTTTTTAAATGCGGCATAGAAATTTTAAATATAGTTTGCTTTAAAAATGAAGATAAAAAATTATTTTTGGACATAGAATGTGACCCTATAATATCAAATAAATTTGATAAAAAATTAATTAATCGGATGTCTGAGTTATGTGGACGTAGATTGAGTGGGCTAATTGTAAATAATTATAGGGATACTTGCAGAATACAGATTTGCGAAGAAAAAAATTATCAGGTGGATTTTGGTTTTAGTCAACATTCGTTTAATAACGGTAATTTTTGCGGTGACAGTTGTTCAAAGTTTGAGGACGGAATGGGGAATTTTAATGTCATTATAAGCGACGGAATGGGTACCGGGAGCTCTGCCGCCGTGCAAGGTGCGATGACTTCGGAGCTCATGAAATATTTTATTAAGTCGGGGGTTAATTTTAATTTTGCAATAAAGTTTGTTAATTCATCTCTTTTGCTTAACTCTGAAGAGGAAAATTTATCTACGCTTGATGCTGTTTCCGTTAATCTTTTTAACGGGAAAGCCAAATTTATGAAAGCGGGTGCTCCGGCTACGTTTATTGTAAGAAACGATGAGATTATAAAAGTTAATTTTGAATCTTTACCAATAGGTATTTTAAACGACGTATCTTTTTCCTCAGAACAATTTCAGCTTTTTGAAAATGATTTGGTAGTTATGCTTTCGGACGGTGTGTTGGATATGGGAGAAGATTGGGTAATTGATATTATAAAATCAAAAAATTATAATAATGCAACCGAGCTTTCTAAATTAATAGTGAAAAAAGCGGTTTTAATAAGGAAAGAAAGTCACCACGATGACGACATAACCGCTGCGGTAATTAGAATTTTAAATAAATAAAATAATGAAAAATTTTAAAAAGTATTGAAATTATGATAATATATAATACGCTTTATAAACAACAAATTATTGTTAATTTAATACTAAATTTAATATTTTTATTTAAAGGGGTGTTGAAAATGAAAGAAAACAAAGAAGCTCAATTATTAGAGCAAGAATTGGACAAGGTTGCAGGAGGAAAATTAAATTCAAAAGCTAAAAAGCGTTTAAGAGTGGCGGGTGCAATTGGTGCAATGGGCGCGATAGGTGCAGCGGGTCTTGCCGCCGGTGGTGTAATTTTAAAAAAACATCATGATAAAAAAATTAATGCGGCAAATAATAATTTTACCGAATTAACCGAAGACGCCGAAATACCTACAGTATCACAAATCGTCCGGAAGTATGGCATACCTTCAATATCCTTGGGAGATGGCAGCAACCCCTAAAATTCTGAATAGTAAAATGATGATTTCAATTAAAGCAAGGATGGCTTTTTTATCTGCCGATAGATCATTGGTGTTTAATGTTTGTTATAAATAATTGTCCCTTTGCATATTAATTGTGCAAGGGGGTTTTTTATGAAAGTTTTTATTGTTAATCGCAAAAAATTGATGATTATAATCGGTTGTGTGATTACTGCCGTTGTTTCCGGAGCGGTGGGGTTGCAAAGTAATATTTTTATGGCGAAAGACCGAAAACTGCCGATTTATTGTGTCGATCGCAAAGAAAAAGTTGTAAGCGTTTCTTTTGATGCCGCGTGGGGGAACGAGCAAACCCAGACCCTTATTGATATTTTGGCGGAAAAAGGCGTTAAGGCCACATTTTTTTTGGTGGGCTTTTGGGCTGAAAAATACCCGGAATCGGTTAAAGCAATTCATGACGCAGGACATGATGTGGGAAATCATTCCGATACTCATCCGCACTTACCTAAACTTGAAAAAGAAAAAGTAATGGCTCAGATTGAGGATTGTAACAAAAAAATTGAAGCCGCGGGAGCGCCAAGGCCGATTTTATTCAGGCCGCCTTACGGGGACTACAACAACTGCGTTGTTGAAAGCACGAACGAGCTTAAAATGCATTGTATTCAGTGGGATGTTGACAGTTTGGATTGGAAAGACCCAACTCCCGAAGATATGATAAAAAGAATAAAGAGCAAAATAAAGCCCGGCTCAATAATTTTAATGCACAACGGAGCAAAAAACACTCCGGAAGCTCTTCCGAAAATTATAGATATGATTAAAGCGGAAGGATATCAAATTATTCCTATTTCCGAAATAATTCATAAAGAAAACTATTCAATAAATTCTCAAGGAAAACAAACTTGTAACAGCTGAAAATTAAAATATTTTAAATCAATGAATAAAATTCGATTTTTAAGAATAAATTTTAATAAACTTAAAAGTTTTATGAATTTTTAAAAAGTAAATAAGGAGAGTTTCAAAATGAATTATGACGTAAGTAATGAAAACCTTCCCATGTGCAATTTAGATTTCGAAGGGTGTCAAGAAGTACCGATTGATTTGGATTTTTCTTTGCCCGATTATTGTCCCGACATTCAAAAAATATTGAAATGCAGAGTTGTTCCTAACATTACTTCAAGAAATATTTCCGGTGACCGATTAAATGTTGAGGGCAGTGCAATTATAAGAATTATATATCTTAATTCCGAAAATAAAACTGTAAGGTGTTGTGAAAATTCCACTTCGTTTTCGGTGTCTGCGGATATAAAAAATACTCCGGAAAATGGGATTGCTTTGACTTTCGCAAAATCGGAATATGTTAATTGCAGGGCTGTGAGTCCCAGAAAAGTAGATATTCACGGAGCGTTATCCGTTTGTTTTAAAATTTACAATAAATCTTCCAAACAAATTTCTTGTTTTGTAACCGGAAAAGATATTCAGCAAAAAATTGATACCGTACCAACTGATGTTTTAACAGGCATAGGTCAACAGCAATTTTCTTTAAACGAAGTTTTGGATATTGAAAATTTTTCTGATCAAAACTCCCAAAACAATAAAAGCGGTGGTATAAGCTCTCCTGAAATTATAATGAATTCCGATGTGACTTTAACTTTAAATGATTATAAGGTTATGCCAAATAAGGTTGTAGTTAAAGGTGAGGCAGTACTTAAAATATTATATATGGATGATTTATCCACAGGAAATTTGGAAACCGTGGAATACACAATACCCGTCAGCCAAATAGTTGATGTACCCGGAGCGGATGAAAACAGTAAATATGTGTTGATGGGCGAGGTCCTTAGCCACGAAGAACAAATTCAAACGGGGAATAGCGATGTAAAAAATATGATTTCTTCGGAAATCAAGATAGCCGCTACCGTAATGGCATATCAGGAAAAAGAAATCGGAGTGGTTTCCGATGTATACTCTACCGAAAGTGACCTTGCGGTACATAAAGAAACTATCGAATTAGCACATCTTAAAAATATACTTAATGAAGATTACAGCCAAAAAAGTTCGGTTGATATTTCCGAAACAAATGCTTTGAAAATTATTGACGTTTGGCCTGAATTGCCTATTGTAAGTACTTCTCAAGAGGGCAGTGGGTTGAAATTCAAAGTGAAAATAAATCTTTGTATATTGGCGATTAATTCCGACAATGTACCGTTTTATATTGAAAGAATAACAGAATTTACTCAAGAAAAAACAATAGATGATTCAATCGGAAAATTAAATGTATCGGCAAATTTGGTGCCTTCTTCCATTGGGTATTCTCTTTCTCCGGACGGTGTTTTGAATGTTAAAATAAACGGTGTTATAAGCGGTACTGTATTTGAATTTTCCGAAATTGATATGATTACATCGGTTGAATCTGATGAGTCTCAGCCCAAAAACAAACAAGATGATGTAATTCTTACCGTTTATTATGCCGATGAAGGCGAAAATCTTTGGGATATTGCTCGAAAATATTATACTTCGGTGGATGCCATAAAACAGGAAAATAACATTTCCGAAGATACGGTTATAAAAAAAGGCATGATACTAATACCTTTGAAGTAATTATTAAGTAAAAAAATTAATTTTTATAATTTTGGAGGAAAAAAATTGGAAGAGCGTAATATTTACAAAGATATATCGGAGAGAACAAACGGAGATATTTATATTGGAATAGTAGGGCCTGTACGTACCGGAAAGTCCACATTTATTAAAAGGTTTATGGATTCTTTGGTAATACCGAATATTACAAGCCAAAGTCAAAGGGACAGAGCTATAGATGAACTGCCAC
Source organism: uncultured Clostridia bacterium (assembly GCA_937912175.1). Taxonomy (GTDB): domain Bacteria; phylum Bacillota; class Clostridia; order Oscillospirales; family Acutalibacteraceae; genus UMGS1491. Next base: position 20,657 of record CALDOU010000056.1, read on the forward strand.
AATCAGCCGCGGGACGTACTATAATGACAACTGAACCGAAATTTATTCCCGAAGATGCAGTGGAGGTTCATATGGGCGATGCGGCAAGTTTTAATGCCCGAATGATTGACTGTGTGGGTTATATTGTTCCAAGCGCATTGGGGTATATTGAGGATGATCAACCTCGCATGGTAATGACACCGTGGTTTGACGAAGAAATCCCATTTAATATGGCGGCAGAGATAGGAACAAAAAAAGTAATTACGGATCATTCCACCATTGGGTTGGTAATAACTACCGACGGAAGTATAAGTGATATCGAAAGGGAAGAGTATGAAGAAGCCGAAGAACGAGTTATAAATGAATTAAAAGAAATCAAAAAACCGTTTATAGTGCTTTTAAACAGCGTTCATCCTTATTCTGAAGAGACACGTAATCTTGCAAAATCTATTTCCGAAAAACATCAAATACCTGTGGTACCTGTCAATTGCTCTACTTTAAATGAGGATGAGATTAAAAGAATTTTAGCTGAGATTTTGTTTGAATTTCCGGTTAAAGAGATAAAAATAGATATGCCGGGTTGGATTTCTTCTTTGGAAAAGAGCAATTGGCTTCGCAGTTCGGTATATACATGTATAAGTAATGCTGCCGAAAATCTTGAAAAAATAAATGAAGTTCAGAAATTGGTGGATGCGCTTTCCGATTGTGAATATATTACAAAAGCGGAAATTTCTGATATAAATTTGGGTAGCGGCAGCGTTGTGATGAAAATAATTTTGCAACCTGACTTGTTTTATAAAATTATGGGTGAAAAAACAGGTATAGATATAAAAGATGAGTGTGACCTTATGGATTCCATGATGGATTTGGCTCGACTTAAAGAAAAATATCATAAAATAGCCAAAGCGTACGATGAAGTTAATGAATCCGGTTACGGAATTGTTATGCCTACAATGGAAGAATTACACCTTGATGAGCCGGAAATTATAAAACAAAACGGCAAATACGGCATAAGATTAAAAGCTTCGGCGCCGTCCATACACATGCTTAAAACACAAATACAAACCGAAGTTACGCCGATTGTAGGTTCAGAACAACAATCCGAAGAGTTGGTTATGTATCTTTTAAAAGAATTTGAAGAGAATCCTTCCGAAATATGGAAGTCAAATATATTTGGAAAATCTCTTAACGAGCTTGTTAATGAAGGTTTACACAATAAGCTTTATCGTATGCCGATTGATGCTCGTGAAAAAATAAAAGAAACAATTGAAAGAATAATCAATGAAGGCTGTAATGGTTTAATTTGCATAATACTTTAAAAAATCATCCCGGAAAAATTTCTTCCGGGATGATTTAATATTTTATTCTGATTATGATTTTAAAACTGTCCCCAGTATTTACGGTCTAAACTTCGATATTGAACCGCTTCGGCTATATGCTTTACATCGATTATTTCCGATTCATCCAAATCTGCTATTGTTCTGGAAATTTTTAAAATTTTATCATATCCTCTTGCGGAAAGTCCCATAGAGTCAAATGCTTTTCGAAGAATTTCTTTGGCTTTTTCGGTCATGGGGCAGGATTTTTGTAAAATATGTGAGGGAATTCCCGCATTAGAAGTAATTTCACTTTTGCTGTATCTTAAATTTTGAATTTCACGAGCCCTGTTTACTCTTTTTCTAATTGTTTCCGAGGTTTCAAGTTCCTCTTCACCGGATAAACTTTCAAAGTCTACCGGTGGGACTTCTACATGAATATCCATTCTGTCAAGCATTGGCCCCGAAACTCGAGCTAAATATTTGGATATAGCACTCGGTGAGCATGTACAACTTTTGGTAGGATGCCCGTAATATCCGCACGGGCAAGGATTCATTGCTCCCACGAGCATTATGGAGCAAGGATATGTAAACGTACCGCCTACACGGGTAATAACTATTTTTCTTTCTTCTAAAGGTTGTCGAAGTGATTCCATGGTTGAACGTGGAAATTCGGAAAATTCGTCTAAGAATAATATTCCGTTATGCGCCAAAGAAAGTTCACCTGGCTTGGGAATGCTTCCTCCGCCTGAAATTCCGGCTCTTGAAATGCTATGGTGCGGTGAACGAAAAGGTCGTTCGTTTATGAGCGGAGATTCGCCTTGTAAAATGCCTGCAACGGAATAAATTTTTGTGGTTTCTATTATTTCTTTGAATGTCATCTCGGGAAGTATAAAAGGCAACCTTTTGGCAAGCATACTTTTTCCCGAACCCGGTGGGCCTATTAAAAGTATATTGTGACCTCCCGCAGCTGCGATTTCCAAGGCTCTTTTAACATTATATTGTCCTTTAACTTGGCAAAAATCCAGCTTGCTTGAAGCGTTGGATTTGATAATATGAGTGAGGGGTTGAGGCTCAAGTTTATTTTTAAGTTGTAAATGATTTACAAGCTCTTTTACATTATTTATGGCATAGATATTAATTCCGGAAATGACAGCGGCTTCTTTGGCGTTTTTTGCGGGAAGAAAAATATTTTTAAATCCGCATTGCATTGCGTGAATAGTCATTGGAAGAACTCCGTTTACGGGACAAAGGTCACCGGTTAGGGAAAGTTCACCTATAAATACCGAATTTTCGGGCAATTCTTCAATTTGACCATGAGATTTTAAAATAGATAAAAAAATAGGTAGGTCATAAGAGGCACCTGTTTTTTTAATGTCTGCCGGTGCTAAATTTATGGTTATTCGGGCAACGGGAAAGTTAAACCCACAATTTTTAATTGCAGACCGTACACGGTTTTTCGATTCTTTTACCGAAACATCCGCCATCCCTACTATATCACAAGAAGGCATTCCCGAAGAAACATCGGATTCAATAGTGACTGTAAAAGCGTCTAAACCTGTAAGGCCTATGCTGTGAACAATAGATACCATTAATATTCCTTTCGTTGGTATTGTTTTAAAAATATATTTTGATATAATTAATTATATATTATATTTTTGAGTTTTGCAAATAAAAAAATCCTCGGCTGAAAAGCCGAGGAGCTTTAAGTAGCCTGCGATTAACCGCCACAGCCACAACCGCAGTTATTACCGCAGCAGCCGTCGTCTCCACCGCAACAACATAAAATTACGATGATAAGGACAATTATCAAGCAGCAATTATTGCCACCAAAAAAATTATTACACATATTTGAGTTCCTCCTTTTAATATTTACATTATCATACTATTTTCAAACTAAAAAATTGGTTACACTTAAGGGGCTGTATTTGAAAAAATTATTATTATGTAAGATGACGTGCAAAAATCATCAAGTTTTAAAAATTGGTAATAATTATTATTTTAGGTTGAATTTTTAATTATAATGTGATAAAATAATTAAGACGTTGAATTTTGGGGTGACGGTTATGAATAAAAATATAGAAATTATGGCTGAAAAAGTATTGCAAAGCGAAGAATTGTGCTTTGAGTTGGTTGAGAAAAAATCAATAAAAGAAGCCTATGAGTTTTGTTCTTCAATACACGGGGGTTATTCCTTAGAAGAATTTGAAGAACTTTTGGAGTATGTACTTGCAGAAGATGAAAAATCAATTTCACAGTTGGAAGATAAAGATATCGAAAATGTTTCCGGTGGAATAAAAAATAGATTTTTTAGTAAATCAATGGCGGGTTTATTGTCTGCTTTAACGGTTACTTCAGCGGGTTACCCTGCATTTGCGGAAAATTCAAACGTCGGAAAGGATTCAAGAGTTTCCGGAAGGCAGGTTTCTTCTCAAAAGGTTCAGTCCAAAAGCTTTTGGCAAAAATATAAAAATACGATTTTAAAGATGGGCGGTGCCGGTGCTGTCGCTTTATTAGGTTTTTTGTTTCACAAAATGATTCAAAATTCGCAATCACAGCCCCAAGCAGCGCTCCGGTCAGGGGTTGCGCAACCTCAGCGGTCAAGTTCGCATGTTGATATTCCTGGAGAAGCCAAAAGTCGTTTACAGAAAATTAACGATATAATTTTATCTGTACCGGGTGTAGGAAGAGTAGCTGTTGACTTAGCTGTGTTAAATTTGTTATTAGCGAAGACCTCTGTGGTATCTCACAGACTTTCCCAGACTTTTAATGTAAGATATACACTTGAACCCATTATTGATAAGTTTAAAGATTTTTATAAGAAAACGGTAAAAAAAATTAGTAACGAAAAACTTTCTTTTGATGATGCCATAGGCAACTTGGATTATCTGTTTGAAGATGTTAAGGGTCAACAAAAGGCTAAAGAAGAGATACGAAGCATAGTAAACAGCATATTGCATCGTAAAAGAAATTGTGAATTAACGGGCAAACCGTACGGACATGGTGATGTATTGTATTTTGCGGGGCCGTCAAGAGTGGGTAAAACCATGATGGCCAGGGGTTTGGCAAATTACAAAATTCTTTCTTCAAATACTGAACCGTATTATATATCCGCTTCAGAAGTTGACAAATACAGTCCCCAAAGCGTTATTGATCAATTGTTCGGATCTTCCTATAGTTATGGTGGCTATGGAATGTATGGGGGTTATGGTGACGGGCCCGATCGAGTAATATCCAAACCTAAAAATTTGGTTAAATATTTAAATGATAACCCTGATGGTATAGTAATAATCGATGAATATGATAAAATGTGGTCGAAGACTCTTGATGAAGTTTTTCGTACGATAGTTGACAACGGAAAAATTAATGTAAAAGGTCAAACCATTGATTGCTCCGGAATTACATTTATTTTAACTTCCAACGAAAGTACGCAATCAATCAGAGGCGGTAATCAAGATGAACGGGGTAAAGTTGACGACGGTACAGGATCGCGAACTTATATTAAGCACGATAAGTCGTTTTTGAATAGAATTCGCCCCGTAGAATTTGAAAATTTATCTTCTCAAGATTACAAGAAAATAATCATAAAAGAATTTAAAGAAGATTTGGTTGATTACTGGGCAAATCCTGAAGTAAATGGTATTGATATTGTCATGGACGATAACTGTTTGAATGATATGGCGAAAGCCGTAGAAGAAGAAAACAGAGGCGCGAGCTATATAACTCTTTTGCAGTCAAATTTATTTCGCGATATCACAATGAAAGTATTTGAAGCAGAATCTAAAATTCATAAAGATTGTTATCGCGGTAAAAAGATTTTCGTTTCGTT
>CALDOU010000057.1 GCA_937912175.1 uncultured Clostridia bacterium
AGTTTATCAAGACTATGTTTCTTTAGGTAAAGATAATACTTTGGAACAATTAATATCAGCAGGGTATAGTTTTTAAAATAAATGATTATGAAATTTATGAAAACGGGATTTGAAATAACTCGAGAAAACCATAATGAGATTGTTAATACAACTATACGTTTAAAAACTATGGTACCCCCTGCCGGAATCGAACCGACAACTAATCCTTAGGAGGGATTTGTTATATCCATTTAACTAAGGAGGCATCTTTTATTTAAATTATAATGGCTTTTAAAATATTTGTCAAAACATTAAACAAACTCAAAACGCTTAGATTTCACGACTTTAAGCACAGCTGTGCAAGTTTGCTTTATGAAAATGGTGTAAGTTTGAAAAACATCCAAGAGTGGTTGGGGCATAACCAGTTATCGACCACATCTGATATTTATACTCACTTGGATTATAAATCTAAAATATCTTCAGCAAATGCAATTATGGGTTTGCTTTCTTAAAATTTGGGTATATAAAAAAGCCTCTTGTATACCATTTTTTTGATATGCAATAGGCTCATTTTCAGTACCTTTTATGGTACCGGTGGCCGGACTCGAACCGGCACGGTGTCGCCACCGAGGGATTTTAAGTCCCTTGCGTCTACCTATTCCGCCACACCGGCAAATATCAAACATCTTGTTTGTATTTACCTTTCACACAATTACATTCTAAACTTCATAAAAAAAAAAGTCAATAATGTTTTTAAATTTTATTTTAGTAATTTGCATGGTTTATCAATAATGCGTTATAAAAAATGATTGTATTTTCTATTGTGAACAGTAAGTTGTTTTTTAATTCATCAAAGAAATAAAAATTTGATTGGCGTAAAAATATTTATTCCTTTTTCTGTAAGAACATTTGTAGAGTTTAAAAAAATTTGTACCAAAAGAGTCTCTAAAAATTAAGATAATAATTAAATCTGGCGGGAAAAGTTTGTAAAAATCAGTTTTAATTCCTGTGTGGTTTGTGTGGGACCTGTTTACAAGTAAGTAAGTAAAACGTTCCGTCATTTCTCTTTTTCTCACGATAAATATATTATCTTGTTACGTCATATCTGTTTGTCACCTTTATTATACCATATTTTTCTGCATAATAATTAATTACTGCTTAATAAAATTTTGCATTTTATGTTACAACTTTCATGACGAATGAACCCCTGCTCTTTTTTGTTCTTATACAACTTACAATGTAATTACATGGAGGCTTATTCCTCTTCTTTTTTTACTGTTTGTAACACTTCAATGATTTCGATAAATACGGTTTCTGAGGTATAATAATATATAAAAGTGCTACCTGTTGTATGATTCAAGTCATTTTTCTTTATCTATATCTTCTTTAGAATAGCTAATGAAATTCTTTTGTATATTAACAATCTTATCATCGTTTTTTCGAGTCGTTTCAAACCCGTTTTCATAAATTTCATAATCATTTGTTTTAAAAACTATATCCAGCGGTTATTAATTGTTCCAAAGTATTATCTTTACCTAAAGAAACATAGTCTTGATAAACTTTAGCCTCTATATTCAGTGCATCCTGTTCTTGTTCCTTTGCCAACTCTTTAAGTTTACAAGCCAAACTATACAACGTGCTTTCCCTTTGTTCTTCTAAATCAGAAAAATAGTTGTTCACGGGTGAATCCGGTTTAGTGTTTTTATAAGCGGTTTCTTTAAGATATTTTTCTGAAGAAATTCTTATTGCTCGCATAAGTTCAGCGCATTCCTGACCGCCAAAATGAGATTTATTGTCGCCTTTAACACGACAATTCATTATCATTGGTAAATCATTTATCTTTCTTAAAAAAATTCTGTATGCCTGTTCTATTTCAAGAAAAAACTCCGTGAAACATCTTTCTTTGGATTCTTCCTCGTTTTTATCTTTAATTTTTTCTAAGACCGATAACAGTTTTTCCATTGTACACTTATTCCATAATGGGGATTTTCCTTTTAAAAAAGATATATTTACTGATGAGCCCATTAATTACACCTCCGCTATTTTTTTACTGTCCTTTATATTCTTTCCATTTCAAAATTCCGTAATTTGAAATTTTTTCGTAATCTTCGTAGCTCCAAACTCCTTTATTTAAAAATTGTTCGATAATATATTTTCCCAAGATATTATTCCACGGAGACGGTGCACCTTGAGATACGGGAGGCAAATACCTGTTTTCGGTAATATATTCTACCAAAGAGCGAGACAGTGCGTTATCTATAACGCTGCTTTCTTTGATATCATAAGGAGTAAATCCAAAATCGGAAACTATATATTTTTTTGCCAACTCAGAGGTTTGAACCCAAGTAAGAAAATCCTGAGCGTCTTTTTTTTCTTTTTCCGATGACCTTGAATTAACACAATAGTAATTCGGAACATATGCAGTAATAGATTTATTGATGTTTTTGGAAATGGAATCTGAAGATTTTATATTTTCCGATATAAACGGCATTTTTATAGGGATAAATACGCTTCTTTTTGCAACTGAAATATCAAACATGGACAAATTACTATAATCCTCAGTTGAGGCAATTAAAAACAGAGCTTTTCCATTGACAAAATTTTTCATAGATTGACTTACACTGTTTTGAGAATTACTTACAAGCTCCGTGCCACGTCCTAACGGGCCGTTGTTTCCCGACATGCGCAGGGTAATAAAATCCAAAGCCTCTGTAAACTTTATAAACGGATCTTTAAGATCATCGATTTGAGAACCATCGGCTATATTTGCCGCTGCAGGTGACGGAAATATTGAAGCCAAAGCAATATTGAATAAATAATTACCGGTATACTTGGGGACTCCGGCCGCAAAACTGAAAACACCGTTTAATTTTTTACTCAAATCGCCTTTGTTTGAGACAAAAGTGTATGAATTATTATTAAGCGTAAATTCGCTTATTCCGTTGCTGTCTATATAAAATTTAAGAGAATCCGCAAACGAAGTGAATTCTTCATAACTGCACTCACGAAGGTCATTTAGTACCAGTCTGTATTTATCACCTCCAAAAAGTGAGGCAATCATCTTGGGGTCAACAACAAATCCAAATCCTTCCACGGTATATGGAAGTCCAAAACTGTCCGTGGTATTTGCTCCTAAGCGTAAATCTTTCGGTATGCCGTTAACCACTTCTTTGAAGGATTCTTGAGTTGCATTACTGAAGTCCCATACTTGTGAATTTTCCTTTAATTTTTGTAAATCCGATAAATTGCTTACTGTAAATATATCAGGTGGATAATCACCTTTTAAATAACTTTGCAAATTCTCAAAATTATTTTCTTCCTCAGTAGGTGTTACAGTTCTTATAATTATGCCGGTTCGAGCAGTGTACTCATCACACATTTTTCTGAATGCGACACCTATATTGGTATCTGAATTGTAAATAAAGATATCATAATCTTTTTTTGCAATATTTTTTACTTTTGAATCTTCATCAGAATCTTTTCCGCAACCAAACAGAGAAATTAACATACCACAACTTAAAATTACCGATAAATATTTTAATCTTTTTTTCAAGAAATCATCTCCAAATTCCATATTTGAGACAATATTTATACAAAAATAATTTGCATAATTAGATAATATATCATTTTTTTATATAAATCAACACAATAATAAAAATTTTATATTTTTAGTCATATTATTATTATTTAACCCATAGTAATTAACAAAACCAAAAATACGGACAAGGGTGGAAAATAAATATGGATGTAAAAATAAAAAAATTTAATGATACTTTGGATTATCTTTGTGATAATTTAAAAAATACTTTAATAAAAATTCCCGACGTCATAAAATCAAATTCTCAAGAAATACGCTTAAGATTAAATAGTTGCGTGTGTATATTGTGTTTAAATAAATTTTATTTTGTAGATGTTAACGGTAATATTTTTAAAGATTTTAAACTTTGTCATTCTCCCCTTTTACCCACACAATCAGATTTAAAAAATTGCTTTGAAATAATGTGCGAATATTCAGTATATAGTTTTCAAGAACAAGTAAAACGCGGATTTATAACCACTCACGGCGGCAACCGAGTAGGAATTTGCGGTACTGCGGTTATAAAAAATAACACTGTAACTCATATTAAAAACATAACTTCGCTTAACATTCGAGTTGCAAATGAATTTTTTTATTGTTCGGAAACTATTTTTGAAAATATAAAATCTATAGAATCCGGAATTTTGATTGCCGGGCCACCAAGATGCGGTAAGACAACCGTTTTGAGAGATTTATCAAGACAAATTTCCACTACACCGATAAAAGGAAAATTAAAGAAAGTTGTCATCTTGGACGAACGCTCTGAAATAAGTGCAATATCGAACGGAATTCCTTTTTTTGACGTTGGTTTCAGTGATATTTTAAACGGGTTCCCAAAAAAAGAAGCTTTTGAAATTTCTATAAGGTGTTTATCGCCCGATATTATAATTTGCGATGAAATAGGAAATTCAGAAGACGCAAATGCCATTATTCAAAGTCTTAATGCCGGAATTCAAGTTATTGCAAGTATCCATGCAAAAAACTCGGAAGAATTAAGAAACAAACCCCAAGTGCAAGAAATTTTAAAATATAATGCTTTTGAAAAAATTATATTTTTAGACAACAATGATAATTTTGGAAAAATAATTAAAATTTATAACTCAACGGATATATTATGAAGCTTATAGGGATATTAATAATAATTTTTTCTTGTTCTTACGGGGGTATTATAATATATAAAGCGCAAATCCGAAAAATTTCTTTTTTGGAATCGTATATTGAATTTTTAATATATTTAAAAAATGAAATAACATATTCTCAAAGCACTATATATGAAATATTTAAAAATTATTCATACAACTTACCGCTCGGCACATATATCAATAATTTTCTAAGCTTTTTAAACGGAAATTTTTCTCTTAAATCTTCGTGGCGTCTTTCTTTTGAAAGCATTTCCGAAAACATTAAGCTTTCAGCCACGGAAAAAAACATCATTTTAAAACTTGGAAACAATTTGGGAGCATGTCACACCGAGGGGCAAATCGAAATTTTAAATAAAAATATTGAGATATTACAACAATGCCTGAAATCGGCCAAAGAATTCAAAAAGAAAAAAGGCAAACTTTCTATTATATTAGGCGTTGGAGTTGGATTGTTCATTGCTGTAATTTTTATATAAAACTTGAAGGGAAAGCAATAAAAAATGAATGTGGATTTAATTTTTAAAATAGCGGCAATAGGAATTATAGTGGCAGTTTTAAATCAGGTTTTGATTCGTTCCGGAAGAGAAGAACAAGCAATGATGACAACTTTGGCGGGTTTAATAGTGGTATTGATGATAATTGTTCAACAAATAGACATTCTTTTTAAAACCATAAAATCGGTTTTTAACCTTTAAATTTTCAAATAGAAAAGAAAGAATAAAGATAATGAATATAATAAACATAGCCGGATTAATAATCATTTCTTCTTTAATATCCGTATCATTAAAAAAATACACACCGGAATATGCCATGATAATCAATATAATTACAGGTGCCATTGTTATATCAATAATAATCACGGCACTTTCCCCCGTTTTCGGTCAAATAAAAATGTTGTTTTCTTGCACAAAAATTCCAAATGAATACCAAATAATACTTTTAAAAGCCTTGGGAATTTCGGTAATATCTCAATTTGCACATGATTGTTGTATTGATGCCAATGAAAAATTGCTTGCATCACAAATAGAATTTGCTGGAAAAATAGGAATTTTAATATGTGCTTTACCGCTTTTCGAAAGAATAATTCAAACGGCGTTAAGCCTAATGGAAAAATAAAAATGAAAAAGTTTTACAAAATTTTAACGGAAATCGTATTGTTGATTTTTGGTATAGCCCTAAGTACATTCACTGTCTGTGCTTTAAGTGACAATATGTTAAATGAAGCTACTGACGAAATATACACCGAACAATATAAAATCAGCGGAGCGGAAAAACTCATTGAATCGGTTCCGAAAGATGCATTAAAAATTTTGCGAAAAATAGGTGTGGAATCTGCTGAATGGAAAAATTTTTTAAATTTTTCACCTTCTAAAATTTTCGATGAAATATTAAATATATCAAAAGAAAAATTTTATTCCCTTTTTGCAACTTTAATTCCGATTATTTCAATTATAATAATAAGTTCCATCATCATGAATTTAAAAAACTCATATACAAACAAACAGATGTCGCATGTAATGAACTCCGTGTGTTGTATGTGCTTAAGCATTTCAATAATTACGCCCATTTCAAAATGCATTAACGCTTCCGCCATGGCTATACAAAGTGCTTCAAATTTTACTTTATGTTTGGTACCGATTTTTTCCACTGTTATGATAGCTTCCGGACGACCTATATCCGCAACTTCATATCAAGCTTTATTGCTGGCGGCGGGTCAAATTATTTCCGATTTTTCCGGAAACTTTTTAATTCCTTTTTTAAATATGTTACTGGGAGTTTCGTTAATATCTTCAATATCTTCAAAATTAAAATTGGAGGATTTTTGTAAATCCATTTATAAAGTAATTAAAACCGTTCTCAAATTTATTTCTTCAACATTTACGGGTATTTTGGTAACACAACACATAGTTACTTCTTCCGCAGATAAAATAAGTACCGGTACAATTAAACTCACCATAGACAGTTGCGTGCCCATTGTCGGCGGAGCACTGAGCGACGCTTTTTCAACAATTCAAGATTGCATTAAATTATTAAAATCAGGGATCGGAGCTTTCGGAATTATAGCCGGAGGAGCAATTTTTCTGCCTATTGTAATCGAATGTTTTATTTGGATAATATTTTTGAATTTAACTATGAATGTGTGTGATATTTTTGATATTAAAAAATTAAAAAAAATTTTTAAATCCATAGAAAATATAGTTTCGATAAATTTAGCAATTATATTTTGCGTAATAATGATTTTGATAGTTTCTGTTTTTATTTTAATCATAATCGGAAGGTAAAAAACAAAAATGAATTCAGTAAAAGAATGGTCTTCACTTATTTGCATAACTTCTGTCATATGTACAATATCGGAATTTTTAATTCCGCCGGGTAAGATAGAAAAAACCATGGACACCATACTTGGTATATTCGTGTTATGTGCAGTTATAATGCCCTTCTCCCGTAACATTAATTTACTGAAAATAAAATCATCCCCTGAAATTAAAACAGTTAAAAATATTAATAAAAAGACGGATGCCATATTTAAAAAATCGAATGAACAAATTATTAAAGCCACAGAAGAAAATTTAAAAATTATTATATCCAAAACGTTAAGCTGTATGGGAGTACATGCGAAAAAAATTGAAATATTTATGGATATAAATAAGGACAACTGCATATTAATTAATAAATGCCGAATTCAAATAGGCAGTAATCAAGAAAGTTTAAAAGCTCAAATCCAAAACACAGTTGAAAACAAGTTAAATATAAAAACGGAGGTTGTAATTAATGATTAAAATATAATTTTTAAAAATTTATATGTTTGAAAGGAATTTAAAAATGCAGTTTAAAAACAAAGATTTGGCTTGTTTAAAAAATAATATTTTAAATTTTTTATCCGGCAAAAATCAGATAGTAATAATTTTAGGATTAGTAGGGTTAATACTTATTTCCATATCCGGTTTTTTTAAAAAAGTCGATACTCAAAAGCCAAAAGTTCAAACTACCACTATGGAAACTAAACAAGAAAAACTTCAGCAAAGTCTTGAAAATATTATTTCAGCAATAGAAGGAGCGGGAAATTCAAAAGTACTGGTCACATTTGAAAATTCTTCGGAAACTGTTTACGCTACCGAAGAAAAGAAGAATAAAGAAGCTTCGGAAGATAAATCCGACGGCGAAACAACTCGAAGAAAAGAAAGTGATGATTGTGAAAAAAAATATATAACAGTCAAAGATAATGACGGCACCGAACACGCATTGGCGGTAACGGAAATAGAGCCTAAAGTAAAGGGAGTAATAATAATATGTCAAGGAGGAGATAACCCAATTATAAAACAACGAATAACAGAGGCAGTAACAACAGCTCTTAACATTACTTCAAAACGTGTTTGTGTAACAAAATCATCATAATTTTAAAATAAAATATTTGGAGGAATAAAAATGAAATTTCGTAAACGTCAATTAATTTTAGCATCATTGGTAATCGCTTTAGGTGCGGCAGTATATTTAAATTGGCAATTTTCGGGTGACAAAGGTCTTAGTACAACAGGAATTTTAGAATCAACCAAAGAACTTGGAGAAGCAAAATATGTAAATTCATCTAATGTTGAAAACAAAACAGAAGAAACTTCCGCGCAATCTTCTCCCGGTTCGGAAAAAACACAAAAATATTTCGCACAGGCTCAATCCAATCGTCAAAAGGCCAGAGAGGAAACAGAAGAAAAATTAAAAAATCTTGCTTCAGATTCCAATATAAACGGCGAAGTAAAGAATGAAATATCAAAACAATTGGAAACCTTTTCAAAAAACATTCAACAAGAATCAAATATAGAAAATCTGATAAAAGCCAAAGGATTTAGTGAATGCTTGGTTTCCATACAAAACGGTGAGTGCGATGTTATAGTAAATTCGGGAAATTTAAATGAAAAATCGGCTTTGATCATAAGAGATATAGCCGCAGGACAATCCGGGATTTCTTATGACAAAATAAAAATAATCGAGGCGCAATAAAAATATAGAATTTTTACAGCGATAAACTTAATATAATTTTACATACGCAAGAAGGTGTTTTAGCCGATATCTTGCGTTTTTTTAATAATAATTTTATAATAATAATAAAAACAAAAGGAATAAAAATGAAACCCGTAGAAATAAGATATTCTAAAATAACCGAAAAATTACCTCGAGAATTTATACTTCTTCAAGGACAAGGATGTTTTTGGAAAAAATGTGCTTTTTGTGATTATCACAAAGACGTAAGCGCCGACTTTTTAAAAATAAACTCCGACGTAATAAAAAAAATAACAGGAGAGTTTGGGGAACTGGACGTTATAAATTCCGGTTCAGCCATGGAGCTTGACGACAAAACTTTGGATTTACTTATAAAAAAAGTAGATGAAAAACATATAAAAAACCTTTGGTTTGAAGTACATTGGGCTTATAGAACAAGACTAAAAGAGTTTGCAAGTAAATTTAAAAACGCACAAGTGAAATATCGTACGGGAATAGAAACATTTAACCCGAAATTACGCACTTTTTGGAACAAAGGCATACCCGAAAATGTTACTCCGGAAGATGTGGCAAAATATTTTCAGAGCATAAGCCTTTTAGTCGGCACAGAAAAACAAACATTTGAAACTGTTATTAAAGACATAGAAACAGCGGAAAAATATTTTGAAAGGTTTATGATAAATATATTTTCTCCCAACAGCACACCCATAAAACCGAATTACGATTTAATTAATAAATTTATGAAAGAAATATATCCCAAAATAAAAGATAACCCCAAAATAGAAATTTCACTGAATATAACTGACTTGGGAGTTGGATAAAATTAAATGGATGAGTTTGAATTTAAAATAACATCGGAAGATGAAGGGTTAAGAATAGATAAGTTTTTATTTTCCAATTTGGAAGATATATCCCGTTCTTATATTCATAAGCTTATTGAAAGTAAAAATATAATTGTAAACAATAAAGAAACAACTAAAAATTATAAAATTTTAAATAACGATATAATAAGTGTAAATATTCCCGAACCGGAACCGTTAGATGTTTTGCCCGAAAATATTGACCTTGACATAATATATGAGGACGCAGACCTATTGGTGGTAAACAAACCCAAAAACATGGTAGTTCACCCTGCTCCGGGAAATTATTCGGGTACACTTGTAAATGCGCTTCTTTATCATTGTAAAGATTCTCTTTCCGGAATTAACGGAAAAATTCGTCCCGGAATAGTACACAGAATAGACAAAGACACCAGCGGGCTTTTAATCGTGGCAAAAAATGATAACTCCCATAAATTTTTGGCCGAACAAATAAAAAACCATAGCTTCACAAGAGAATATGAAGCCGTTGTTTACGGAAATATAAAAAATGAAAACGGAACAATTTGCGGCAATATAAATCGGCATAAAACCAACAGGAAAAAAATGTCGGTTGTAAGTTTCGGGGGTAAAGTTGCGATTACTCACTATACTGCTTTAAAAAGATATGAAAAATTTACGCATTTAAGATTAAATCTCGAAACAGGTCGAACTCATCAAATTCGAGTACATATGGCACATATAAATCATCCTGTTGTCGGTGATGAAGTTTATGCCAACCCCAAGAATAACCCTTTTAAATTTTTAAAAGGTCAATGCCTGCACGCCAAAACCATAGGATTTATTCACCCAACCACAAAAAAATACATGGAATTTACAAGCCCTCTTCCCTATTATTTTCAAAAAGTTTTACAATGTATATCAAATTAATTTTTTCGAAAATAATTATAAACTGCCGTAGCGGCGGATTCATTCATATTATCAATTAGCATTAATTCTTCCGTTGAAGCTTGTGAAATTCTTTTTATTGATTTAAAAAAGTTCAATAATTTTTTTGCACGAGATTCGCCTATCCCCGGAATTTTAATAAGTTCCGAACTTTTCACAGATTTATTTCTTAAGTTTTTATGATAATTTATTGTAAATCTATGAACTTCATCTTGAACCGAGGTAATAAAATAAAAAATTCGGCTATTATTTTTTATTTCTATTTCTTTATTATCTGTTGTAATAGCACGAGTGCGATGTTTATTATCTTTAACCATGCCGAAAACGGGGATGGTTATTTTTTTGGATTTTAAAACATCTTTCGCGGCAGAAACATGTGTTTTTCCTCCGTCAATAAGAAGCAAGTCAGGAAGATTATCAAACCCTTTTTGAGCTTTATCACCAGTATCATTACTTGATTTTAATTTATTATTTTCCCAATAATTGTCAAATCTTCTTTCCAGCATTTCTTTCATGGAATTATAATCATCTTGGCCGACAATGTTTTTTATTTTAAATTTTCTATATCCCGATTTAAAAGGCCTACCGCCTTTAAAAACAACCATTCCGCCAACATTGTTGCTGCCGTTTATATTGGAAATATCATAAGCTTCAATATATTTTGGAACATTTTTTAAATTGAGCACATTTTTTAAATCTTCTAAAATATCTTCATATCGATTTTTATTTTGTTTACTTCTTATCATAAATTCATGTGCATTATTTTGGCACATATTAAGAAGTTTAAGGCCATCCCCTATTTTAGGAATACTGATTTTCACTTTGTGATTGCTTTTTTCAGATAAAAATTTTTCCAACAACTCTAGTGACTCTGTTTCTCCGTCAATAAAAATATTTTTTGGTATATTACTTTTTAAAGTATAATACTGATTTAAAAATTCAGCTCTTACGTTGGGTAAATCATCGGTATAATCAATTATAAAGTTTTGGCTTTCGTATAAATCCCCGTTATTAAACCTGAAAACTTCAAATGAAATAACAGAATTATCATGAGCCAAAGCGATAACATCAAAATTTTTTACTTTATAAGATACTACTTTTTGACGACTTTTTATTTTTTCAATAGCTTTAATTTTATCTCGAATTTCCGCAGCATATTCAAATTCCAAATTTTCAGAAGCATTTTGCATTTTTTCGGTAAGGTATTTTATTATTTCCGTACTTCCGTTTTTTATAAATTTAATTACCTCTTCTATTACTTCCGAATATTTTTCATGAGTAACAGCTTTAATACAAGGCGCCGAACACCGATTTATATAATAATTAAGACAAGGACGTTTATAAAACTTTGAAAAATCACGATTACATACGGGAATTTTAAAAATTTTAGTAATTTCTTCGACTACATTCTTTACAGATAAAGAATTAATATAAGGGCCTATATACAAAGCACCATCATTTAATTTTTGTTTTACATCCAAAATTCGAGGCCAACGTTCATTTGTGATTTTAATATAGCTGTAACCCTTATCGTCTTTGAGTAGTATGTTATATTTCGGTTGATGTTTTTTGATAAGGCTGCATTCCAAAACCAACGCTTCAAATTCACTGTCGGTAATTATATATTCAAAATGGCTTATATTTTTAACCAACTCTTTTACTTTATCACTATGGCCGGAAGAATCCACAAAATAAGACGAAACTCGGTTTTTTAAATTTTTTGCTTTTCCGATGTATATTATTTTGTCGTCAGAGTTTTTCATTATATAGACACCCGGATTAAAAGGCAGTTTTTTTACTTCTTCTTTTAAATTTAATTCTTTATCCATTGTTTTGAACCTCATAATAAAATCTCCCCACTATTATATTAAATAATTATAGATTTCTCAAATGTTCGCAAATTATTTATACAAGTGGTTTAACAGTTAATAATCCTACAAATTTAAAAAAATCAATTTTAAAGTATAGTTGACTTAATTTTTTTTATGTGTTAGAATAATCAAGAATTCAATAAACGAAGACTTGGAGAGGTGTCCGAGTGGTTTAAGGAGCCGGTCTTGAAAACCGGTGATCCCCGCAAGGGGACCGTGGGTTCGAATCCCACTCTCTCCGCCAAGCAAAATTAATTTCACACATGGAGAAGTACTCAAGTGGCTGAAGAGGCGCCCCTGCTAAGGGTGTAGGTCGAGCGATCGGCGCGAGGGTTCAAATCCCTCCTTCTCCGCCAAAAACAAACCCTATGGGACTGCGGTTTTCATAGGGTTTTGTCACGCTTTTTTGAAGGAAATACCCCTAAAAATACCCCTTAGACGATTTTCTTGGATTTTATAATTTTTTCTAAAACATCGCATCATAAGCACGACGTGACAAAACATCATCAGGCACCACAGTTGGTAACATCATTGACTTATCGCCGTTCTTATAGTATGATGTATCAACAAACTGGAATTTAAAGGGAGCAAATAAAATGGAAGTAAAATTTTACGACAGCATCACAGATGAATTATTGAAATTCGCAGTTATTGTTTCTAAATCTGATGGAAAATGGGTATTTTGCAAACACAAGGACAGGGATACCTTTGAGTTGCCTGGCGGTCATAGAGAAAAAAATGAAAGTATCGATGAAACGGCAAAACGAGAGTTATATGAGGAGACAGGTGCTACACAATTTTCTCTGACGCCGATTTGTGTTTATTCCGTAACCGGTAAAAACAGAGTGAACGATTCCGGGAAAGAAACTTTCGGAATGCTTTATTTCGCAGATATTACAGTATTTGAAGAAGAATTGCATAGTGAGATGGAGAAAGTAGTCCTTTTCGATGAACTTCCGACAGAATTGACATATCCGCTGATTCAACCGATATTAATCGCCGAGTATGAGAGAAGACAATAAATCCCATTTTGTAGCTATCGCTTCGATTAAAGTTGATTTCGACTTATGGTTCGATTTATGAGCCACAAATATATCAATGAGTCCTTTTTAAGAAGAAATCCACCGAACACACAGATTCGGTGGTAATTTCTCTTTTACCTGCAAATAGTTTATTGTTTTTAAATTCTAGATAATGATAGCATTTTGTAGGCCAAGATTTAGTTTGGCGAAAGAATAAATTTACAGCTTTATGATTATAGGGAGATATATATTTACCTTTAAAACACGAACATATATTTATATTTTTAACAGTTTCACAAGTGTGAAAATTATTTTCTAAATTTAGTTTAAATAAATCCACAAAATTTTCTTTGCAATAACTGTTCAAATTAGTCAAATCGACAAAAACAACGTTATGGATACTACAGCTTAAAGCCCATTCTAAATATTTTTCTACTTTTTTTTCGGTGTCTATATAATTTTTTATTAACACACAATTTAAATAAATCTTGTTTTTTAATATTTTACCTACATTGCATATGTCATGTTCATTAGATGTGCGTGATTGAAAAATTTCACTATTTACATTATCGTCATAATGATGACGACTGATATGTATTTCGTCCAGTTGATTCAATCCATTTAATTGATCTATTTTATTCAAAAAAGTTCCATTGGTATGTACAGTAAGCTGAATATCGGGAAAATATTTTTTACACATAGCTATAGTGTGATCCAGTCTTTCAAAATCTAAAAATGGTTCTCCTCCGGTTATACCTATTCGAGTAATAATTACTTTATTTTTTAACTCTTTTAAACTGTTTTCCAAAACATCAAAGTCCATGTTATATTCATTTTTTTCACAATGCATATTGCAAAATTTACAATATGCATTGCATGATCCTTGTACATATATATATAAACTAACGCCATAATCTATTGTTCCTCCTAAAAAGCATAACCAGTTAGGTTTTACTTCATTACAATCACCTGATTTATTGCAAGAATATCCTTTGAGTGGAACAATATTACTAAATATATCAACTTTTTTAATTTTCATTTCTTAATATATAATCCAAACACTGTTTATAAACGTTTTCCATGCTTTAAAAATTAAGTTTTTCGTAACCAAAAAAATTTCAAACAGTTCTTATATTCCGTTGCCGCCATTAATAACAACATATCCAAGGTTTTTTGAAAGTTTTCTTTCTTTTTCCATGGAATCGCTCATCATCTTCACAAAACAATCATTATATATAACCCTAATATTTCTTTCATTTTTATCATATTCTGTCCATTTAGTTGGTCCGAGTGACAGGAGTCGAACCTGCGGCCTCTTGAACCCCATTCAAGCGCGCTACCAAACTGCGCCACACCCGGATATAATCATTTTAACAATCAGATTATACCACAAATAAAAATAAATTCAAGATACCGCTTTATAAAAAATAATTTATTGTTTTAAAAAAATATTTAACAAATCATACACATAATTACTGCCACGTGAAAAAAGTATTCCCGTAATTATAGAGCCCACATAAGGAATTTTCGATTTCAAATTAAAATATTTTGTAAAATCCATATCATAAATAATAGCCACTATTACACCCAAAACCATGCTTGCAATCATCTTCCAATTAAAAAATTCGTTAATAAAAAAACAATTAAAATATGTAATCAAAGCTTCAATCAACATTGAGCAAAAAAGTAAATCCGATATTTTCACTTTTTCACCAACATCATACTCATTAAAATTAGCCATATAAATTCTCCTTTGAAATATTATATTAAAGGTCGTTTAAATAAAACTGCGCACTAAAAAAGCGGCCTTTCACAAAGCCGCTTAAAAGTTTAAAAATTTGCGCTGTTTTATGCAAAATATCTTAGTAATCTTAGTATTGTTATTCCCCATCATACAAATTAGAAGCTATCCATCGTGAGGTATTAAGGTCTTTAAGGTCGTTTCTAAGCTCTATTTGTTCATCTATTATGTTTTTATCCTGTTGCAATTGTTTTCTCGATTTACGCCAAGGCACCCAACTCCATTCTGGCGCATCATTGATTTCTTTGCCAAGTTTTGATGACGCATCACGAAGTAATTTATCTAAATTTACATCACTAACTAATTTTGCGTCACTAAGTTTTGATAACGCGTCATCAAGTGTAACATCACTAGGTAAAAATTGCCTAATACACCTACAGATCACACCTCCATTTTCTTCGGCGTGGTTGTTGATTCGTTTAGTAAGTTCTTGTACTTTTTCTTTTTGCTCGGCTTTTTTGCGTGCTACTTCATCGAATCGCTGTCTTGTTAGATTGGATGATTTGATTTTTGCGGCTTGTTGTGTGGCTGATGGTGCGGATGAAGTGGGGGGGGTGGGTTGTTGATCGCCTGTATTTCTGCCTGTTTTGCCTTTTCGTCCACTTTGTGCTACGGTTGCTGCTTGTGCGGCTGGTCGTGCGGATGAAGTGGGGGGTTTGGGTTGTTGATTGCCTTTATTTCTGCCTGTTTTGCCTTTTTGTTCACTTTGTGCTACGGTTGCTGCTTGTGCGGCTGGTCGTGCGGCTGATGCGGCTGGTGCGGCTGCTGCGGCTCGTTGTGCGGCTGCTGCGGCTGCTGCTTTCTTCTTAGTCTCCGCGACCCGACTAGCCGGAGTATTTGCATCCTTGTCCTTTTTTGGTATTTTGGATGATTTGGGTTGTTGATCGCTGCCTTTCTTTCCGCCTTTCTTTCCGCCTGTTTCGCCTTTTTGTTCACTTTGTGCTACGGTTGCTGCTTGTGCGGCTGGTGCGGCTGGTGCGGCTGGTGCGGCTGGTGCGGCTTGTTGTGTGACTTGTGCGACTGGTGCGGCTGGTTGTTCGGCTGCTTCTTCTTCCTTGGCTTGTTGTGCGGCTTGTGCGACTGGTTGTTCGGCTTGTGCGGCTGGTCGTGCGGCTTGCTGTTTTGTTGGATTGGATGATTTGGTTTGTGTGGCTTGTGCGCCTGGTGCG
>CALDOU010000058.1 GCA_937912175.1 uncultured Clostridia bacterium
GATATTTTTTACAGCGATATATCCGGGTTTAACAAATGGGATGATTTAGGTGTTTTAGCTGTTGAAATGGAAGCTGCGGCACTTTATATGAATGCGGCAAAAGCGAAGAAAGAAGCACTATGTATTTTGACTATTTCCGATTGTCCTATGAGGGGTTTGTCACTTCCTTCAGAGGAACGTGAAACCGGATTTTTAAATATGGCTGAAGTCGCTTTAAATACGGCGTTATAATATTTTTCACAAAAAAGGCTGTTGTTTGTCACACAATCAAATAAATATTATTTGTTTGAAAAGAGTCAATTTGGAGGAAATCATGAAAAAAACAACTTCACAAAAACGATCCAAATGTTTATGGATGAGTTTTGGTATTTTGGCGGGGATTGGTTTGATTGCTTTAGGGGTAAGAACCGGTTATAAGCTTTTTACGGGGCCCGATGAAAACGACGGAAGGTTTTTCACCGCCATGATTACGGATGGTGGCGGGATAAACGATCAATCTTTCCAACAATCCGCGTGGGAAGGCATGAAAGAATTGGAAAAAAACGCCAATGCACGTGTTAGTTATGTTGAATGTCCCCAAACCTCGGATTTTTCTATTAATATAGATAAGTTGGCTGACGAACGAACAGACCTTATTTGGGGAATTGGGTATAAGCTTGCGGATACTATTTTAACCGCTTCAAAAACTAATCCTGAACTTAATTATGCCATAGCCGATTATTCATTTGGTGATAACACCCCGGATAATGTCACAGGTGTTGTGTTTAGGTCTGAAGAATCCTCTTTTTTGGTGGGCTATATTGCAGCTTTGACCACTAAATCAAATTGTGTTGGATTTGTTGGTGGAATAAAGGGTATGGTAATAGACCAATTTGAATATGGTTACAGAGCCGGTGTTGCTTACGGAGCGCGCAAATCAGGTAAAAAAATCAATGTTAAAGTTCAATATGCCGAAAGCTTTACCGATTCGGCAAAAGGTAAAGCAATAGCTCTTAAAATGTTTGATGAATGTGATGTTATTTTTCACGCTGCCGGTGGTGCGGGAGTTGGAGTTATAGAAGCAGGCAAAGAAGCGGGAAAATTTGCAATCGGCGCTGATTTGGATCAATCGTATCTGGCTCCGAAAAATGTTTTGTCTTCTGCACTTAAAAATGTAGGAAAAGCAATAAATATAATTTCTCTTAAAGCAATGAATGGTGAAAAAATAGGTGGAAAAACTTTTTCCTTTGGTATAAAGGAAGGATGCGTCGGAATTTCCGAAGAACATCAAAATATTGAGCAAAAAGTTTATGAATCATCACAGATAATTAAAGAAAAAATTGCAAACGAACAAATTGTTCCTCCCGGAACTTTGGAATCATATAATCAATTTATGAATTCGCTTCCCAATATGAAAATATAATTATTTAGTTGCCTAAAAAGGGGGATAACTTTGGAGATAAGTAAAGAATACGCGGTACAAATGCGTAATATATCCAAATATTTTGGTAATCATAAAGTATTAGATGATGTTGAGCTGAATATAAAAAAAGGTGAAACACATGCTATTTTAGGCGAAAACGGTGCCGGAAAAAGTACGCTTATGAATATTTTATATGGTATGTATGGTGCCGATTCCGGAAGTATATATTTAAATGGAGAACTTGTTAGCATAAAAAATCCAAGTTCCGCTATTGCGCATGGAATAGGTATGGTTCATCAGCATTTTATGTTGATTGAAAAATTCACTGTTTTACAAAATATAATTTTGGGCAATGAAACTACCGATAAATTCGGAATAATAAACATGCGTAATGCTAAGAAAAAAGTAATTGACATAATAAAAAAATACGGGATGAAAGTTGACTTGAAGAAAAGAGTCAGGAGTATTTCCGTAGGTATGCAACAAAAAGTTGAAATTTTAAAAGCCCTTTATCGCGGTGCCGAAGTTTTGATTTTAGATGAACCTACAGCAGTACTTACTCCTCAAGAAATTGATGAGCTTATGGAAGTTATTGAAAATTTGAAACAAGACGGAAAAACCATCATAATAATTACTCATAAGCTTAAAGAAATAAAAAAATCAGCTAAAGAATGTACCATTATTCGCAAAGGTAAATTAATGGGATGTGTGGATGTTAATTCTGAAAGCGAACAAAGCTTGGCAGAAAAAATGGTTGGAAGAAAAGTTAAGTTATTAGTGGATAAGGAAAAAAGCGTGCCGGGCGAGGTCGTTTTTGAAATAAAAAATTTGAGTGTTAAATGTGAACGTGGAGTTGAACGAGTAAAAAATCTTTCAATGAGTTTACGTAGAGGCGAAATATACGGCTTGGCAGGTGTTGACGGTAATGGTCAAAAAGAACTTTTGGAATGTATTATCGGGAAAAACCGTGCGGAATCCGGAAAAATTATAATTAATGGTAAAGAAATTCAAAATACAACAACACGTAATGTTTTGGATAGTAAAATTTCTTTTATTCATGAAGACCGTCATAGGTTCGGTTCCGTTCTTGATATGTCTGTTGCGGATAATGTAATATTGGAAAAATATCGTAAGACTCCGTTTAGTGTTAATGGATTTTTAAACGATGAAGAACGTGATAACTTTACGGATCAAATTATAAAAGATTACGATGTAAGACCTGTGGATTGTAAATATACTCGTATAAGGAATCTTTCGGGCGGAAATCAGCAAAAGCTTATTATCGGACGTGAAATAGCCAATGACCCGGATTTGCTCATAGCTGTTCAACCAACCCGTGGGCTTGATGTAGGGGCTATTGAGTACGTGCATAAAACTTTGATAAATTTGCGCAATAAAGGTAAGGCAATTCTTTTAATTTCTTTGGAATTGGATGAGATTTTAGATGTTTCCGATAAAGTTGCGGTAATATATGACGGTTCGATAGTAGGGGAATTCGACCAAAGTGAAACTAACGAGCATGAAATAGGACTCTTGATGGCAGGAGGAAAAAATAATGAACAAAAATATTGCTAAATTTTTAAAAAATCCATTTGTAGGTACATGTATAGCTGTATTTTTTGGTTGCTTGGTTGCGTGTGTAATTCTTCTTATAACCGGATTTAGCCCTTCACGCTCTTTAGTTGTTGTTTTTAATGCGATTTTTTCAAGACCTAAGTTTATAGTAAATGTGATTTTGAAAAGTACCCCTGTTATTCTTACAGGATTGAGTGTTGCGTTTGCGTTTAAAACCGGACTTTTTAATATTGGTGCCGAAGGTCAATATATTACGGCAACAATTGCTTCGACCATAGTAGGAATAGTTTGTGATTTTCACCCTGTAATTCAAATTCCGCTTGTGATTTTGTCGGGAGTTTTGGCCGGAGCGTTGGTTGGTGTGATAATTGGGTTTCTTAAATCTAAATTCGGAATTCATGAAGTCATCACAAGTATTATGTTTAACTGGATTTCTTTGTATTTATGTAACTATGTTGCTAATTCCCAAACTTTCCATAAGCCCGAAAGTGACGGAACTTTTCCAATTAACAATTCAGGATTTACACTTTTGATGTATGATTGGAAATTTTCGGACGAAGGAAGAAATTTTCTTAAAAATAATCCTATTTTAAACGATATAATTTTAAAAACCGATTTTAACCTTAATTTTTTAATTGCGGTTGCAGTCGCTGTTTTGGTATGGGTTGTTATTTATAAAACAAAAAAAGGATATGAACTCAGAGCTTCGGGTTTAAATGCGGAAGCAGCAGAAAACGCAGGTATAAATGTCAATAAAAATATAATTTACACTATGCTTATAGCGGGAGCTTTGTCCGGATTAGCCGGTGCACTTACGATTACCGGAACTTCTGCTCATGGTCTACAAGTGCTTTCCATGTTTGAAAACTATGGTTTTAACGGTTTGTCTGTCGCTCTTATTGCAGGGAGCTCGCCAATCGGATGTGTTTTTGCCGGATTAATGTTTAGTGCTTTAATTTATGCGGGTCAAACATTGCAGTTTAAAACAGGCGCTCCCTCGGAAATTGTGAATATTATGATTGGTGTTATTGTATTTTTTGTGGCGCTTGTAAGGATTATTCCCGTGCTTGTAAATAAATTTTTAGAAAGGGAGGAAAAACGTAATGCTTAATAGTATTTTAATTGCTATTTCTATTACTTTGATGTATTCAGCTCCCTTGGCTTTGGCTGCTATCGGCGGCGTAATTTCCGAAAGGTCAGGTATAATAAATATTGGAATTGAAGGTATGATGAGTATAGGTGCTTTGACCGGAGCTACTGTGGGTTATTTTACTCAAAACGCTTGGATTGGTCTTTTATGCGCCGGATTGGCAGGCGGAGCTTTAGCTTTGCTTCATGCCATTGCTTCAATTACTTTTAGAGCTGATCAAACCGTTTCAGGTATTGCAATAAACTTGATTGGTCCGGGCGCGGCAATGTTTTTATCGAGATACTTTTTTAAAGGAGCTACAACTACCCAGCCTGTGCCAAATAAACTCCCTAAAATTATAGATAAACAACTTTTGCAAGGCACACCTTTTAGTAGTTTGAGCATTGATGTTTCTGTAATTTTGGCTTTAACAGTAGTACTTATAGCTTGGTTTGTATTATATCAAACTAAATGGGGCCTTAGAATTCGTGCAATGGGCGAACATCCTGCGGCAGTAGACACCTTGGGAGTTTCAGTATATAAATCGCGTTATTTTTGTGTTGTTATTTCCGGAATTTTAGCAGGTTTAGGCGGAGGAACGGTTACTCTTGCGATCATATCTCAATTTACTCCCACCGCTATAAGCGGACAGGGATTTATCGCTTTGGCTGCGGTTATTTTTGGTAAATGGCGTCCATGGGGGACATATTTTGCTTGTTTGTTGTTTGGATTTTCTCAAGCCTTGGTTATTATGTTGGGCGGAGGAAATGTTCAGGTTCCATCTACAATTTTGGCTATGATTCCGTATGTTTTGACAATTATTATGCTTATTATATTTGTAGGTAGGTCTTCTGCGCCTAAAGCTTCGGGTGTTCCGTATGAAAAGGGTGCAAGATAAAAATATTAATTTAAGGATATATTTATGGAAATAAGTGAAATTTTATCTAAAGTAGATCATACGCTTCTTTCACAGAAAGCGACGTGGAGTGATATAAAACAAATTTGCGATGATGGGCTGAAATATAAAGTAGCTTCTATTTGTATTCCGCCAAGTTACGTGAAAAATTGTAGTGACTATATTATGAATAATTTAAAAATTTGTACTGTCATAGGATTTCCCAACGGATATAACACCACGGAAACAAAGTTATTTGAAGCGGAAAATGCTTTAAAAAACGGTGCGGATGAAATTGATATGGTTATAAATATCGGTAAAGTCAAAGAAAAAAATTATAAATATGTTGAAGACGAGATACGAAGGATAAAAGGCGTTTGTGGAAAAAATATTTTAAAGGTAATAGTAGAAACTTGTCTTTTGACTACTGAAGAAAAAATAAAGATGTGTGAAATTGTTACTGCTTCAGGTGCAGATTTTATAAAAACTTCTACCGGTTTTTCTTTGGGAGGCGCTACATTTGATGATATAGCTTTGTTTAAAAACAATGTTGGTCCGAATGTAAAAATAAAAGCTGCCGGGGGTATAAACAGCTTGGAGGATGCCGAAAAGTTTATTGAGTTGGGTGCTTCTCGTTTGGGAACGAGCCGTATTGTAAAAATAGTAAAACAAAAGTAAAATTGTGTTTTAAATAATTAATATTTTGGTTTTAATGGGGGCTTTACTTCGTGAGAGCATACGATATAATAGAAAAAAAGAGAGATAAAAAAGAGTTAAACAAAGAAGAAATAAAATTTCTTATAAACGGATATATTAATAAAGAAATTGCCGATTATCAAATGTCGGCGTTTTTAATGGCTGTATATTTTAATGGAATGACTCAAAAAGAATGTAAGTATTTTACTGAATGTATGCTTCGTTCGGGGAATATGATGGACCTTTCTCCGATAGCAGGTATTAAAGTTGATAAGCACAGTACCGGTGGTGTTGGAGATAAAACCACATTAATTATTACTCCGATTGTTGCTTCGCTTGGTGTTAAGGTTGCAAAAATGTCGGGAAGAGGTTTGGGCCATACAGGTGGGACTGTGGATAAATTAGAATCAATCCCAGGAATAACTGTGGCACTTTCACTTGATAAATTTTTTGATGTTGTAAATAAGGTGGGCTGTTGCGTTGTAAGCCAAAGCGGTAATTTGGTACCTGCCGATAAAAAAATCTATGCTTTGCGTGATGTTACCGCAACAGTGGAAAGCATGCCTTTAATAGCTTCAAGTATTATGAGCAAAAAAATTGCTTCGGGTGCAGATTGTATTTTGCTTGACGTTAAGGTTGGAAGCGGTGCATTTATGAAAAATAAAGAAGATGCCATAGAGCTTTCAAAAATAATGGTTGATATCGGCGAGGATTTCGGTCGTAAAGTTATTGCTGTAATTACAGATATGGACAGACCGCTGGGAAATGCTATAGGTAATTCACTCGAAGTTTGGGAATCTTACGAAATTTTAAACGATAAAGGGCCTGAAGATTTAAAAAATATATGTGTTTATCTTGCTTCACATATGTTATATATGGCGGGAAAAGGTTCGTTGGAAAAATGTAAAGAAATGGTAATTGAAGCCTTAAAATCCGGAATTGCATTGAAAAAATTCAAAGAAATGATTAGTAGTCAAGGTGGGGATTTGAGCCGTTTTGAAAATTACATTAATAAATCGGTTGTAAAATATCAAGTTTTATCAGAACGAGATGGGTACATTGAATTTATGGATACCGAAGCATTAGGTAAATCTGCTATGATTTTGGGTGCCGGAAGAGAACGTAAAGAAGATAGCATTGATTATGAGGCCGGTATAATTTTAAATAAAAAGACAAATGATGAAATAAAGAAGGGTGAACTTTTAGCAACATTTTATTCTTCGGATATTGAAAAATGCTATGAAGCTGAAAAATTATTTAAAAATCATTTGAAAATTGGTATCAATAAGCCTTTGGAAAGTCCTTTGATTAAAGCTAAAGTTACGTCCAAAGAAATTCAAAATTTTTAAAAGTAAAAGGCGTTGTTTTTATGACTTTGGAAGATGCAAAAATACAAGCGGAAAAATACAGAAAAGATATTGAATATCATAATAAAAAATATTATGAAGAGGATGCTCCGGAAATAGATGATTTTGAATATGATATGCTTGTAAAAAAGTTGGAAGAGCTTGAAAAACAATTTCCGGAAATTTTATCACAGAATTCACCTACCCAAAATGTAGGGGGAAGGGCTTCTTTAAAATTTTCCCCTGTGGTTCATGATGTTAAAATGGAAAGTTTGCACGATTCTTTCTCGTTAGATGAAATAGTTGCTTTTGATAAAAGGGTGAGGGGTATAATAAAAAAACCTCTATATACTGTGGAGCCTAAAATTGACGGGCTTTCGGTTTCTGTTGAATATGTTAACGGAAAGTTGTTTAGAGCCTCTACACGCGGAGACGGTCAAATCGGTGAAGATATAACCGAAAACATCCTTACGATATCTACTCTTCCAAAAAAACTAAAAGAAAATATTCCTTTTTTGGAAGTTCGCGGCGAAGTATATATGTCCAAAGAAAATTTTTTGGAGTTAACCAAATCACAAGAATCGGAAGGTGTTAAGAGTTTTAAAAATCCACGTAATGCCGCAGCCGGTTCATTAAGGCAAAAAGATTCAAAAATAACGGCTTCCAGAAAATTGGATATATTTATATTTAATGTTCAAAAAATAGAAGGCAAAATTTTAAATTCCCATAAAGAATCTTTGGATTTTTTAAAGTATTTAGGATTGCCGGTTTTACCTTTTTGTAATAGATATTCCGAATTAAAAGATGTTTTGGCGGAAATTGAACGTATTGGAAAAATAAAGATAGATCTGCCATTTCAAACTGATGGCGCTGTTGTAAAAATTGATTTATTTGAAGATCGAAAAGTGCTTGGCAGTACTTCTAAATTTCCTCGTTGGGCAGAGGCTTTTAAATATCCCCCCGAGGAAAAGGTGACAAAACTTTTAAATATTGATATAAATGTTGGGAGAACCGGAGTTTTAACTCCTACCGGGATTTTGGAGCCTGTACTTATTTCAGGGAGTACAGTAGGAAGAGTGACGCTTCATAATCAAGATTTTATTGATGAAAAAGATATAAGAATAGGTGATACTGTAGTTATACGGAAAGCCGGAGAAATTATTCCCGAAATAGTAAAAGTGAACTCGCATTCCGAAAACTCAGTACCGTTTAAGTTACCGAAAAGTTGTCCTTCTTGCGGTTCGGAGGTTGTTCGTGTTGATGATGAAGTTGCTATGCGTTGTGTTAATACAGACTGCCCCTCGCAGCTTTTAAGGAATTTAATCCATTTTGTATCAAAATCAGCGATGAATATAGATGGCCTTGGCGAGACTTTGGTTACTAAAATGCTTGAAGATAAAATTATAGTTTCTGCATCTGATATTTATAAACTCAGTAAAAATGATCTTGTCAATATGGAAAGAATGGGAGAAAAATCTTCTTCGAATATCTTAAATGCAATAGAAAATTCAAAAGCCAGGGGTTTGGATAAGCTTTTATTCGCTTTAGGAATACGCCATGTTGGACAAAAAGCATCAAAACTAATTGCCTCTAAATTTAAAAGTATAGATAATTTAATAAACGCCGCAAAAGAAGATATAAGTTCAATCCCCGGTATAGGTGGGATTATTGCCGACAGTATTGTATCATATTTTTCTGTTCCCCAGAATATCACACTTATAGAAAATTTAAAGAGCCATAATGTTTCTATGAAGTTTCAAAACAGCGTGGAAAATCAAAAATTAGAAAACGTTACTTTTGTATTGACGGGTTCTTTAAATAATTATACTCGAGGAGAAGCTACGGAGATTATTGAAAAATTAGGCGGAAAAGTCACCTCAAGTGTTTCTAAAAATACAACTTATGTTTTAGCGGGTTCTGACCCCGGAAGTAAAGTAGATAAAGCAAAAAAATTAGGAATAAATATAATTTCCGAATCTGATTTTGAGAATCTTATAAAAACCGAATAAAATAACTGGCCAATAACTGAAAATGTTATTGGCCGATTTAAATTTTGTAACATTTAATATATACGATTTGCCATAGTTTGGTTTTAAATAAAAAATAAACGGAATATATTTTTTGACAAGTGGGTTTGGTTGTTTATTACCGATATATTTTTGAATTGCCGAATAAATATTTATTTTTCTTGATAAGTACGGGTGCAGATTTCTTGAATTTTAAGTTTTAAGTTATTAAAATCTTCTTCAACTAAAACTTTTTGATTGGGGTTTCTTAGTATTGCGGCGGGATGAATTGTTGGCATCATCAGTATTTTCTTCTTTTGATAAAAGTTTCCGTGATCACGAGTGATTTTTATATTGGGGTCTATAATTTTCATAGCAGCAATTCTTCCTACTGCTACGATTATTTTTGGTTTTAAGAATAAAGTTTGATTTCTGAGCCAATTTATACATAATTCCTGTTCCTCGGGGAGAGGATCTCTGTTTTTGGGCGGTCTGCATTTTACTATATTTGCTATGTAAATATTTTTTTCACGTGAAAGTCCTATTTGTTCTAACATTGAGTCCAATAATTTCCCGGATCTTCCTACAAACGGTTTGCCTTGCAAATCCTCTTGCTCGCCGGGGCCCTCGCCGATAAACATGACTTCTGCGTTTGGATTTCCGTACCCGAAAACTACGTTTGTTCTGGTTTGACATAAAGGACATTTAGTACATTTTATACAATCGCTTTTTAAATTTTCCCAGGATTCATACATCATTGATCTTTTCTCACCTTTAAACATATTTAATTATATAAGTTATACGTTGAATCGGAATAAAACAATGTCTCCTTCATTCATGACATAATCTTTTCCTTCTGAACGAACCAACCCTTTTTCTTTTGCGGCATTTAAAGATCCGCACTTCATTAAATTTTCAAAAGATATTACTTCCGCTCTTATAAATCCCCTTTCAAAATCACTATGAATTTTTCCTGCCGCTTGGGGGGCTTTGGTGCCTTTTTTTATTGTCCACGCTCTTACTTCCGGTTTTCCGGCAGTAAGATAAGAAATAAGACCGAGCAAAGAATAACATGCTGATATTAACCTATCTAAGCCGGATTTTTCGAGCCCTATATCTTTTAAAAATTCTAATTTTTCCTGAGCATTCATTTCGGAAATTTGAGCTTCAAGTTCGGCACAGATCGGTAATACTCCGGAGTTTTCGGATTCCGCTATTTTTTTAACTTGTATATATTTTTCGTTTTTATCCACTCCGTTTGAAAAGTCTTCTTCGGACATATTTGCGGCATAGATAACCGGTTTTGATGTTAATAATCCAAGAGTATTAACATATTCTTTTTCTTCTTCGGTGTAGTCTATAGATTTGGCTGATTTTCCTTCTTGCAAAGATTTCAAAATTCGTTGGCAAAGTTCTAAATCCGTTGTATATTTCTTGTCGGCTTTTAATAACTTTTCTATTTTTTGTATTTTCTTTTCAATTGCTTCAATATCGGAAAAAATAAGTTCCAAGTTGATTATTTCTATATCTTTTGCGGGATTGACTTCTCCGTTTACGTGAATAATGTTATTGTTTTCAAAACATCTTACAACATGGACTATTGCGTCAACTTCCCTTATATTGGCCAAAAATTTATTTCCGAGTCCTTCGCCTTTTGCGGCTCCTTTTACGAGTCCTGCTATATCTACAAATTCAATGGTGGCGGGGGTTGTTTTTTCCGGATTGTACATTTCGGATAATTTTTGTAACTTTTCGTTGGGAACGGAAACTATTCCAACGTTGGGTTCAACTGTACAAAATGGATAATTTGCGGACATAGCCCCTGCGTTGGTTATAGCGTTAAAAAGTGTGCTTTTGCCTACATTCGGTAAGCCTACTATTCCTATTTTCATAATGTATACCTCTG
>CALDOU010000059.1 GCA_937912175.1 uncultured Clostridia bacterium
CCTCTTTCTAAAAGAAGTAAATCTCGCATTAAGGTTTTATCGCTCATTTTTCAGACTCCTTTTTAAATAATAAAATTCATACTTTTTATTTAAAAACTGTCGAATAAATTTTGATAGTTTTTGTAATGGGTTTGGGCTATTTTTTCAATACAGGATTTTAAACTTTCGTCTTGCATACTTGAAATTACTTCATCACATTTGTTTTGTAAAAATTTTTCGTGCTGCAAAGAATCCTCGATATAAAACAAGTCTTTTTTTGTCATTTGATATATCCTCCTGATTTTTATTTTCATTTATATTATTGTTATAAAAAAGGAATTTTATTCACGAATTTTGCTTTTTTACGGAGCTATTTTTAAATTATTAAAATTATTTTTAAAATTAAGGTTGATTTTTTAACGATTACTAAATATAATTTAATTTATGTGATTAAAAATCACATAAATTATTTGATAAATGGGAATGGTAAAATTGGTATCACATAACAACAATAAAAAGATAAGGGTTTTAATAGTAGAAGATGAATTGGAAATCAGAAGATCGCTGCTCAATTTTTTGGGCAAAGATGCGGACATAGAAATTTGTGCTTTTCTTGTGAGCGGTATGGATATAATATCAGAAATAGAATTTTATAAACCCGATGTGGTTATCACGGAGTTTCTTGCTACTGATGCTTGCGGAACATTAGTTTTAGAAAAAATAAATTTAAGATTCAAAGAAAACAAGCCTAAAATAATTGTTATTTCTTCTACTCATGATTCTCGAATTTTGGAAAAAGCTTTTAAATACGGAATTAATTATTATCTTGAAAAACCTATTATTCTTTCTCTTCTTAAAGATGCAATACTTTTGATTTCACGGAAAAATAATTATGAAATGAACGATGAAACAAAGGCAATAAAAATTAAGAATTTAGTACGCTCTTTCGGAATACCTTTAAATATATTGGGCTACACTTACATAGTGGAGGCTTTGACTTATATGATTAAGTCTCGGAAAACAATATTTTTAAGTGAGGTTTATAAAGAAGTAAGTAAAAAACATAATACTTCTTTGGAATGTGTGGAAGTTTCGATAAGAAACGCAATTAAAAAAGCTAGTATAAACCCCAATGATAATTTTAAATCGTTTTTTGAATTTTGTAACTATCGACCCAGCAATTCTATTTTCCTGTCCGGGTTAAAAGAAAAGTTTTTTATTGAAAATATGGGAATGTAAAAACTGCTCTTTATGCAAAAACAGTTTTGCGTAAAGAGCGATTTATAAGCCGCATTGTTAATTTTCTTTATCAAGAATTAATAGGGGGTCAATGAATTTACCGTCTTTATTAATTGAAAAATGAAGGTGGGGTTCATCTGTTATTTCACAAGGTATGTTTCCAAGAGTTCCGATTTTTTCATTTGATTGAACTTTTTGACCTTTTTTTATGGGTACGTTTTCCTCCAACCCTGAATAATACGCTGTGAAATGTAAATCATGTTCAATTACCACGGTTGT
>CALDOU010000060.1 GCA_937912175.1 uncultured Clostridia bacterium
CAATAGATAACGTACCGCAAGGAAGCACCGACGGTCATAATACAATCAGCGTGCCCTACGGTTCAAAGATAAATTTTCTTTTGGCAATAAACGGAGAAGACAAAGCTGATTATAGCATGCGCAAAGTAAAAGAAGTAAAAATAGTCCCGGAAGGTGAAGAACTCCCCCTTGACTTCAAAAAAATCAATTCGGACGGCACTCCGGGATCAGAGCCACAACCAAACGAAACTTTTGGGGGATCAACTTATATTACTCCTAATTTTTATGTATGGAGCAATAAAAAATTCGAATTAACCGGCATGGAAAGAAATAAATATACAACCGAAATAGAGCTGAATAATAACATCTATAAATTAAGTGAAGCCGTAAATATAAAATATCAAATAAACAGTAATGATTGGGAAACGGTCAAGTGCGATGACAGCTCTTCTTTCAAGATAGAAATTTATGCAAATGATACATTAAAATTAAATATAAGCCAAACAGAAGCTTTTTCAAATTCTATCCTTACTTACACAAAAAACGGCATAGACCTTTCGGATTTCACAACCAACGGAAAACTGCAAACGGAATTTGCCGTCAAAGAAAACACCACTATTTCAATCGCCAATGCATATAAAAACAAATATCACATTAATTCAAATATTGAAGGGAAAGTTTATTACTCCTACGAAAAACCTAACAATGTTAATTATTGGCGTTACGGAAATCCCGCACTGCCGGAAGCAGGCATAGACGTAGACCACGGAAGCACTTTATACTTTACACTTCTAAAAGAATATAGCAACAGTTATGAACTTGTTAATAGTTACCAGGGTAAAAATATCGTTTTAAATAAATGCCAAATTTCCGTAAATGGTATGGGTATGCAACAATATTATTTCATTTCAGATATTACAAGCGATGTTACGATTTCTTTTGTAAACAAAGAAAACTGTCAGTATAACATATCGGCAAAAGTAGAATCAAACGAACCAATTTCTTCAGAGGATGTATCAATTACACCAACAAACTCAGCTAACATTGATCTAACAACATCTTGTGAATCAGTAAATTACGGAAACACATTTAATTTTAAAATAAAACTTTCTGAAAAATACCACAATCCGATTAACAGCAATTTAAAAATTTATGCTATTCCGGAAAATGAGATATCAAGCGAAAATAGATATACAAAAAACAACAAATATTTATTCGGGTATGCCGACCAATATAATATTGAATTTAACAATATGTCCTATACATTCGATTGTAAAATCAATTCCGTAGTGCAATCTTATCTTATAGTCGTAGAAAAACCTGAAATTAATACTCCCGTCATAACTTTACCAACCCACATTTCAGATTGCGTATATCAAGTAAATGGTTGGAACTCATTCGTTAGCGATGATAGTCAAAAAAATTACAAGCTCCGTTATGGCAATGATTTCACAATAACTATAACCGCAAACAGCGGAAAAACTCTTTCCGAACTTAGAGTTACCGCTCAAGATAAAAACAATATGTCCACAACTATCAACGGTGAATTTGAAGACAACTATTCAAAGGCAACATATACAATCAAAAATGTAACAAAAGATTTAAGAATTATAGTGGAAAACATTAAAGACCGAGAGTATATTATTAATTTTCCCAAAGAGTTAGAATATACCACCAACCCTGAGGATTGTA
>CALDOU010000061.1 GCA_937912175.1 uncultured Clostridia bacterium
CCAAAACAGGAGTTCGAATAAATTCAAAACCGTACAATTCGGCTTCATTTTTCATAACTTTTTCTACTTCTGCCCATTTTTTACTTTGTGAAGGTAACAAATCCTGCATTCCACGAATTCTTTTTGTAATTAAATTCATAGTATTCATCCTTTCGATTTTACAGTTGCTGTTTTTATTATAAATCAAGTCAAATTATTTTAAAACGATTATAAACAAAAACTTCTCCGATCATAGATAGTTCAGAGAAGTTTTTTAATAAAAGTGAATCAATTTTTCAAATTATTAGTATTTAATATCGTTCCAATCAAGATTTCCTCTTTCCAAACTATTAATCAAAGTTTCCTGGTGACCGATATTTTTCCAGTCAAGGTCTCCTCTTTCAAGTCCATGAATTAAAACTTCGGCGGTAGCAATATTTGTGGCAACAGGAATAACATGCACATCACAAAGTCTTAAAAGATCATTTTCCGCATGGCCGATATTTTCCGGATGAACAGCGTCACGGAAAAATATAACCATATCTACTTCTCCACATGAAATACGAGAAGAAATTTGTTGATATCCACCTTGAGGTCCACTCAAAAAATTATATATGCGAAGACCGGTTGAACCGGAAACTATTTTTCCCGTAGATGCAGTTGCACAAAGTGAATGTCTGCTTAATATCCCGCAATAAGCTATACAAAATCTAACCATAAGTTCTTTTTTTGCATCTTGAGCAATAAGGGCAATCTTCATTATACTTTTCCTCCTGATAAAACATAAAAACAATTTTTAAAATTCAGAGCACATGTAGCTTAAGACTATACACAAAATAAATCGTTATTACAATATTTTCTATTTTAAAAACAAATCCTGAATGCTTATATTAAAATAAAATTTATATTGCTTAAAAAATATATTATCACTTTTACAAAAAAATGTCAATTTTTTTATTTAATTTTTTTACGACCAATTTCGACAAATTTTCTAAATCATTAGTGATACAGTCACAAATATATTAACAACAACCCTAAAATAAATGTTAAAATCTAATTCAAGTGAAAATATTCATTCATAATATCTTTAGCAACATTTTTTGAAGCTATCCCCGTTTTTCCGTGAGCAATAACCACCGAAATCGCAATTTGAGGGTCGTCATAAGGAGCAAAACAAATAAAAGTTGTGTGGTCAGAGCCGGAATTCTGCGCAGTACCGGTTTTTGCTCCGATCGGAATGGGATAATTGGCAAAATCTCTCGCTGTACCCGAAAGAGCCACTTCCCGCATACCTTCTTTTACAATATTTAAATTTTGTTCCGAAACTCCCACGTTTTCCACAAATTCAGGTTCGA
>CALDOU010000062.1 GCA_937912175.1 uncultured Clostridia bacterium
AAAATTTGTTTTTAATAATATGCAAAACGTGATTTTTGTGAATATGCCTAAATATTTCTTAGTTAGCATATTGCAAAATGAAAATTAATTGTATATAATTAATAAAAGGGACGCTTTTTTATTTACATGAATGAAAATATTGTTAAAGCGCTTTGAATATAATGATAAAAAGAAAGAGGTATTTTAATGTCAAACAATAGGTTATTTCAAAACATAATTCATCAAACAATTGATGCTATGGACAGAACAGTAGGCGTTATTGATGAATCTTGTATTATAGTTGCGTGCAGCGACCAAACCAAAGTTGGCGAGATGATGAGTGCAGTAAAACCCGAACACTTTGGCTCCGGAGAAGTTTTTACGGCTGATAATTTTACATATAAACCTTTTGGTACTTCTTCTCATTCCGCGTTTGCCGTTTTTGTTGCGGGAGTTGACGAAATCGCAAGAAAAGATGCAATTCTTTTATCTGTTGCAATGGGTAGCGTAAAGCAACATTATGATGAAAAATATGACCGCGTTAATTTCATAAAAAATGTTCTTTTGGATAATATTTTACCCGGTGACATATATCTTAAAGCTCGTGAGTTAAAGTTTAATGCAGATGTCAGCAGAGTTTGCATGATAATAAAAGTCACTTCAAAATCTGACGTATCACCTTATGAGGTTATTCAAGGACTGTTCCCTGACAAATCAAAAGATTTTGTTATAAGCATTAATGAAAATGATATTGCATTAGTAAAAGAAATTCGTAAAGATACAGAAACTAAATCTTTGGAAAAATTGGCAGCTTCCATAGTCGATACTCTTTCCGGAGAATATTATACTCACTGTGTTGTCGGTGTCGGTACCGCAGTTACAGGTATCAGAAAATTAGCAAGGTCTTTTAAAGAAGCTCAGGTTTCTATAGAAGTCGGAAAAGTGTTTGATACCGAAAAAAGTGTTATAAGTTATGATCATTTGGGAATTGCGCGCTTGGTATATCAACTTCCCACAACTCTTTGCGAAACTTTCTTAAAAGAAGTATTCAAAAAAGGTTCCGTTGAAGCTATGGACCAAGAAACATTATTTACAATTCAAAAATTTTTTGAAAACAGTTTGAATGTTTCCGAAACTTCCAGAAAATTATTCGTACATCGTAATACTTTGGTATACAGACTTGAAAAAATCAAGAAAATTACCGGCTTGGATTTGCGTGAATTTGAAGATGCTATTGTATTTAAAGTGGCTTTAATGGTTAAAAAATATCTCATGTCCAATCCTGTCAAATTTTAAGAATTGATATTTATTTGGTTATATTGTATTCTTAAAGAGGAGACAGATAGGCGATATTATAAAAAGTTAGTTTATTTAAAATTTTATAAATTAATGTGTTGCTTGGGTACTCCTTGGCAGCACATTTAATTTTATGAGGGAGTATGTATATGATAGAATTGAAAAATGT
The DNA here is from genome assembly GCA_937912175.1 of uncultured Clostridia bacterium. GTDB lineage: Bacteria > Bacillota > Clostridia > Oscillospirales > Acutalibacteraceae > UMGS1491. The sequence continues at coordinate 1,445 of CALDOU010000062.1, forward strand.
TACTAAATTTTATGATAATGATTCTATGGCATTGGATGATTTCAGCCTGACTATTCCCGATGGTCAATTTATTTTTATAGTTGGACCTTCGGGTTCGGGAAAAAGCACGTTTTTAAAGCTTCTTACCAAAGAAGAAGAACCCAATTCCGGAAAGATATTTATTAACGGTACGGATATTACCACCATGAAAAAGCGTAAAATTCCTTATTTGCGCAGAACCATGGGAATAGTTTTTCAAGATTTCAGAGTCATTGAAAAAATGACTGTTTTTGAAAATGTTGCGTTTGCTATGCATGTTGTCGGTGCAAGAGGCAGAGAAATAAGAAAGCGTGTGCCGTATGTTTTAAATCTTGTTAATTTGGCAGATAAAGCACGGCGTAAAGTTTCGGAACTTTCAGGCGGCGAAAAACAAAGAGTCGGTTTGGCGAGGGCATTGGTGAATAATCCCAGTATGATAATTGCGGACGAGCCTACCGGAAATATAGATCCGTCCATGTCATATGAAATAGTGGACCTTTTAAGTCAAATTAATCGGTGCGGTACAACTGTTATTATGGTTACACATGATATTTCAATAGTTAAAAAGTTCAATTTTAGAGTTGTGGAAATATCAGAAGGAAAATTAAAAAACGATATTATGCCGGAGGTTGAACAATAATGAATACTCACTCATTAAAATATTTTTTAAAAGAAGGATTTAAAAACGTTTGGGTAAACGGTATTATGTCGGCGGCGTCTGTTTTGGTTATGGTTTGTTGTATGATTTTAACCGGCGGGGCCATGTTGCTTTCTTATAATTTGAATCAATCACTTAAAAACATTGAAAATAAAAACAGCATGACCGTGTTTTTAAAAAAAGGAGTAAGCCCTGATGAAGTCAGTGCAATCGGTAACCAATTAAAAGAAGTTCCAAATATTCTTAGTTGCGAATATTATTCAAGTGAACAGGCTTCCGAAAAATATAAAGATGTTTTGGGTGAGCTTTATGACGTTGTAAAAGAAGGAGAAAATCCTTTTCCTGAAGCTTTTCATATTACTATGAAAGATTTATCATTATATAATCCTACTATTAATAGGTTGAAAGCAATTGAGGGAGTGGAATCCGTAAGTGACAGGAGCGAAACCGCAAAAAAACTTTCTGACCTTAACAAGTTGATTACTCAAGCGGGAATTTGGATAGTTTGCTCTTTAGGTGTGGTTTCTTTATTTATAATTTCAAATACTATTAAAATCACGATGCATAACAGAAGATTTGAAATAAGTATTATGAAATCCGTGGGAGCAACGAATGGATTTATAAAAGCGCCATTTATCGTTGAAGGAATTGTTATAGGTTTTGTGGCGGCAATTATATCAACATTGATTTTAAATGTTACATATAATAGTTTATTGGGAGTAGTTGGTGGAATAGTTCCGTTTCATGGTATTGAATTTAAAGATATTTTTTGGAAAGTACTGGGTTGTTTTATAGCTATCGGTATATTTTTCGGAGTTGTGGGAGGAATGATATCCCTGAGAAAATATTTGAGTAAAGAAGGTGGAGATGTTGTGGCATGGTAGAAAACAATTAAGAAAAGCAGCTTCTTATTTATTATCGGTAAGTATGTTTTTGGGGTATACTGTTACTCCGGAAGTAATGTGTGCGACTATTTCCGAAAATGAAAATTCAAAATTAAAACTTAAAGAAAAGAAGAAGGCACTTAATAAGGAATTGCAAGAGGCATCCAAAAAAGTGCGTAAAGAAGCTAATAATAAAGAAGCATTAGATAATCAAATTAAAGTGGTACAAAGCCAAATAGATGTTTCTAACAGTTACATATATGAAATAGAGCAAGAAATTTCAGAAATGGAAAAACAAATTGCTCAAATTCAAGAAGAAATGAAGCAAAAAATAGTTACGCTAAAAAAAGTTTTAGCCACTATTTACGTTGCGGGCGATACTTCAACGATAGATATAATTTTAGGCGCAAAAAATTTTGAGGATTTTATAGATAAAGTTGATATTGTTCGTTCAGTAAGTCAGACCATTAAAAAAATGGTTGATGATCTTCAAAATGATTTAGATAAAATTAAAGAAAAACAAAAAGAGATTACGGCTAATAAAGAGGAAAAAGAAAAGGAAAAAGAAAATCTGGAAAAAAGCAGAGGTAGTTTGCAAGAACTTTATGGCCAAAGTGAGAAATTATTATCGGAATTGGAAGAATCCGAAAAACAAGTAAAACGTGAAATAGACCTAAATGATTCGGAAATAAAAGCCATTGACGCACAAATTCAAAAATACTATGAAGAGCAAAAGCGTTTGATGGAAGAAAAAAGTTCCGGTAAGGTTACCCCGCCTCATGTCGGTGGATTTACATGGCCTGTACCCGGATATAGAACAATCTCTTCCGGTTTTAACGACACTCAAGGTCGTGCGCATATGCACGGAGCGATTGATATTGCCGGAGCGGGAATTTACGGTCAGAAGGTCGTTGCTTCCGGTTCGGGAAAAGTTATTATAGCCAGTTGCGGATGGGGCGGAGGATATGGAAATTATGTTGTTATTGACCATGGAAACGGGCGTTCAACACTTTATGGACATATGAGCAACATTGTTGTTAAATCGGGTCAAAGTGTTTCCGCGGGACAACAAATCGGCAATGTTGGTAGCACCGGAATTTCAACCGGACCTCACCTTCATTTCGAATATAGGGTTAATGGCGTAAGAACCAATCCAAGCGCTATTGTAAGTTATTAATTTTTTAATTTAGAAGGAGTGGAATAATTATGAACTTTAAATTTTTTAATAAAAAAATTCCTATGGGATTTTTTATAGCCGGATTATTTGTTATTGCAACATTGGTATATTCATTGGGATATAAGATGGCCATGGATAAATTTAATGATGTGGTGTCTTATACTCAAGAAAAGCAAAAAATGTATTCCACTCTTAGCGAACTGGATTATAATGTTCGCTCGGATTACGTTGGAGAAATTTCCGAAAATGATATGCTTGAAAATTTGTGTTATGGTTATGTCAAAGGTTTAAAAGACAGTAGTTGTTCTTTTTTCACAAAGCAAGATTATAAAAAATATACCGAAGATTTGAAAAATATCAGCCCGGTTATAGAATGCCGTGATATTAGTGAAGAAGTCTTTTATTTGAAATGTGAAAAACTTGTTAATAATGTTTCTAAAGATTTTATTGAAACATTAGACGCAAAAATCTCAAACGGAATGTCAAAATTAATATTGGATTTAAGAGATTCTGATGTAGGTAATGAAGAAGAAGTATTTAATATTTTAAAACGTATTGTCCCGTCCGGGGATATTGTAACCGCTGTTGACGCTAACGGAAAAAAAGAAGTGGTTTGTAAGTCCGGTTCCGGTGGAATGAATTTAAAAATCGTGATTTTAGTAAACGATAAGACTTCGGGAGCTTCGGAAATTTTAACTTCTGCGCTTAAAGATTTTAAAAATGCCAAAGTTATCGGAAGCAAAACAGGCGGAAATGCAGTAAGAAAAAAAGTTGTTAAACTTTCCGATGATTCTGTTTTAGTTTTTCCGGACGCTTATTATATTACAAAATCTGATGATAAATCTTCCAAAAAATCAATTGAGCCTGATGTTAAATCGGATTTTTCCGAAAATGAAGATGAGCTGTTTCAAAAAGCGTTTGATTTAATGGATAACATATAAAAAATATGAATAAAATTATAAATAAATTTTTGGATTTGATTTTTCCGCCTCGGTGTATTTTATGTTCCAAAATTTTGCCCATGGATTTTGAAAATATGGTTTGTAAAGAATGCGAAAATGGAATTAATTTTTCTATTCAGAATAGGCCGATCATTCAAATTGGGGGAGAATTGGCGGAATGTTTGTCGGTTTTTAAATACGATGGTAAAATAAGGGATTTAATATGTAAATTTAAGTTTTATGGATATCAAAATTATGCAGAGTATTTTTCTCAAATTATCAGTAAAGAAATTAAGAACAGAATGCTTGAAAATAATATGAAGTTTGATGTTATATCTGCAGTTCCGCTTTCTAAAAAACGTAAATCCGAAAGAAGGTATAATCAATCGGAGTTATTGGCTCGTTTGATATCTGAAAATTTAAAGATACCTTATAAAGAAATAATTATAAAAATAAAAGATAACTTTCCTCAACATGAACTTAGCTCAGAGGAAAGAGCAATAAATGTGAGAGGCGTTTACAAAGCTGTTAATTTTAAAGATATTAAAGGCAAAAGGATACTTTTGTGTGATGATATTATAACTACCGGTAATACTTTAAAGGAATGTGTAAAAGTTCTTAAGTTCGCCGGCGCCGAAAGCATAAAATGTTGTACGATTGCCCATGTTTCTTAATAATAAATATCCACCAATTAGATTGGTGGATATTTATTTAAAAAATTTTCAAATTGATTAAATATTTTTTTATCACATTCAAAGCTTAAATAATTATAAACATCTTTTAAGTTGCACCATTTGTACTCATTAACTTCGGAAGGTTGTATTTTTACATTTGTTGATTCTGTTGTGGCTGCATAGTATACGGCTTCTAATATATAGCCTTTTTTGTAAGAAAAATGAGTAGAAGCTCTAAAACCCGGAATTAATTTTATATCCAATCCTACTTCTTCATGTACCTCTCGTTTTGCGGTTTCAAGTTCGGTTTCATTATTTTCTACATGCCCTTTTGGAAATCCCCAAAAAAGTTTGTTTTTAAATGGAGATTTCCAATTAGATCCGATTAATAAAAATTTGTATTCATTGTCAAATTTATGAGCAATAATTGCGCCGCATGATTTTTCGTATTTAGAATAGTTTTGCAATTTATCGTTAATTATAAAGTTTCCGGATATATCTTTTTCTAATTTTATGGTATCAATTATACAGTCATGGTTTATAGGGCCATATATGTGGGGAAATATATGGCCGTTTTTTAGATTTTCTTCCCACTTTAATTCAAAATTTAAGTAATCAGTGTTTAAACATATAACCACTAAAAATTCTTGTGTATTTTTAAAATTATTATTTGCGACGCTTTCTAATTGTTCAAATGTACTGCAGTGTATAAAACCGTCTTTTTTTAAAGATATATTTGTATAGTCTTTTTGCTGATTTAAGGCTTTATCCATGTCTTTTTGAGTGGCAATATGAAATAAAATCATTTAAATGTTTATTCCTTTCTTTAATAAATACTCCATAATGTAAAAAGTTATGGAGTATTTGTTGTTTTTTTAATTAATTTCTTTAAAGTAAAGGTTATACCATACAATAAAGATATATATAGTCCAAATTTTTCTGCTGTTGTCCCATTTATTATTGTAATGGTCATCAAGCAACTGAATTAATTCTTCGCAATTAAAGAATGTTTCGGCTGTTTCTGATAAAAACGCATCTTTGACTATGCCATAATACTTTTTATCACGCAGCCATACTCGTGTTGGAACAGGAAATCCCAATTTTTCTTTTTGTGCGGTGTCCATAGGAAGACGTTTTGCCGCAGCGTGACGAAGAGCATATTTTGTGTTTTCTTTTGGTGTTTTTAATTTTGTGGGGATAGTAGCGGCTACCTTAAATACTTCTTTATCTAAAAACGGTACCCTAAGTTCCAAAGAATTGGCCATGCTCATGCGGTCGGCTTTTAAAAGAATATCTCCTACCATCCACATATTAATATCTAAATATTGCATTTTGGTAACGTCATCATAATTTTTTACTCTGGAATATAATTTCTTACAAAGGTTTTGAGGTTTTGTTGCTAAAGAAGAATTTTTTAATATTTTTTGTTTGTCTTCTTTAGAGAACATAAAAGCATTGCCTATAAATTTATTTTCAGTGGTATGTTCCCCTCGAATTATATAACTTCTGCCTTTGAATTTAAAAGGTATTTTCTTGACGAGTTTTGCTAAAAATGTACGGGCTTTTTGATTGAAAATTTTTTGGTAAAGCTTAAATACTCGAGGTTCGTTATATACTGTATATCCACCAAATAATTCGTCGGCACCTTCACCCGAAAGAACTACTTTAACGTGTTCACTGGCAAGTTTTGAAACAAAGTAAAGCGCAATACAAGAGGGGTCGGCCAAAGGTTGATCCATATGATACTGTACTTTTTTAATTGAAGACCAAAATTCATCGGAAGTTATTATTTTATAATGATGATTTATTCCTATTTTTTTAGAAAGATTTTGAGCCCAAGTTACCTCATTATATTTTTCTCCAAAATCAAATCCAACAGTAAATGCTTTTTGATCGGCAAAATAAGAAGAAACATAGCTTGAATCAACTCCGCTTGACAAGAAACAGCCTACTTCCACGTCACTGATTCTATGTGCGTCGATGGAATTTTTGAAAACTTCTTCAATTTGAGAAGACGCTGTTTCTAAATCTAAATTTTCATTAATGTCAAACTTCGCTTCAAAATATCTTTCGATTTTTATTTCACCGTTTTTATAGGTCATAAAATGTCCGGGCATTAAGCAGTAAACGCCTTCAAAAAATGTTTCCGGCGGAACTGCATATTGAAATGAAAGATAATTATCTAATGTTTTGTAATTGAATTTTTTTTCAAAAGTAGGGAATGCCAAAATACTTTTTATTTCAGAAGCATATACAAAATTTTCGCCTATTTGAGTCCAATGCAGCGGTTTAATTCCAAATGGGTCTCTTGCCATAAATAAAGACTTGTTTTCTCTGTCCCATATTGCAAAAGCAAACATGCCGCGGAGCTTGTCTAATATTTTTTCTCCCCATTCTTCAAATCCGTGAATTAGGACTTCGGAATCACTTTGAGTATAAAATTTATGATTTTTTTCAATGAGTTCTTTTTTTATTTCTTTATAGTTATATATTTCTCCGTTAAAAGTGAGTACTAAATTATTGTTTTCATTATAAATTGGTTGTTTTCCACTTTCAAGGTCGATTATGCTTAATCTTCTGAACCCCATGGAAATGTCTTTGTCTACAAAATATCCTGCGTCATCCGGACCGCGATGAGTAATTAAGTTTGTCATATTTTCTATGACTTTGGTTTTATTGAGGACTTCTCCGGTAAAACCGCAAATTCCGCACATTATGTTTGCCTCCTGATTTTTATACTATATAGTTTTAATTTAAGTAAAATTTCTTACTGCTTGATTATATCATGATGGCAATAATAAAACAAAGAAAAATTCAATACTTTGTATTATAAAAAATTTATAATTTTACATAGATTAAAAATTTTAAAGTAATTAGCGTAATGATAATTTACCTATAATTTTATAAAATTAAAAAACCTCATGCAATTAAACTGCATGAGGTTGAATAGAATATTTAATTTTATTATTTTGAGTCGTAATTGCGAAGAGCTTGACGGCTTTTTTTAATTTCTGACAAACTTGAAGTTATCGTTTCGTCCAATTCTCTCATAATGCCGTCAACATAGTTATTTGCCGAATTTTTTATTTCCTTGGCTTTGGCTGTTGCTTCTGCTATAATATTGTTTGCTGAAGCTTGAGCATTTTTAACTATTTCGCTTTTACTTACCATGGTTTTAATTTTTTCTTCGGAAAGCTTCATCATAGCGTCTATTTCCGTTTGGGCGTTGTCTAATATTTTATTTCTTTCGTCCACGATTTTTCTTGCTTGTATTATTTCTTTAGGTAATTTTAATCTTATATCTTCTAAAATTCTTTTTACTTCTCCGGAATCAACAACTGCTTTTCCTCCGGAAAGCGGTAAATGCCAAGATGCTTCTACGATATCTTCTAATTCATCCATCAAATTCTCTATATCCATCAAAATTACCACCTATATTTTATATAATTTGTTAATCACGCTTATAAACATTCAATGATATAATACCATATTTATATCTTCTTTTCAAAGAAAAATTTTTAATATTTTTTTGTGCATTATGTGAATATAGTGTTTCGGTGATTATAATCCCGTTTTCGTTTATTTTTTCAGCAACTTTTTCTAAAGATTTTTGTAATAAATCTTTCTCGTTATATGGTGGATCTATAAAAACAATGTCAATATTAGTAAGGTGGTTATTTAAAAAATCCAAAGCATCCTCATTGAATAATTTAATATTATTATCAACTTTTATTTTTGAAATATTTTTTTTAATTATTTTGGTGTTGCTTTTTTGCAATTCTACTATCAAGACTTCTTTGGCGCCACGGCTGAAAGCTTCAATTCCGATTTGACCTGTTCCTCCAAATAAATCCAAAAAATTTTTATCGATTATTTCCGATCCCAAAATATCAAAAAGAGATTCTTTGATTCTTTCTTTAGTTGGGCGAAGTTTTTCATTTTTATCAGATTCTAATTTTAGACCTTTTATAAGCCCTGAAATAACATTTATATTAAACACTCCATTTTTTAATATAGTATCTTTTATTGTTTTTTATAGTATTCAAAAGATATTTTTTTAATTACCACCGGTTCTGTCGGCTTATCATTTTCATCGGTTTTGGATTCCGATATTTTATTTATGGTATCCATACCTTCAAAAACTTGACCAAATACCGTATGTCCTTTTTTAGAGGTATTGTAATATCCGTCAAGGCTTGGGGAACCACCGTTATCTATATAAAGTTTTTTGATTTCGTCGGTTATTTGGGACATATCTACTGTACCGCCGTAGGCTTGAGTAAAAGCTTCGGGACTTTTTTTATATATATTGTAGTATTGTTCAAACTCGTTCCAACCTCTAAAGTGTTTGGGGTCTTGATTATTTATAAAAAATTGGCTGCCATTTGTATTTGGTCCGCGGTTTGCCATAGAAACAGCGCCTGTTATATTAAATAAAGATTTACTGAATTCATCCTCAAAATCTTTTTTCCAAATGCTTTCGCCGCCCATACCTGTTCCGTCAGGGTCACCGCTTTGAACCATAAAATCTTTTATAACTCTGTGAAAGGTTACGTTATCATAATACCCGGATTTGGATAATTTTTTAAAATTTTCAACAGCTTTTGGGGCCTCTTGTGGGAAAAATCTTATCTTAAAGTTGCCGACGTTTGTTTCCACAACGGCAACCTCCTCGTTGGGTTCCGGTTTTTCAAGTTGGTGTCCGACTTTATAAGAAATGCTTTCTTCTGTATTTTCTATATTTTTATTTGGTGCATGACATCCGGGTAAATTAAATAAAAGTGCGCTCAAAAAAATCACTCCTGTTATGGTTTTTGTTTTTTTGCTGAATTTTAATTTCATATTTGATTCCTTCGCTTTTTAAGTATAATAGGTTAATTGTAATTTAATTTGATTTTTTTTTCAATAAATTATTTATTAAATATATATGTGTATTAAATGTTGTTTTATTATATTAATCACCATTGAGGAATTGAAGGAATAATATGTTAATGAGATTGTTTTTTGCAATGTTTGGCGCAATCTCAAGATAAATAAAATTAAAAATAAGGACAATATTTGTTATAGGAGGTTAATATATAATATGTCATCCAGTTATGAAAATTCATATAAGCCGGAAAACGAAGTGTGTCCTGCATTAGGATATCAAGATGTTACCGTTGGAGTTCCGGTAGAAATAAGACCATTTGCAAGAGTAGGAAAAATAAAAACAGAGTGTATAGGTAAACCCGTAATTGATAGAAACGGAAGAATTTGCGAAGGAAACCCAAAAGAGATTTGTAGGTTTACAGTATGTCAAAAAATTCGTGTAGAGGTTCCTGTTATTTTCGGAGCAAAAACCGAAGTTGGGGAAGCACGAATAAATTGTAAACACGGTGGGTTCCCATGCGGCGCTTCTTCAGAAGAAAAAGAGCATATTGAAGAAGAAGTTGTTTTTAAAGGCCTTATAGGTTAATTTTAAGAATGATAAAATTAAATTTGAAGTAACTAAAAAAACAAGGCGGTTTTTAGTAATAAAATTTTCTCTGTTAAAAGCAGTACGTTAAATAAATTGATGATTTCAGCCGAGCTAACTTTTTGTTAGGCGGCTGTTTTTATGTATAATTAAATTTTTTTTGCAAAAATTATTAATAAAATTAATTTTATATAAGGCTATAAGGCTTAAATTTCGAAAGAAGTGAGTTTTATTGGGAATATTAAGTCATTTAAAAAAGACATACTACAATTCAAATCAAAATTCCGAAAATCAAAATAAAGATTCGGATGTGTTTTTTTCAAAATCTCTTTCTCAAAACGTTGGATATCTGAAAAATAGATTTGGCAATAGCATAGATTTTATTGTAAAGTATATTGATTTTTCCGGAGTTGAAAGTGCTGTTATCACTATTGCAGGTATGGTTAATAAAGATACATTAACGCACAGCGTGATGATTCCTTTATTGAACGCAGATGTTAAGGGTAATACCCCTTTAGAAAAATATGAATATATTCGTGATAATATAATATTAGCTTCAGACCAAGTGCAAGTTCAAACTTTGGAAAACGCAATAAATTTAGTTACTTCGGGTTCTGCTCTTTTCGCTATGGACGGTTGTGACAGCATGTTGGCTTTGGGGGTACAGGGATTTCCTTTCAGGGCGGTCTCGGAACCCTCGACGGAAGTTATGCAACGGGGATCCAGGGAAGGTTTTGTGGAGCCTATAATGATGAACTTGCCTTTAATTAGAAGAAGAATAAAAAGCCCAAACCTTAAATTTGAATTACTTCAAATAGGAAGTACCAGCAAAACATCGGTTTGTTTATGTTATTTAAAAGATAAAGTTTCCGAAGAAATTTTAAATAAAATAAAAAGTAAACTTACATCAATTACCATGGAAATGGTTATGGACGCAGGATACATTATACCGTATTTGGATGAGCAAGGTGATTTTTCGATTTTCAGTGGTGTGGGGATGACGGAAAGGCCGGATACTGTTTGCGGAAAAATATCAGAAGGCAGAGTGGCGATTTTAATTGACGGTACTCCCAACGCTCTTATAGTCCCGTATTTATTCGTGGAGTATTTTCAACATCTTGACGATTATTCAATGCATCCCTATTTTGCAACATTTACGCGTTGGCTTAAGTATATTGCTTTTTTGGTTTCTACCTTGTTACCTGGATTATACGTGGGAATAAGTACGTTCAATCCTGAAATTCTTCCCGGCCCCATTTTTAATAAAATAGCTTTGGCAGTGGGTACCACACCGTTTTCCCTTATGTTTGAAACAATTTTAATTCACCTGATTTATGAAATTATGCGAGAAGCCGGATTGAGAATTCCAAGACCATTGGGACATGCGGTGAGTATTGTTGGGGCGTTGGTAATCGGTGAAACTGCGGTAAGTTCAGGGCTTATAGGTGCCCCAACGCTGATGGTAGTTGCACTTACAGCGATTTCATCTTATGTTATTCCTAATTTATATGAGCCGATTTCGATTTTAAAATTTGTATTTATAATAGCAGGCGGACTTTTGGGAATATGGGGAATAATGATTGTTTTTACTGCGGTTTTGGTAAACATTTGCTCCAAAAACACATATGGGATACCATTTACTTCTCCGCTTTCCCCGTTTAATATTTTTGCCATGAGGGATGTTTTGGTACGGAGCGGTTGGGGTTTTTTATCCAAGAAGAGTATAAAAATTCAAGATTTACCGGGTTCAGAAGCAAAAAAACAAGACTGACTTTAATATTATATTATTTAAAAAAGAGGGGAAAACGTGGAAAAAAGACCTTCCGTTTCTGTAAATCAGATATTTGGTATGTTATTTATAAGCAGGGTGGTTGTGATAGTAACTTATGGGACACTTTTGATAGGTGATTCTGAATTATGGGATCACTTAATTTCGGTTCCGATTTCATTTTTTCTTACTTTTATTTTTGTGTGGCCGTTATATAAGTTGTTTTGTATGGATAAAAACATGAATTTAATGGACAATTCCAAGGAATTGGTGGGAAAGTTCAGTGGCATCATAATTTTTATTTATATAATTTATTTTTTAATAATAAGCTTACACACTTTGGCTATATTTAATAACTTTATTTTAAATGCTGTAAATCCGCCAATTTCATTACCACTGCTTTCTGTTTTGCTTTTGTTTTCGGCATGTTACGGAGCATATAAAGGCTTGGAGGCTTTGGTCCGAACATCCGGATTTATTTTTATGGCAACGGTTTTTTCCGTGATTTTTTTGGGCGTGTCACTATTTTATAGCATAGAAAATATAAACTATACTCCGTTTTTATATAACGGACTTGAGTCGGTAAAAGAGGGTGTGATTTATATGCTTTCTCAAAGTGTTTGTATTCCTGCGTTGGCGGTTTTATTTCCGATGGCTAAAGGTGATTATAGAAAAGGTATGCTTTTATGGAATATTGGTGTATATAGTGTTTTTGGAATGGTTATTATTTTAATTACCGGGACTATGGGGGATTTTGTCAAAACTCAGCTTTTTCCTGTCTATTCTGCTGCCGGAATAGGAAAATTTGGGACGTTTAGACATTTAGATGCACTTTATCTTGCAATTTGGATGTCATGTATTTTTTTAAAACTTTCATTATTTTTACTTTTGGCCGGGGAGGGTGTAAAAAAGATATTCGGAGAAAAAATACGAAAAATTTCCATTGTTATATTTTCCGGATTGATGTCTTTGTTTCCGTTTTTTTATGGTAATTTTCAAGTTTTACATGAATCTTTTGTAACAAATATTTTATTGATATATTTGATTGTGGTGGCGATTATTATACCTATAATTTTCTTGATTTTAAAAAATCGAAAAATAAAAAAGGAGAAAATCAGAATTGAAAATTAAAAAATATTTATGTTTAGTAATTATTTTGGTTGTTTCTTTTATTTTGTCGGGATGTGTGGAGCAACAACAAATTTATCAAAAATTAATTATTCAAGGAATCGGAATTGATTGTGAAAATAAAAATGAATATATAATTACAATTCAAGCTTTAGACTTCAAAAATCCGGTAAACGAAGACGAACCTAATACAAAAACATTTGAAATAAGAGGAACGTCTTTGGCGGAAGCCTTGGAAAACATTTCAAAACAAACCAGTTTAACTCCTGTTTATTCACAAAATCTTATTATAGTGTTGGGAAAAAAAGTCGCTCAAAACGGAATAAATAATTTTATGGATTTTTTTATTCGTCATTGTGAAACCCGGCCAAAAGTAAAACTTTGTATTACCGAAAAAGAAGCCGCAAATATTTTTAGAGTAAAATCAAATAATAAGCCTATAAAAGCCAAAGATATCCATGATCTTATTCCCGATGAGCTGAATTCAGATATATTACATTTTGTTTCGGATTTAAAAAGCAATATTTCCGACTCATATATGGCGTGGATTTCGCCTGAATTTAATTCTGACGGAGATAAAATAAAATTAAATGGAATAGGGGTGTTTTCCGATGACATTTTAAAAGATTTTATAGAAGAAGATATGGCACGGGGATTTATGATTTTAAAATGCGTGCCTAATTTTAATGCTTATAATTTGAACTTGGATAACATCGGTGATATAACGTGTTTGATTAATAAATCTTCAAATAATACAAAAGCGTGGGTTGAAAACGATGATATTAATTTTGAAATAAATTTAAAATCAGAAGCTGTCGTACACTCAATTGATAAAAAAATTGATGCTTACTTTTACGAAAGCATCAAAAACGAAATTTCAAACAGTCTTTGCAAAACAACAGAGCATTTTTGTAAGTTGATTATAGATTATGAAATTAAAAACGGTATTGATGTATTAGGGTGGGGAAGAGTTTTAAAAAATTCCAATCCTCATTATTTTAAAAATATAGAAGCTGATTGGAAAGAAAAAATAAAAAAATGCAAATATAAAATTGTTCAAACATCCGAGGTGAAAATCACAGGGAAAGAACCTATCTGATTAAATTAAATTATCTTCTTCAAAAAATTTGCTGTGTATTGCATTTGTGGCGTTGCTCATATCATGTGACGGTATGATGATAGAAACTCTCTTGTTGTTGCAAGCCACCATTTCTATGTTTATTTTTAATTCGGATAATGTTTCAAACATTATGGAAGCTATATTTATATTAATATTTTCAGATATATTTATAACCGATATTTCTGATTTGTCTTTGTCATAAAATATTTGAGCTTTATTTTCACAAGGTATAAATTCTTCTAATATTTTAACGGTTTCATTGAGTTTTTCTTTTGAAACGGTAAATACCAGAGAGTTTTTATCTTTTTTTCCAATGGGTTTTAACAAAGCGTCGACGTGAATTTCAGATTTTTCGAGTTTTTCAAAAATGGCTTTTTTAAATTCTTGGTTGTTGTATAAATCTGTAATTGTAATTTTTACAATATCGTTTAATACCGCAATTCCGCTTATACAATTAATATTATTACTTGATATTTGTTTAACAATGGTACCTTTGGGATTGTTTAACATGCTGGAAAGGACCTCTATTTCAACATTGTTTTTTTGTGCAGTGGAAATAGACCTTTCGTTAAGAACTTGTGCGCCATAATAAGAAAGTTCAAACATTTCTTTATAAGATATTGTTTTTAGTTTTTTTGCGGATGCAACAATTCGCGGGTCACAAGTATACACTCCGTCAACGTCGGTATAAATTTTACAGACATCAGCATTAACAGCCGCCGCAATAGCTACGGCACTGGTATCTGAACCGCCTCGCCCGAAGGTGGTTATATCATTATTTGCGTTAATTCCTTGAAATCCTGCTATAATTACTATGTTTTTTCGGTTTAACTCATGTTTAACTCTGTCTGTTATAATATTAATTATTTCAGCATTACCGTAGGATGAATCAGTATGAAACCCTGCTTGCCACCCTGTGAGCGAGATTGCAGGAAATCCTAATTTTTCAATGGTTATGGCAAGTAATGCAGAAGATATTTGTTCGCCGGCGGATAAAAGAGCGTCAAGTTCTCTTTTTGATGGGGAGGAATTTATATTGTAAGCACTTTTTATAAGATTATCAGTAGTATTTCCTTGAGCAGAAACTACAACTATAACGTCATTGTTTTTGGAATATAAATCGGTTATTGTTTTTGCAACATTAAGTAAATGGTGGGCGTCGGCCACAGAGCTTCCACCAAATTTCTGAACTATAAGGCTCATTGAAAATTCAGCTCCTAATAGGAATTATAGAATTTGATAATGGAATATATTGTTGTTTTTAGTTTATGCCGAATGTTTTGGTAATGCTATAATTTATGTTCGTTTTTTGTTTTTTTCTGTTGGTTTGGAATTTTCGCTCGGAGTGTTTGTTGACTCATCCGGTGGATTAGACCCGGTTGTATTATTTTGATTTTCGATATTTTCCGTTGAGTTGGTTTCGGGTGTCGGAGTATCGTTGGCTTCGGGAATTTTAGATGTGTTTACCGAATGAGAAGAGCATACAGGCGGAAGGTTATTGCTTACATAATATCCGGTAGCGGTTCCGGAACAGCTTGGGCTTGCAATATTACCGGAATTTTTACAGTAAGTTTCACTTATTACATCCTTATCATAAGTGTAGTCAATATTTGGTTTTCCTTCCAAGTATTTTGTCATAATGTGTTTCCAAATCCTTATAGCTGCCGAAGTTTCACTGATGCGTTTGGGATTATCATAGCCCGTCCAAATTCCTGCCACTGCATAAGGGCTGAGCCCAATAAACCAACTGTCGTAATCATCCGTTGTGGTACCGGTTTTTCCCACGATATTCCAATCCGGAATATTTGCGGAACGCCCTGTACCTTCGGGTCCTACTATTACATTTCTTAAAAGGCGATTCATAATTGTTGCGGTGGAAGAAGCTACTGCTTGAGACGGCATATTTTCCCTGTTATCCAAAATAACTTTGTCATTTCTGTCAGTAACATAAAAATAGGTATAAGGTTTGTTGAATTTTCCTCCGTTACCGAAGATTTGGAAAGCGGCAGTCATTTCACAAGGAGTTACGCCATAGTGAGTACCGCCCGTGGCAAGAGCGGACAAAGATTTAGAGTCGTTTGTATCAAGGCTTGTTATTCCCAGTTTTTTTGTTAAAAATTCATAGCTCTTATAAGGCGTTAAAAGTTTTACCATTTGAGCGGCAGGGGCGTTTGCGGATTTTTCTATTGCCCATTGGAGTGTTACCTTCCCTTTATAGCTTTTATACCAGTTTTCAGGCCAATTTTTAACTGTATTGTTTCCATCGCTATCAATTTGTAAAGGTTCGTCAGGAATTAAAGAGGAATAATTATATATTCCGGCATCTATTATCGGGGTATAAGCGGCAATCGGTTTGATAGTAGAACCGGGTTGACGTTTTGCTACGTTTGCACGGTCATATAATAAATTTCCGGTTTTTTCCTTTCTGGAACCTAAAGTGGCTAAAATTCTTCCGTCATATCCCATCATGGTATATCCCAATTCCAAGTTCTTATCTTTGGGCATAACGGAACTATCTTTAAGAGCACTTTCAGCTATGTTTTGCGCTCTTTGGTCCATTGCACAATATATTTTAAGACCCTGTGTATATATCATGTCTTCTGCGGTAGATTTTCCGATGCTGTATTTTGAACATAAATCATTGACAACGTCTCTGATTAAGGCTTCCATGTACCAGCCACGTACATTTGCTGAACCGGTTTCTTCTTCGGATTCCGATATATTATCGAAGGATAGTTTTGAAGATTCTTCAAGAGCGGCTTCGCATTCTTGTTCGGAAATCATTTTTTGTTCCAGCATTTCCTTAAGAACGAGTTCACGTCTTTCTTTATTGTTTTGCGGATGATAGATAGGATTATGTGCTGTGGGGTTTTGAGTAATTGCCGCTATTGTTGCGCATTGAGCCAAAGAACATTCTTGAATGTTTTTATTAAAATATAAGTTTGCGGCAGCTTGTACCCCTCGGCTTCCTCCTCCAAAGTTTACTACATTAAGGTATGATTCCAAAATTTCATCCTTGGAATATCTCTCTTCAAGTTCTGCAGCACGGAATATTTCGCGAACTTTTCTTGTTAAGCTTGCTTGATTGTCTTCGGTTATATTCTTTATTAATTGTTGAGTTAAAGTGGATCCACCGTAGCTTTGGGTTCCTTTTAAAAGGTTCATTATAGCTCCGGTAGTTCTGAAAAAATCTACGCCGTGATGATCATAAAAGCGCTTGTCTTCAATTGCTATAATAGCGTTTTTCATGTTTTGAGGGATATCTTGAAAATCCACCCAAACACGGTTTTCCAGATTATATACTCTTTGATACTCTTGCGGAACTCCTTCTTCGTCATTTACATATACAAAGCTGGTTAGTGCCATTTTTGAAGCGTTGATGTTAAGAGCAACATCATTTTCAAGTATAGTGGATTTATATAATCTTAAAGAACCGAGAATAAATAATATAGTTGTGAAAAAAATTATTATTAAACTTAAAAAAAATCTGAAAGATAAATTCAATAAGGAAGACGAAAGTCTTTTTTTCTGATTTTTATGTTTTTGTTTTATTGAAATATTTGCATTTTTTGAGCTGCTGTATTGGCTGATATCAGTTTTACGCATTCCAAACCCCTTACTTTTTTACTTCTGGTTTTTTTAGAATAAATTTATACTGAAAATAAAATCAAATTATAGATAATAAAAAGGATATCACATACGGCATAAATTAGTCAATAATTATAGAATACATGATAAAATTTATTCGCATGATACTTGTTTTTATGTATTGAAATAATTATAGATTATAGCTTTATTTGGAAAATAGTGTAGTTAAATTTTATATTGAAAAAATATTTTTATGTTAATCGTTCAACAGCGGTATATATTTTCGAAATTTCATACCATGTAGCATAATCAACAATTCCGGTTTGAGATAATCCGAAAATTTCTTGAAATTTTTTAACTGCATTTACTGTGCTTTGTTCATATAATCCATCTACGGCAATTTTATTTATTGCGGGATAATTGTTACTTATGGAATTAAGTTGTTGTTGAATGGTTCTAACGGGTTCTCCCGTTGAATTTAACTGCAATGTTTCACCGGGAAAAGATATGGGAACTCCTGTGACTTGATTTGTGGTCTTAAGATAAATTTCAGCTCCGTAATAAGTTCTTAAAATATCAATATATCCGGTTCCGTTTTCGGCCAGTTCTTTTGACCCCCATTGTGATAGCCATTCCGGACATGTTACATTTTTTCCGTCACAGTATTGGGTGAATAGTGGCTGTTTTATATCCGGTTTAGTAATGTATGTTGAGAAAATCTCATCGACTATTTGTGATATTTCTTGAAATATATTTCTTTGATACACGAATTTTTGGTCGTAAGATGTTGTTGAAGTTATAGTGAAATTCTTTCCTCTACTACGATACCATTCGGTATAAACTCGATTTAACGTAAAAGAAATTATGGTTAATACATTTGCTCTGATGGCGGCCTCCGGCCAAGTTGCGTATATTTCACTGCTTGCAACGTTTTTTATATAATCTTTATAGGGAATCCAGTAGTTTGGTACATCTGTATCATCGGGAGTGCCGTCATGTACGACTATATATTCCGGGACAACTACATTGTTTAGTACAACAAAGCCGCTTGGTTTTGGCAGTTCTTTTACGGGATCTTCTGAAATTTTTGGGGGGTATTCTCCGAATAATGTATGTGGGGGAATAGCATAATTTAAATTTTGCGGTTCGGAATTTGTGGATTTTTTCATAAATACATTTTGTTCAGCTAAGGTATTGGGTAAAACTTGAACTTTTTCAATAGTAACGGTGTCAAAGCCTGCGTTTGTAAAAGTTATGTTATATTCACCGTACGGCAAAGGTGAATTAGGTTCCAAAGAATATTCTATCGGTGGTGTATTTAAAATTACAGTGTCCGATTTTCCCGAATTATTTGTTACTACTTCTTCAATTATTTTTTCGGGGTCGGAAGATAAAGAAATTTGTGCAGTTGTATTTGGTAATGGCTTTCCCAGAGTTTCGTTGAAAATATTTAATTGAAGTTGACCTTGACTCAAAAAATCACCTCATAATGAATTTGATTTTGGTAATTTAAATTTATTAATTTAAACTTGATTTTATGAATATTTATTTTATAAAAATATTCCCGACTTTACTAAAAGTAAGGTCGGGAATGGTGCTTAAGCAATTAAATTATTTTTGATTGTTTTTTTGTTCTTCTTTTTCTTTTTTATGACTAAGATATATTAACATCCAAATTAATGTTGCTCCGATGATTAAGATTAAAAGCACTGATATAAATTCGTTGTCAATTGCCCATTTATAGATATTGTCATAAGTTGATTTATCGGTTATTTTTTTGAAGGCATTCGAAAGTGCGGATAATATGCTACCGTTGTTTTCCGAATCACTGTTATTGCCGCCGCTGATATCTACGTTGTTTTCGGAACTTTTGCCGCTATCGGTACTTATATCGCTATTTGTTGTATTATCTTCTTGAGATTCATCGATTAAATTTCCCAGTTTAGAAACAAGTCCTTCACCTAAAAGGGATTTTAATTCGTCTTCATTATTTACAAGGCTTGATACCGAAATTTGCATGTCCGAAGGATTTTCGCTGAAATTAGGTATCTTTTTGGCCGCTATACCGAATAAACTAAATGAAGAAGTTTTAAATTGGGCCTGATTTTCAATGATGTTGAGGTCTAAATATTCCATGCTTCCGGTTGACTTTTCGTGGGCTACAACGGAATTGGTATATCCGGATAAATCCGGAACCGGAATAGTTACCGTTACGGATTGTCCGTAAGGAACTTCATAATTTTTTCCCGTTAATACATCAATTAAAGTAATTTCATAAAGCGAAAGGGCATTTCTGCGGTCTACTTTTGAAGAGAAGTTTTCCAATTGTTCTTTGTCATCGGTCAAAGGTTTGACTACTAATTTAATGTTCCAATCCACTCCTGAAATTGAAACGCCGTTAGAAGAGTGATTTATTTCTCCGGATTGATATTGTGCCGATTTTAATTGAGATAGATTTGTGACTTGAGCTTTTTCTTCATCG
>CALDOU010000063.1 GCA_937912175.1 uncultured Clostridia bacterium
GCAGTGGATAACAAATGCAACTCTTACAACATGTTGGCGTTGTGAAAGTCTTGACGGCAAAATTTATTCCACATATGATACAGATTTTGAGCAGCCGCCAATTCATCCAAATTGCAGATGCGAAACAGTCGAGTTAGAGGCAATTATAGCAGGAGATGCAACCAAGGACGCAAAAAATGGTGCTGACTTTTGGATAAAATATTACGGAGAATTACCTGGTTATTATATTTCGGAACAAGAAATAAGCGATTTGGGTTGGAAATGGGGGAAGTCACCGAAAAAGTTTGCACCGGGAAAAATGATTACAATGGGCATATACAGGAACGATGATAAACATCTGCCTGATGCACAGGGAAGAATCTGGTACGAAGCAGATATAAATTATTATGAAGGTAAACGTAACAAACATAGGTTACTTTGGTCAAATGATGGGTTAATATTCGTAACGTACGATCACTATGAAACATTTTATGAAATAATTTAGGGAGAGAATAATTATGGAAAAAGAATTGAAAAGGCTTAATGAAATACCCAAAATAGTAAAATTGGATTTAACGGATTGTAAATCCTTATTAGAAATTCACGAAAGAATCAGAAAAGCTTTTGACTTTCCTGATTGGTACGGAAAAAATTGGAGCGCTTTCTGGGATTTGTTAAGAACTGAATGCGATGCTGATAAAGTTGAAATATTTGGCATAAATACAATATCTGAAAAATTTAATAGGCACTTAAATAAAATGATTGAAATAATACAGCGAAACAAAGACGAACACGAAGAATATGGGTATTTATTCGAATATGAAGTAATAAATTAGGAATGTAAATATTACTAATGCCTGTAATCCGCTTAAATACTAAATTTATTCATGCCCCTTTTAACTACTCGTATCAGTTAAAATAATGTCAGATTCTGTAGAATGATTTGTTTTTGAAAAAGCCGCTCTTTTAGAGCGGCTTTTTAGATTTTTCTGCGGTATAGTAAATAGGTTTTTAATACTTTCTATCTGAAGAAAAATTTTTATATAAATAAGTGTTTCTATTTTTTATAAAAAGCTTTTGATATACGGGCTTTTCTGTGTTTTGTTTGTATTATTCCGATTATTATGGTCGAATGATGAACCGAATATTGCTTAAATTAGAATGTGTTTGTTAGCACAAAATATGTAATTAATAAAAGCAAAAATAACAGTAAATATTCGAATCGGTTTCGTATAAATTTGGGTATATTTTGTTGTAAACTCTTTTTGTGATTTTTAAAATATATTATAGGATTTTAATATTGGGAGAAATCAAGAAATGAAAAGTATTTATAAAAAAATTTTAAAACATAGCGAAAATAAAATTATTACATACGGCATATTAGAAACTTTGGAAGAAAACAAAACTCATTATGGTATTTATGTAAGTGAAGAAGTTAATGGTATTGTAAGAGAAGAAGCAATAGAAAGTATATTTCCAAATAAGAATATGATTTTGAATTTAATTGATCGCTTATGTGAAAATGCTATTGATATAATTCATTTTAAAGATATTGTGGAAGATTATCTTTTAGATAACGATTTATAAATTAAACGGTTTCCTGCTTGCAAAATG
>CALDOU010000064.1 GCA_937912175.1 uncultured Clostridia bacterium
AAACGAAAGACAACTGACACCTGAATCATTAGGCAAGTTTATTAACACTATCAATGCTGCACCTAAATCAGGCTTTTTTGTTGTGGAAGAAAACGAAGAGATTTTAGGCTACCTACTACTAAAAGGTGAAAATTTTTCTCGTACCTCTCACCGTGCATCCATTGCGATAGGCGTACACAGCCTTAGTCGCGGAAAAGGCACAGGTACGAAGCTATTTGAGTATGTGATACACTGGGCGAAACAACAGCAGCTACATCGCTAAGAATTAACGGTTATCGAACACAATCATCAAGCAATTCATCTTTATAGAAAAATGGGCTTTAAAGAAGAAGGCATCAAAAGAGATTCTTTGTGGATTGATGGACAATTTGTAAATGAAATTTATATGAGCTTACTCCTTTAACAAAAAAGAACCAAAGACACCCCCGAATGGGCGACTTTGGTTCTACCATTTTTACCGACAATTATTCTTAGCAAAAGAAAAAAGCGCATAGCCTCTGCTATACGCCTGTGAATGACCCGTACGAGAATCGAACTCGTGTTACCGCCGTGAAAGGGCGGTGTCTTAACCGCTTGACCACCGGGCCGTTTAAAATTAATTGGTAGCGACAGATGGACTCGAACCATCGACACTTCGGGTATGAACCGAATGCTCTAGCCAACTGAGCTATGCCGCCATCTTCACAACCATACAAAACCAACTGGTTATCTACACAGTACTTTAACAGTATATCATATAAGGTCTGAATTTGTCAACACTTATTTTGACAAAACTTTAGATTTTCACTTTAACTAATATACTCTAAATTATCTCAGAAATAATATAGTTAGAAACCAAAAAACCTTTTTCGTTAAGTGAAATATTTTTATCATCAATTTTTAAAAATCCATATTTTGCAAATTTTTCAGCTTTTTGAAAATACTTTTGAGGAATATCCTTACCGAACTTATATTTAAATTCATCATTATTCAAACCTTTCGAGGTGCGTAACTTTAACATCACAAATTCTTTTTCAGGTTCAAATTTACATTCAAAAATCGTTTTGGGGAAATTTATAAACCCCGCCAAATCTTTAGGGTAATAAAACCTTTTGTTTTCAACCAAACTATGTGCTGACGGTCCAATTCCCAAATATTCATCCAAATTCCAATATTTTAAATTATGTCGGCTTTCAAACCCTTTAAAAGCAAAATTTGAAATCTCGTAATGACCATACCCCATCTTTTTTGCCAAATCACAAGCATAAAAATAAATATCAGCATATTCATCATCATCAAAAAATTTATACTTTTCTTTATTAAAATAAAAAGGCGTTCCATCTTCGATTTTCAACAAATAAGACGATACATGTGGAATATCGTTTTCTTTGCAAAAACAAAAAAAATCATATACATCTTTTTTTTCTTGATATGGTGCACCAAGAATAATATCCAAAGAAACATTATTGATTTTAGATTTTTCGGCAGCAAGAACAGACTTAAATATATCCTCCGTGTTGTGCCTTCTTCCTAATATTTTCAAATTTGAATTATTTAAAGACTGAGCACCGATAGAAACTCTATTGATGCCATAATAATTCAATTTTTCAAAGTCAATTTTATCATAATCGGCCGGATTGACCTCTAGCGTTATTTCAGGGTATTCGTTCAAAAACCCAAAGTGGAAATTTTCTTTTACACTCGTTAAAATTTTTATAATTTGTTCCGAGCTTAAAACACTCGGCGTTCCACCGCCGATATATACAGTATCTACAACTTTATTTTCTAAGCGAGAACCCCATTTTCTTAATTCTGAACATACCGTTAAAATATATTTTTCAACGTAATCCGATGTAAAATTTGATAAAGAATAAAAATCACAATATGGACATTTACTTTTGCAAAAAGGTACATGAATATATATTCCCAATGATTTTTTTAACATATTCATGCACCAACTTTTTAAAAATTTATTCTTCGTCCAATTTTAAGACTGACATAAATGCGTCTTGGGGAATTTCTACACTACCTAACTGACGCATACGTTTCTTACCTTCTTTTTGCTTTTCCAAAAGCTTTTTCTTACGAGTAATATCTCCACCGTAACACTTAGATAAAACGTCTTTGCGCATCGCTTTAACGGTTTCTCTGGCAATTATTTTACCTCCGATAGCCGCTTGAATAGGCACTTCAAACAACTGCCGCGGTATTTTTTCTTTTAGCTTTTCCACCATTTTTCTTGCCCTGTGATAAGCCTTTTCACGGTGAATTATAAAAGAAAGCGCGTCTACTACATCACCATTCAACATTATATCCAATTTTACAAGATCTGACTTTTCATATCCTATAACTTCATAGTCAAAGGAAGCGTATCCTTTAGTTTTTGATTTTAAAGAATCAAAGAAATCATAAACTATTTCATTAAGTGGAAGTTTATAATGGATATCCACCCTTTCGGTATCTATATACTTCATATCCACATATATTCCACGTCTATCTTGACAAAGTTCCATTATTGCCCCTATGAAACTTGAAGGCGCATAAATATGAGCATCGGTAATAGGTTCCAATGACTCCGCAATATTTGCGGGAGATGGATAATTAGTGGGATTATCTATAAAAACAGTACTCCCGTTCATCAAATTTATTTTATAAATAACACTTGGAGCGGTAGTTATTAAATCAAGATTATACTCTCTTTCAAGCCGCTCTTCTATAATCTCCATATGAAGCAACCCTAAAAATCCACATCTAAATCCAAATCCCAAAGCCATAGAAGTTTCAGGCTCATAGGAAAGCGAAGCATCACTTAATTTCAATTTTTCCAATGCATCTTTTAAATCTCCGTATTTTGAACCATCCAAAGGATAAACACCGCAAAAAACCATTGGGTTTACTTCTCTATACCCCGGCAAAGGGTTCAAAGCCGGATTACTTTCCAAGGTAATGGTGTCCCCCACCTTAGCTGAACTTACCGTCTTTATGGATGCAGCTATATATCCAACCTCACCGGCAGTTAAAATTCCCGTCGGTTCCAAATTTATAGCCCTTGAAGCCCCACATTCCGTAACCGTAAAAGACTCCCCACCGGCCATAAATTTTATTTTATCCCCTGTTTTTACTGTTCCGTCTATAATTCGGACATAAACAATTACTCCTTTATAAGCATCATAAAAAGAATCGAATATAAGAGCTTTTAAAGGTTCGTTTTCATCGCCTTTCGGCGGAGGGACATTTTTAACTATGCTTTCCAAAATATCTTTCACATTCAGTCCCGTTTTGGCGGAAACTTTAGGTGCATCATCAGCAGGAATACCTATAATATCCTCAATTTCACGACTTACTCTTTCGGGGTCGGCACTTGGTAAATCAATTTTATTTATTACAGGTATTATTTCAAGCCCTGCATCTAATGCAAGGTAAGTATTTGCAAGTGTTTGCGCTTCTATTCCCTGAGAAGCATCTACTACCAAAATCGCTCCTTCACAAGCCGCCAAAGAGCGTGAAACTTCATAGTTAAAATCCACATGTCCGGGAGTATCTATCAAATTAAAAAGGTATTCCTTACCATCATGAGCATTATAATAAAGGCTAACAGCATGGGATTTTATTGTAATCCCACGCTCTTTTTCCAAATCCATATTATCCAAAAGCTGACTTTCCATTTCCCTTGCGGAAACAGAATCTGTAAGCTCCAAAATTCTGTCAGCAAGAGTGGATTTTCCGTGATCTATATGGGCTATTATGCTAAAGTTTCGTATTCTATCTTTTGGAAATCCTTTTTCCAATTTCATAAAATTTAAACTCCCAACAGAAATTTTTTAATTAATTTTCGTTATCCCCTTGCAATTTCCTTTAAAACATTAACCTTTTCCTGTTGTTCTAAAGTTAACACCACACCGTGTTGTTTCACTAATTGATCTTCTATTAATTCTATAGTTTTTCGAGAAAAATATATTTTATCTTGTATGTCACTCAAATCTTCGGTAATTCTTATAAACGTAGAACCCAGTATATTATTTACAAGCCAGCTGTCACTATTGTCAAAATTAAATCTGTAACGATTTTTTATAAGCTCTTGTCCGCCGGGGATAGCACTTTCCAATATTTTTTTTGCATTTGAAACAGTTAGAGCAGAGTTTGGTCGATTTTGACGATAACAATAAAAAATATTGTCGTCATGCGCAACTTTCCGTACATTTGAAAAAGCTATTATGTTAAATAATCCATCCTCACCGCGGGAAATACCTTCTTTAAAATAAATGTCATTTTCAATCAAAAACGATTTTTTCCAAATTTTATTCCACACAGATGACATCTCAATTTTTAGTGCATAATAAGGAATTTCAGAACTTTCACAAGTATTAAAACTTATTTTTGATTCATCATGACCAAAACTGTTAACATCAATATTTTGGCCATCAATAAAGCACATATTACCCAAACACGCAACATCAACATTATATTTTTCCGCACATTGATATGCTTTTTCACAAGCATATGGGGGAATTAAGTCGTCCGAATCCGCAAACATTATATACTTACCTTTGGAAACCTTAATACCGTTATTTCTGGCAACAGAAACTCCACAATTTTTTTGATTTACTATTTTTATTCTATGGTCTTTTTTTGCGTGATTTTTTAAAATTTGTAAAGAGCTATCCTTAGAACCATCATTTACGCATACTATTTCCAACTCTTTAAGTGTTTGATTTTCTATGGTATTTAAACATTCATCTAAATAATTTTCTGTATTGTAAACAGGAATTACCACTGAAACTTTAGCATTATCAACGCCTTTTAAATAAGAATATTCTTCACTTAAATGTCTTAATTTTACAAAACCCAATGCACAAAGTAACATCACAGAAAATAACCACATTGCCACATTAAAAGCTTTTTTCACAGGTTAATTACCCCTCTACAATATTTTTTAAAACATTTAGGTTTTCCTTGTGCCAATCTTCTAATTTTACACCACGTTCTTTAACTAATTTTTCCTCAATTAAATATACTACTTTTTCAGCAAAAAACTTTTTGTCTTCTTCGTTTTTAGTATCATTAACAATATGGTTATAATTAAGGTCAAAAACCTTAGAAACCAACCATTCTGTTCCTCTTTCAAAATTAAACACATCAAAATTATTGACTAATTCTTCAGAAGCTTTGGTAGAAGCCGTAAGTACTTTTTTTGCATTAAATTCAGTTACAGCGGATCCGGGCCTGTTGGTTCTGTAAAGATAGAAAATATTGTCATCTTGAACCATTTTAGTCACATGCGGGAAAACCAATAAATTAAACAATTGATCTTCGTAATGTGTTACTCCTTCTTTAAACCAAATATTATTATCGGTAATAACGGATTTCTTATATACTTTTGTAACTATATAACCGGTATTTTCCACCATATCATAAAAGGGATTTTGATTTTTGCTTCTTTCACAAACCTTTACTTTTGACGAATCATACGCAAAATCATTAATATTTATTTCATCTCCGTCTATAAAGGTTTGAAGTTTAAAGGATACTACATCCACTTTATATTTTTTCAGATCATTATATGCTTTTTCCATGGAATACGGCGGAATTAAATCATCGGAATCTATAAATGAAATATATTTTCCTTGTGCGGCTCTTATTCCGGCATTTCTTGCCGAACAAACTCCTCCGTTTGCTTGATTTATAACTTTAACTCTTTCATCTTTGGAAGCATGATTTTGTAAAATTTCCAAAGAGTTATCCCTTGAGCCGTCGTTTACACAAATAATTTCAATTTCTTTTAAGGTCTGTTTTTCAAGACATTCCAAGCATTCGTCCAAATATTTTTCGGTATTATATACCGGAACAACAATAGAAATTTTATATGGATAAGAATTTTCTTCCTTAACCTCTATAATTTTTTTAGAAGTAAAAACTGTCAAAACAATGGCAGCCACAAGCATAACGGTAATAAAAACGTACCTTTTAATACTTTTTTTCATACAACATACTTCCTTTAATCACATTTCTTGTTTATAGAAAACTTTTCAAATTATTCATCATGCTGATATTATCTCCTTCAGGAGTAATATCATATTTTTTCAGAAAATCATTTATTATTTCAAGCGATTTTTCGGCATAATATTTTTTATCTTCAGCATTATCTAAATCGTACGAAATGGGAGAATACACTAAATATAACATACTCGACAATATCCACTGGTCACTGCCTTCAAACTTGATTTTATTTCTTTTTTCGTTAAGTCCTTCTAACATTATAATATAACTTTCAAGTCTTTTTTTACCATCTTTTTGAGTTACAGTCATAGCAGAGCCCGGCCTGCTTGTCCTATAACAGTATAATTGGTTTTTATCTCTTACAGTTTTAAAAACGGATGAAGCAGCTATCATATTAAACAAGGTATCTTCTCCCCTATTAATACCTTTTTTAAATGAAAAATCATTACTTTTTATAAAAGACCTTTTCCATAGTTTGTTCCAAACAATATCAACATTAAAATCAAGAGGTTGAAACGGTTTTTCTGAGGGATTTCTTTCTTTAATTTCAAAACTTGACTCTCTATAAGAAAGTGATGAAGCACCAGTTTCTTCCCCGTCTATAAAACCATGAAAATCAAATTCAACAATATCTACATTGTGCTTAGTAGCTAAACCGTATGCTCTTTCATACGCCCACGGAACTACAATATCATCTGAATCCAAAAAAGCTATGTATTCACCGGAAGCTTTTTTTATTCCGGCATTACGTGCTGCGGAAACCCCCGCATTTTTTTGGTTAACTATCTTTATGCGCCTGTCTTTTGATCGGTGTTTTTCAAGCACGCTTAAAGAGTTATCTGTTGAGCCATCATTTACGCATATAATTTCAATTTCTTTTAACGTCTGATTTTCAACGCTATTTAAACATTCATCTAAATATTTTTCGGTATTATAAACCGGAATAACCACAGAAACTTTGGCGCTGTTTATTATTCCTTTGCTTTTAAGTACCAATAAACTAATTATTGCTGCCGTTAAAAATCCAATTATAATAGTCCCTATTGCAATAAAGCGCTTATTTTTATTAACCCTTTTAAATCTTTTAGCCAACAATAACTCCTCCTAAAAATTTTTAATTATGAAATTCTTTCATCGAAAGATTTATTCTTCCTTTTGAATCAATTTCAGTTATACGAACGGTAACTTCATCACCTACAGAAAGTACGTCCGAAACTTTTCCTACACGATGATTTGAAATTTGAGAAATATGGCAAAGTCCTTCTTTGCCCGGCACAAACTCAATAAATGCCCCAAAATCCATAATCCGTATTACTTTACCTGTATAAACCGCCCCTACTTCCGGTTCAACTACAATATTTCTGATAGTATCCAATGCTTTTCTGCAATTATAAGTATCCACACCAAGGATAAAAATTTTACCATCTTCCTCAATGTCAACCTTAACATCAAAATCGGCACAAATTTTTTGAACTACTTTTCCACCCGAACCTATTACTTCCCTTATTTTATCAATTGGAATAGACGTTGACAAAACTTTTGGCGCATATTTTGAAAGTTCGGGTCTTGGTTCTGAAATTTCTTTAAGCATTATCTCGTCAAGAATATAATCCCTGGCTTTATGAGTTTTTTCCAAGGCTTCTTTAATAATTTCTTTTGTAAGACCATGAATTTTAAGATCCATTTGAATTGCCGTAATACCTTTATGGGTTCCCGCAACTTTAAAGTCCATGTCACCGAAAAAGTCTTCTAACCCCTGAATATCAACCATTGTCATAAAACGGTCACCTTCGGTAATTAAGCCACAAGAAATTCCGG
Organism: uncultured Clostridia bacterium; assembly: GCA_937912175.1. GTDB lineage: Bacteria > Bacillota > Clostridia > Oscillospirales > Acutalibacteraceae > UMGS1491. The sequence continues at coordinate 7,795 of CALDOU010000064.1, forward strand.
CAACAGGTGCTTTAATCGGAACACCTGCATCCATAAGAGCCAAAGTAGAACCGCACACCGAAGCTTGTGAAGTGGAACCATTAGAAGAAAGAACCTCCGAAACCAAACGCAAAGCATATGGAAATTCTTCCACAGAAGGAATAACAGGGACTAAAGCTTTTTCAGCCAAAGCTCCATGACCGATTTCACGACGTCCCGGTCCTCTGCTCGGACGAGTTTCCCCGACGGAATATGACGGGAAATTATAATGGTGCATATACCTTTTGGATTCTTCTCCATCTATTCCGTCCAAAATTTGTTCATCACTAATCGGACCTAAAGTTAAAGCCGTTAAAACCTGAGTTTGACCTCTTGTAAACATTCCCGAACCGTGAGCACGAGGTAAAAGACCAACCTCCGCATCAAGCGGGCGAATTTCATCCATGCCTCGTCCGTCAACACGTTTTTGTTCATCCAAAAGCCAACGTCTGACAACAAATTTTTGAGTTTTATATAAACATTCATCAATCTGTTTTTCACAATCAGGATATATTTCATCAAATTTTTCATGCACTTTTTTATAAATCGGATCTAAGCGAGCGTCTCTGACAGTTTTATCGTTTGTGTAAAGCGCCTCTTTTATATCTTCCAAAGAAAACTCTTTTACCGCTTCAAACATCTCTTTTGAAGGTTCTGCACTTTCATAAGAAAACTTTTCTTTTCCTATTTGAGTTTTTATATTTTTAATAAATTCAATGACTTCCTTGTTAACTTCGTGGGCTTTTAAAATAGCTTCATACATTTTTTCATCCGAAACTTCATTTGCTCCCGCTTCAATCATAGGAATTAAATCTTCGGTAGAAGCCACGGTTAATGTAAGGTCGGATTTTTTACGTTCCTCCGCCGTTGGGTTAATTATAATCTCATCGTCAACCAATCCCACAAAAACTCCGGAAATAGGTCCATCCCAAGGAATATCCGAAATACTCAATGCAATAGACGTACCAATCATAGCGGTAACTTCAGGAGAACAATCCTCATCAACCGACATTACCGTACAAACAACAGAAACATCATTTCTCATATCTTTCGGAAACAAAGGACGAATAGGCCTATCTATAACACGAGAAGCTAAAATTGCTTTATCTGAAGGCTTACCTTCTCTTTTGGAAAAAGAGCCCGGAATTTTACCGACAGCATAAAGCCTTTCTTCAAAATCCACGGAAAGGGGGAAAAAATCAATTCCGTCACGAGGCTTGTCCGAAGCAGTAACCGCCACATTGACACATGTGTCACCATAGCGCACCATACAAGTTCCGTTTGCAAGCTGAGCAAACTTGCCGGTTTCTACCACAAGGCTTCGACCTGCAAGCTGAGTTTTAAATACTTTATATTTTTCAAACATTGGGTTCCCTCACTATACAATTAAAATAAATTCTTTCAAAAAATTATTTTTTGATTTAATTCATATTATACACTATTTATTAAATAAAGTAACCATAATATTATTAAAAGATTTATTGTCAAATATAATCAGTTTTTTGTTTTTACTGTATAAACTCATTATTTTTAACAATCAATATAATTTTTCTCATATTTTATCATTCCGCTGAAAAATTTTTTCAAGTTCCGAAATTCCAAGCGGTAAAAGAGCTAAAATCCACACTACCGCCCATTGCAACACATTAAGCGACCGCGTTTTAAAAAAACTTGATAACGCAGGAACAGTTACGGTAATTACTTCTAATACTATACAAAAAATCACAGACCATATTAATTTTAAATTTTTTAAAAACCCGGTTATAAATAAAGACTTTCTGCTTTGAACATTAAACGCATGAATCAATTGACTCAATCCCAAAGTTAAAAATGCCATGGTTTGACCAATTATGGGACACATCGGATCAACATCAAAAAATGCACGGCCAATACTATAGGAAAGCAACCCCATAGCCGCAATAAATAATCCCTCAATAACAATATTATATCCCATTCCACCGGCAAAAAGACTTTTTTTGGAGTCTTTAGGAGGAAAACTCATTATATTTTTATCAATCGGATCCATTCCAAGCGCCAAAGCAGGAAAAGCGTCAGTCACCAAATTTATCCACAAAAGATGAATTGCTAAAAGCGGAGGCGGTACTCTAAGCAAAAAGCCAAACAATACAACCATTACTTCTCCGATATTTGTGGAAATCAAAAAATGAACAGTCTTTTTTATATTTTCAAACATTCCCCTGCCTTGTTTTACTGCCTCTACTATTGTAGCAAAATTATCATCGGCAATTATTATATCAGATGCCGATTTTGCGGCATCCGTTCCCATTTTCCCCATTGCACAACCTATATCCGCTATTTTTAAAGCGGGAGCGTCATTAATTCCGTCACCCGTCATGGCAACAACATTACCGTTTGATTGGAACGCCTTTACTATTTTTACTTTATGTTCGGGTGAAACTCTGGCAAATACTGAATAATCATTAACAACATCCCTTAAATCCTTATCTTCAATATTATTAAGTTCACCACCTGTAATAATTCCTTTATTTTCTCTGTAAGCTTTTTCCGAAATTATTCCTACTTCTTTTGCGATCGCTTTTGCAGTTTGAACATTATCCCCCGTTATCATAACGGGTTTTATTCCCGCCCTTTTGCAATCGTAAACAGCAATTTTAGCTTCCGGGCGAGGAGGGTCAATAATTCCGATCAATCCTAAAAACACAAGATTTTTTTCGATGTTATCTTTTTGTTCATTCCATTTTTCGGTATCAATATTAGACAAAGCTTCTTCTTTGTATGCTACCGCCAAAACCCTTAAAGCTTCCGATGCCATTTTTGCATTGTTTTTTTCTATATTTCCAATTATTTCTTCATTAATGGGATATACCCCGTTTTCGGTATAATAATGGGAACATTTTTTTAAAATAACTTCCGGTGCACCTTTAGTTACTATTTTATACGATTTATTCGTCCTTTTATAAATAACGGACATCATTTTTCGAGAAGAGTCAAATGGAAATTCATGTATTTTTAAATATTCTTTTAATAAATTTTTTTTAGTAATTCCATTCTTTGCGGCTTCAATAACCAATGCGTTTTCAGTAGGTTCGCCATGAGCGGAAAAATTTCCATGCTCTTTTGACAATTCCGAGTTACTGCAAAGTGTGGCTACACACAATAATTTTTTAGAAAAATTATTCTTTATATCTTCAATTTTTTCCGCACTTCTTATTTCCTTTACCGCCATTTTATTAAGAGTAAGCGTACCTGTTTTATCCGAGCATATAACATTTGCGTGTCCCAAAGTTTCCACGGCAGGCAAATTTCTTACAATAGCATTTCTTTTTGCCATAAGGCGTACACCGTTCGCCAAAACTATAGTCACCACAGCAGGAAGTCCTTCCGGAATAGCAGCAACGGCCAAACTTATGGAAATCATAAACATTTCCATAAAATCTATATGTTGCATCACACCTAATACAAATACAATCAAACTTATTGCCATAATACAAACAGCTATAATTTTGCCTGTAATTGCAAGTTTATTTTGAAGCGGTGTTTTAGATTGTTTTTCCGAATTTACAATTTTTGCAACTTTTCCTACCTCTGTATTCATACCGGTAGAAACTACTACGGCTTTAGCATAACCTCTATTTATTATTGAATTTGTAAAAAGCATATTTTTTCTATCCGAAACAAGAGTTTCCTTTTCTAAAATTTCAGATTCATTTTTTTCAATGGCAAAAGATTCCCCGGTTATAGCGGATTCTTCAACCATAAGATTATAAGATTCCACTATCCTCGAATCGGCACATACCAAATCTCCGCTCGAAAGAGTTAATATATCACCCGGAACAATATTTTCACAAGAAACTCTTTTAACTTTTCCGCCCCTTATAACTTTTGTAAGCGGCGTAGACAAATTTTTCAGTGCCGCCAGTTCTTTTTCCGCTTTACTTTCCTGCAATACCCCTATAACGGAATTTATTATCACTATTCCCAAAATAATTACAGTATCTATATAATCAGACTGATGACTTAAAAAAGACGTAATAAAAGAAATAACTGCAGCCAATATTAAAATTATTACCATAAAATCCGAAAGTTGATGCAATAATTTTTTAAAAAATCCGCTCGACTTTTCGGAACAAACAATATTTTTTCCGTATTTTAACAACCTAACCTTAACTTCGGATTCAGAAATACCGTTTTTAATGTCAGTCCCTAATTTTTCAATAACTTTATCGCACGACAACGCATGCCAATTCATTTTAATCAACCCCAACAACTTTTATGTTTTTTACCTTAATTATTTACTTTTATTAAAATATATATTTCTGAAACAAGCATATATTACTTTACAAATCAATTATTTTAAATTTAAGGTATTCAAAAAATCATTTGGTTATGATAAAATATATAAATATACAAAGAATTTAAAGTTAGGAGAATAAAGATGAAACACATAAAAACAATTAACACCGCAGATTTGAAAAAAAGCGCAGAATACGGCGGATGCGGCGAATGCCAAGCTTCTTGCCAAACCGCTTCCAAAGTTGACAATACCGTCAGCAACCAAAAATGTGAACACAAAAAATAAAAGTACTAAAATTTAAAGTGTTAAATATTATCTTTCGGCAAAAGCCGAAAGATAATATTTTGTAAAAAAATATTTCATGGCAAAAATAACAGCAAAAGAAAGGCCGATAAAAATCCAATGATACATAAATTCAAGTGGGGAAACAACAATTTTGTAGTTGACAGCAACAGCGGTGCCGTTCATATGGTAGATGACATTTCTTATGACATTTTGGACTACCTAAACGGAACGTTTTTTGATTATACGGAAAATTATATCGTTAAAAAATTAGAAAACAAATATACCGAAAAAGATGTCAGAGAAGCTTATCAAGAAATTTTTGAACTTTATAAAAATGAAAAACTGTTTTCAAAAGATACCTATGAAAATTTAGCAACGGAAGAAAAATTATCTTCTCCTATAAAAGCCGTGTGCTTAAACGTTGCACACGATTGTAATTTAAGGTGTTCATATTGCTTTGCTTCCGAGGGCAAATTCGGATGCGGTAAGCGAGAGCTTATGCCGCTTGAAACCGCTAAAAAAGCCGTAGATTTTATAATTGAAAAATCAGGAAATATAAAGAATTTAGAGATGGACTTTTTCGGCGGAGAACCACTGATGAATTGGGACGTCGTAACGGAAACCGTAAAGTATGCCAGAAGTTTAGAAAAAAAACACAACAAAAACTTCAGATTTACTTTAACCACAAACGGAATATTACTTAATGATGAAAAAATTAACTTTATAAACAAAGAAATTTATGACGTTGTTTTATCCATGGACGGAAGAAAAAATATTAATGATAAATTCCGTATCACTAAAACCAAAACAGGTTCTTATGATTTAATAGTACCTAAATTCCAAAAACTCATAAATTCCCGGGGCGATAAAAGTTATTATGTACGAGGTACTTATACAAATCAAAATCCGGATTTTTCAAATGACGTAATGCACATGTATGACCTGGGATTTAAAAGCCTTTCCATGGAGCCCGTGCTTTGCGATGACAAATTTCCTTACGCATTAACAGAAAAAGACCTGGATAAAATTTTAAAAGAACACGAAACCCTTTGTAAAAAATTAATTAAATTAAAAAATGAAGGCAAAAAAATAAACTTTTTTAATTTTAATGTAGATATAAACAACGGTCCATGTGTTGTCAAAAGACTTAAAGGTTGCGGATGCGGAAATGATTATGTGGCTATAACGCCAAACGGAGATATATATTCCTGCCACCAACTCGTCGGCGAAGAAAAATTTAAAATCGGCAATTTAAATGAGCATACATTTGATAATAAAATAAAGAAAAAATTCTTACATACAACTATTTATCATAAAGAAAAATGTAAAAATTGCTGGGTAAAATTTTATTGTAGCGGCGGGTGTGCCGCAAAAAATTATCAGCACTGCGGTGATATTATGAAACCCTTTGACTTGAATTGTAAAATTCAAAAGAAAAAAATAGAATGCGCCATAGCTCTGTGGGCGTTAACTTAATACAATCCAAAAACAATTATCATTCAGGTCCTTTAGTTAAATCAAAATTAATTTTCATAAAAACAAGCACTCATCAATAACTTAGATGAGTGCTTTATTAGAAAATATAAAATAAATTTATCGTTCTATTTGTTTGGCGGCACCAAAGCCATATATGCCAGAGCTGCTAACACTACTGATGCCACAGTAGCGCCCGTACATTCAGCTAGCAATTTCTTTATTCTTGCGTTTCTTTGACCCCTTTGTATTCCCTCAACCATAGGATTTCTTTTTGGCGCTGCAAGCGTAGGATTTGTTTTTTTTGTTGCAGGCATAACATTCAACTCCTTTGTTTTTTAAAATATATAGAATAAGTATAACTTAGTAAACAATATTTTTTATATCATTCGATCTCCAATAATTTTCTGGCTTATAGCTGTGTAATTATGTCCTTTATTTCTTTAGATGACTTAGCTAAATTTTTTATTTTAGATGACTTAGCTAAATTTTTTATTGCTGTTTCAACCTTTTCTTTGTCACCGGCTGTAACGGTACCTTCAGGATCCAATCCTTGTTTTTCCAATTCAGCAATTACCTCTTTTCTAAGGTTTTCATTGTCTATTATAAATTTCGTTATTGATTCAATTTTTTCAGGCCCATAATCCTCCTTTAAATTTTTATTAATTATTTTACCTATTTCTTTTTGTTCTTTTGAAGTATAGCCCATAAAAATTCACCCTTTCTGTTAAATTTTTATATTTTTCCATCATTCATTCAATTAAATATATGGAATACACTTATTTTACATCGGTTTTTAAATATGTCAATTAAATTAAAGTTAAATTTTGATTTATATTCTTTTAACACAAACGATTTTAAACAATATATTCTCTAAACCGCTCTACGTTTTTTCATTATTACTTTAGGAATGCGCCCAAATTTAATGCACCCGGTCAACATAATCAGTTCTAAAATCAATATCAAAGCCATATAATAAGTTATGCATTTTCCATTTCCAATTTGTTCAAACTCCGACTTACATTTATTAATAAAAGGTAGTTTGAGTAAAGATGATATTTCCGTACTAACAAGCAGCAGTATCATATTTTTATGTTTTTCCGTGGACACTCCAACATAATCTTTTAATTTTGAACAATTATATATTTTCTTCAAAAAAGATTCTTTAGTCAGAATATCCCATAAAGAAGATATATAATGTTCATTAACAATATCATCTTCAGAACGTACATTTTCAGCAACAGCTTTCTTAATAAAATTTTTTAACCGGTTCTTAAGTCGCTCATTATTAACCATGCCTTCAAATAAAGCTAAAAAATCTTCCTTTGAATAATGTTTGTGAAAATTATCAAAATTCTTTATTTTATCATAAAAATTACGCACCGTTGTTTCTGGAGTGGATGTTAAATTATTCATAAACAATCATCCTTTCTTAAATTAATTAATAGAAATATGTTTTATTAATTATAAAAAACACTTTCAAAAATTAGCAATTTAAATATAAATTGCATCGCAAAAAGAATGTTTGTTTGTAAATATAAAAAAGGCTGCCTGTCAAGACAGCTTTTTTATTTTTGTTAATAATCTGTATCTAAATTAGTAGTTTTTAAACGTTCGCCATTAGCACCGTTAGTACCGGAAAAACCGGGGATAAGCCAGTAATTGGGGTTGGCATAACCTTTCTTACCGCCTAAACCACCTTTACCTGATTTTAAACGAGAGGTTCCGGTGAGAACAACTGTATTATTTTTATTTCTGTCAAATTCTATTGCATAACCACCGTTACCACCTTTACCTCCATTTCCGCCATGGCCACCACCAAGAAAAATAAGAGGAATATGTAACAGGCTTTTATATCCGCCGTTTCCGCCATTTCCGCCATCTCCGCCTCTTACAACAACATTTTCAAGACGTAAAAATCCGGAAATCACTTTTAAAGGAGCACAAGGCGTTTCACCTTTTTGGGCATTATGTTTAGTACTACACAATCCGGATTCACGCAAACCATCTTTACCGTTTCTACCGTCAGATTTAATAATCTCACCATTTTTTATCATTACGTCTATGTTATCGTGATAATCGTAAACAGAATAATACTCAGTTTTAACTACAGGTGGATGCCATACAGGCACTAATGTGGTTTCACGATCATAATCGCCGATGACAACAGACTTTGTGACATCACTGTTTCTTCTACGTACATTGCCATGCGAAATATGTTTGTATTTATTTTCATATGTATAATATCCGGGTATGGTAACAGTATTTATATCTGTATGGCTAAATTTTTTTGACCCAATCACTATTTTACCGTTATGTCCCACTATAATCTTATGGCCACACAAATCTATATTTAAAGAATGGTCTATAGATAAAACATTATCAAGCAAAATATCTTGTTGGACCGCAATAGTATCATTTTCTTTGGATTTGTTTAAAGCTATTAAAAATTCATGAGAATTTTTAACTTCAAAAATATTATCTTCAGCTTTAACATTATCAAGATTTGAATAAGCCCCCACAGCAGGTACAAACGCACCCGTGCACAATGGTAAAACAAATGCAAGCAGCATTGACTTTATTTTCAGTTTTTTCATAAATTTCTCCTTTTAATTATCTTTACAATTGTTTACCCTTATTATAACATATTTTAAACAATATCTCAACATTTAATTTTGATTTAAAAACATTTTAAGTTCATCCATAAAAGCTTGTATATCCTTAAATTGACGATAAACTGACGCAAAGCGTATGTAAGCAACTTCATCTTTTTCTTTAAGTGCATTCATGGATAACTCACCGATAAGGGTTGACGAGATTTCCCTATCTAACGAATTCTGAATTTTAAATTCTATGTTGTCCACCATTTTCTCAATATCATCTAAAGAAATATTACGTTTTTCACAAGCTCTTAAAAGACCGTCAAAAACTTTTTTTCTTTCAAATTTTTCACGAGAACCATTACGTTTAATAATTATTACAGGAGTATGCTCCACCACTTCATAGGTGGTAAACCGTTTCAAACAATTTTCACATTCCCGTCTTCTTCTGACTTTTAATCCGTCTTCGGCGCAACGGGATTCTATTACTTTGCTGTCAATATAATTACAATAGGGGCATTTCATTAAAAGCTCCTCCTCGAATAATTTTAAACATATTATTTTATTTAATGATTAATTTTAATTCAGGGTCACCGGTAAGGTGTAATTCACCTATATCAAACCCATCATTCTTAATAATAGCCAACGAAATTCTGTCTTCAACCTCTTTACGAATTAAATTTCTTAAATCTCTTGCACCATTATTTCCGTTAATTGATTTTTTAGCCAACTTCTTAAGAGCACTTTGGTCATACGTCAGTTTAACTCCTCTTTCGTCAAGAGTTTCAACATATTCGTCAACCATTAGCTTTGCTATTTTTATATAATCCTTTTCGGACAAATTATTAAAAATAATTATTTCATCCAAACGGCTTATAAATTCAGGTCTTAAAAAGTCTTTTAAAGCCTTTAAAGTTTTTTCTTTTACCAAATCATTTTCGGTTTTTGCAAAACCCAAAGCGCCGTCTTTTTTATTACTTCCCGCATTAGACGTCATAACAATAACGGTATTTTCAAAATTTACAATTCTTCCATGAGAATCAGTTATTTTACCTTCATCCAAAACTTGTAAAAGAATATTTAAAACATCGGGATGAGCTTTTTCGATTTCATCAAAAAGCAAAACCGAATAAGGGCGTTGTCTTACTTTTTCGGTAAGCTGACCGGCTTCATCATATCCTATATATCCGGGAGGAGAACCAACGATCTTTGCCGCCGAATGTTTTTCCATATATTCAGACATATCAAGGCGTATAAGGGAATCCGGAGTATCAAAAAGTTCTTTTGCCAAAACTTTTACCAATTCCGTCTTTCCAACTCCGGTAGGACCGACAAAAATAAAGGAAGCCGGACGTCTTCTGGGGCTTATTTGCACTCTGTTTCTTCTTATTGCGGCAACAACTTCTTTTACGGCCTTATCCTGCCCAATAATTTTTACAAGCAACTTACTTTCCAAATCTTCCAATTTTTTAAATTCATGTTCCGCAATCTTGGAAGAAGGAATTCCCGTCCACAATTCAATAACATGAGCAACATCATCTTCCGTAACTTTACGCCCCAATGCTTTAGTACTCAACTTTTCGATTTCTTTTTCATTTTTGGCAATATTGCAACGAATTTCAGCTAATCTTTGATAGTCAGCTTCTTCCCCCGAAGCTAAAATTTCTTCTTCCTCAGATTTTAATTTTGAATTTTCAGAAGTTAAATTATCATAAACCGCTAAATCTTTATTTTCCAAAGAAGCATAAGTACAAGCTTCATCCAACAGGTCTATCGCTTTATCAGGCAAGAACCTATCGGTAATATATCGTTCAGACAAAACGGTAAGCCTTTTAATCAATTCATCAGAAACGCTGACTCTATGATGATTTTCATAATAATCCTTAACGCCTTTTAAAACCTCAACTGTTTCTTTAATGGAAGGCTCAGAAATTTTTATAGATTGAAACCGTCTTTCAAGAGCAGCGTCTTTCTCGATATGTTTACGATATTCCGCAAATGTGGTTGCTCCGATAACTTGAATTTCCCCTCTTGACAGTGCAGGCTTTAATATATTGGCAGCGCTCATTGAGCCTTCAGAATCTCCGGCGCCAACCAAATTATGCACTTCATCAATAAAAAGAATAACATTGCCTTCTTTTTTAACTTCATCAATAAGACCTTTAATACGGCTTTCAAACTGACCTCTAAATTGCGTTCCGGCCACAAGAGCAGTCAAGTCAAGAAGATAAATTTCTTTATTTTTTAGTCTTAAAGGAACATCTCCGTTAGCAATTTTTATAGCCAAACCTTCTGCAATGGCAGTTTTTCCCACCCCGGGCTCACCTATTAAACACGGGTTGTTTTTTGTCCGTCTGCACAATATTTGAATAGCTCTGTCTATTTCCTTTTCCCGCCCTATAATACGGTCCAAATCACTGTCTTTAGCTTTGGAAGTAAGATTATTACAATATAAATTTAAATTTCTTCTTTTTGATTTTTTCTTAGATTTTGTTTTATCTGACTTCTCGTTGTTATCAGAATTCGCCTCAGAAGAATCATTTTTATTAGAGAACAACATATTTGAAAAAAGACTTTTAACAAACGGAAATGTTGCCGCACCGCCTTTTGCGAAGTTCTCATTATCCTCATCCCCTTCATCGTCATTTTCGGGATCTGTTTCTAAATTGGCATCCAAAATACCGGAAAATTGTTCCTGCATATCAGAAAATTCATCTTCCGAAATTCCTAATTTTTCTATTATATCTCCCAAAGGCTTTATTCCTATTTCTTTGGCACACGGAACACAAAGACCTTCTGTTCCGGAACCACTTTTTCCCGAAGATACAAAAACCACTGCGGGCCTTTTTTTACACCTAGAACAAAGCATAGTATTTTCTCCTTAAATAGTATTAATTATATTTAAACAAATAATCATTGTAAGTTGCTTTCTTTATTTTTCATTATATAAACAAAAATCTTAAAATAACGCATTATAGCATAAATCATAAATATCGCCGTTAATGTCATTAAACCTAAGTTAACCGATTCATTATCTATATTCCATATAGCTTTTAAACCTATTATAGTTATAACGGAAATATAAAATATTACCGTCGCTATTTTTCCATACCATTTTGCCGAAGGTAAACTTTTTTTATTCTTTAAAATCAAAGCACCTGCGCTAAGCATCAAAACTTCTTTTATAACTAAAATCACCATAAACGGAAAAATCTTGGGAAATTTAAAACCCACACATACCATAACCGCCATTAAAGTTAGCTTATCGGCCGCAGGGTCCAACATTTTTCCGAGTGGTGTTATCTGATTAAATTTTCTGGCAATTAAGCCGTCCAACAAATCACTTAATCCCGAAATCACCAATATTATACCCGCAAAAATATAATTATCTTTAAAAACCGCTGTTACAAACGGAAATATAAGAAAAATTCTTAATACCGAAAGTATATTGGGAACATTGAAATTATACTTTAAATTTGTTGACCTTTTCATTTTAAACCTCATTATTTTTAAAATAAATTATATTCAAACAAAAATTTATATTATATATTTTTAAATAATTCGCCAATAGGGTTATTGTAATAAAGTTCTTTAAATACCAGTGTATTTGATATGCTTTCATCTGAAAATACTTCCGGTACATTTTGAACAAACGGAAGCAAATTTTTAAGACAACACATGCAAATTACAATAGCAACATATCCCTTAAAAAGTCCAAAAATTCCCCCAAGTAGAGTATTTGCTTTTTTTATAACAGAGGACTTAAATAATCTTACAATAAATTTTGAAATTACTTTCGTCAAAACAACAAATATTATAAACAACAAAACAGTAAACCATGATTTTAAAATATTAATAACAGTCGGAGCCAAAAGCTCTGAAATTTTTAAAGGTATCTCTGATTTTGCATTATTATCTATAATATGGTTCAACGAAAAAGGTGTTATTCCGTAATCAGGCAAAAAGTTAATAAGAAGCCTGGGAAATTTTTCCAAAACCGAGTTGGCACTTAAAGAATTTTGAGATATGAGAGTTTCTATTTTTTTCATAAATGAAGGAGCGATTAAATCAAAGTATATCCAATCGGAAATCTTGCCCGCAACATAAATGGAAAACAATGCAGAAAAAACAGTCCCCACAAAAGATAAAAATGCGTTCATTATACCGCTTTTAAAACCTATAAATAAAAAAATCAAAAAAACCACAACTATTGAAACATCTAAAATAAGACTGCTCAAAAACTACACCACCATATTTTTCAAAAAATAAAGCCCTTTTATCAAATAATATATCATAATTATACTAAAACATCAAATTATGCTCAAACTTTTTCTCATATTATTGAAAATAATTATACCTGTATCTTAATGCTTTTGTAACATAATTTAAAACATACAAAATTCCGCTTAAGCGTATCGCACTCGAGATAACCTGCAATGTTAGCAGGTGGGTGTCCTCCCCATATTTTCTCGCTCCCTTCGTTTGACTAAACGTCAAGAGGTCTGCAGTCGAATACAGGAGTGGGGCTCCCGATTAAATCTTGTAGGGTTATATGAGCACAGTCCGCGCATTAAGCAGAATTCCTATAAACTTATTTATACCTATCAATAAAAATTAATAACTATTTCCCAATCGTCTTTCAAATTCTTCGGACAAAGCATCCAAAAGTTTGTCGTCATCCACTTCAACCAATTGTTCTTCTCCGTTTTCATCAATAATTTCAAATATAAAATAAGTTTCATCCTTATTCAATGTATCAT
>CALDOU010000065.1 GCA_937912175.1 uncultured Clostridia bacterium
TTAAATCTTCAGATAAAGGTTCCTTTAAGGTATAACACTTTTTATCGGAATCATAACCGGAAATCTCAATTTCTTGCTTTTTTTTGCCTATTTTATAAATATATTTTTGCCCTATTATCCCACTTGTAAATTCTTCTAAGTTAAGTTTCATTTCTTCATTTCCGGCACTTATCGGCTCAATTAATTTTATAAAAGAAATGTTGTTTTTTAATTTAAAACTCACATCATGATTTAAAATTTTTTTCTTACCGTTATATAAAGTCAATTCAAATCGAGTAAGTCTGGTAAGATTGGAATTATCAGCGGTATACGGCATATCAAAAGTCATTACTTTAGTTTCGTTTTCTTTTAATTTTACAGAAAAATTAATGTCGGTATACCCTTTACAACTTATGCTTATATCGTAATCCATAGGATACAAATCTGAAAAAACATAGTATCCGTCTCTTTTTCTGGTATAAGGGTTTTGTTTACCGTTGCACAATATAGACGCCGTAACAATAGGGGCTTTATAATAAATATCTTTTAAAAGAAAAACCAACGATGCTTTATGAATAACTCGCATAAAACAACCCAACTTTCAAATATCATTTTTTATTCATCGGAAGATTCAAAAGTAATACCTTCATCATCGCCTGAATCTTCCGAATCTTCTTCACCAAAACTATCTTCATCGCCTGAATCTTCAGAATCTTCTTCACTAAGGCTATCTTCATCGCCCAAATCTTCTGAATCTTCTTCACCAAAGCTATCTTCGTCCTCATCTTCGTCTTCATCGGGACGCTGTGTATACTCGTCGTCTATATCCTCATCTTTAATAAACGTTTCAAAATGAAGTTCTTCTTTATGTTCATACTGCTTACTGTCAAGATATACGGCTTCCACTCTCTTTTTAGGCTTATGAATGTTTTCTGAATCTATGGCAACAGGACCCACAACATAAAAAACAGATAATTTGTATGATTCCCCAAACATGGTCCAAACTTTAACTTTTTCTTCCATATTAAGCGGCAACATACTTATAGGCACATTTTCAATCGGTTGCCCAACATCATTTGGCATATATCGTGCCGGAATAGTGGGATTATCTTTAAATACCTGTATGATTTTTCCGATTATTTTCGCTTCGTCGGAAGCTTTAGACTCCAACTCAGCTTTACTGCTAACGGAAATAACATAATAAAGCTCAATCATTGCCGGCGGGTCTTGAACACTGCCGTCAGGCAAATTTTTAGATTCCGCTGCCGTTCCGCTTGTATCTTCCTTAATATCATAAGGATGTATACCAACAACGTATCCGCCACGTTCTTTAGGCTCACATATTCCTATGCTTTCGGATTTATCTATGGTTTCCGGCACTAATTTATCTCTGAGTAATGCAAGTATTCCCTTTCCGATATCCGAAATTATTGTATATTTTGCCATCTTAATAGCTTCCTCCTGTTGTAAAAAATCAATCTATATAAAATTAATCTTTGTTTAATTGGTTAGGAACCGAAGGGTTGCTTAACTGCACGAGGTTTTTATATAAAATTGCAGTTTCCTGCTCAGGCAAATACTTATACGAAATGTCATAAGCCTGCGCAAAAAATTCCACAGACATATAAATAGTATTATTAAAATTAAGAATCGGAACAGGCATACTTTTCGATTCATCGTTTAAATATGCAACATTTTTACCACCGGTAATTTCCAACGTTTTATTTGCCGATTGAATAACCATAGTGGCGTTATTATACATATACTCTATATCAGCATCTATATATTGATACAAATCATCAATAGCCAAAAGAATATGTCCGTCATACATTATAGGCGCATGCTTCATATTAAAATATCCATCCAAAAACACCACTTGTTCAGGTAAAACCGTAGAAGCTTTATGCCCCACTTTTAAAAATTCATCCGAACCATTTACCAATGCATTATATTCTTCTGTGCCAAAATTTTGTTTTTGATAAGATTGTAAAATAGTTACCGCCACTGCAAGAGCTTCTTGAGCGGTTTGAAGCCTTTCATTCTTAGCCATGCCCTCATCTATAATTTTGCTTAAAATTAAAACATCCAGCAAACTACGTTGTTGTACAGATAAAGAACCTACGTTTGATAAATCCACCAAACCTTCAATTTCAACCCACAATTCCTGTAAATTTTTAAGATCATCATCACTTAAAGATTGTAAAACCAATAATGCTTCATCCGAAACAGCCCCCCTTAAATCTTCCACAACAGTACTCACGGAAATTATTTTGGAGACTTGTTCATCCACATCCGCAATATTTGAGTTTTTCTTTTTTGAAGCCGCTATTAAACTTTTTACACTATCCAATTCCTTTTGAAGTTCATAGGCTTTTTTCATATTTTCCGCATATTCTTGAAGAGCATCATTGCCGGAAAGTTTTGCTCTTTGAATAATCTCGTCTAATTTTTCCAATATATTATCTATATTTCCGGAGATCTTTAAATCTTCTATGATTTTATCAATTTCTTCGGTTGTAAGTTTTTGATCTGCCGAAGAAGAAGAATTTGCAGAGGAATCTTCCGAAGAATTATCATTCAAAGCCCGAGTAATTGTATAAACACTAAAAGCAACCGTTATAAAAATAAGAAATGAAAATAAAATATTTCTACCGGTCTTTTTTAAAAAAACTTTGGCTTTTATCATAAATATTAAATCCCCCTTAGAAAAATTATAAAGATTATTATTAAATAATATTTTCTCACAACTCTTGTTTTTTTTCAACACAAATTTTAGATTATATAACTAAAACAAAAACATATATAAAAAACACTCTATAAATAATTTATAAAGTGTTTTATTAAATACTATCAATGCGCCTCACTGTAAGTAAACATTGTACCTCCTATAGACGCTTCTTTCAAAACCTCGGCTTCTTTAACAACGGTTACCCTATCATCATTATAAAGTTTCCATTGCCCATCGGAATCCAGTTTATAAGAAATATAATGTCCCCGGTCTATATCGGCGCCCCTATGGCAAATAACTCCGGTTAAATTATAAGTCTTACCATCTCTTTCAACAGAAGACCCTATTTCAACTTTTGAAGTGTTTTTAAATGGTTGACCCGTAGCTCGATCAAAACCCGTACGGTTTAAATATGCCGTAAATTGACCGCCTATAGGTTTTAATCTACCCTTACCAAAACAACCCAACAAATATTGCATTCCGTGTTTAGAATTCGCACCCTCTTCACAAGGTAAAGGATCTGAAACCATAGATGATAATCCGTATTTGTTAAAAATTCCATTTAAGGTAGAAGTAAAAAGTTCTCCGACATCCTGTTGTTCATCGTCATATCCCAACTTTCTGACAAGTGTATCCATTTTTTTACGAGATAACGCTTTTCCGCTATCCATATGAGTAAATATTTCTCTTAAAGCCGTTACTTTTTCATCTTTTGAATCATCAGACATAACTTTTTCACGAAATGCCTTAATACTATAAAGTTGCTGTAATGTGGAATTCAGGTAACAAGAATTTCCAACGTTGATTAATCCACCTTTTTCTTTTTTATTTAAAAAATATATTCCGGTGCCAACCACTGCCGCTGCCCCGGCACCTATCAGAACATATTTTAAAATTTTTTTCATTTTATTTTTTTTATTTATATTATTTTCGGATTTTTCTTGTTTTTGAATAATCGAAGAATTGCCGTAATCTGCGGCATAAGTTTTGTTAGGCGAAATGCCGCCTACCGATGCCAAAGTTAATAAACCCAGTGCGCCGGAAGCAATTTTTCTACCCAAATTTATACCCCCGGCAACACTATCTAATTTTTCATCATCCAGTTCTTCGTTAACCCCAAGCTCTCCTATTAAATTTAAAATTTCCGATAACTCTTCCTTGGTATACCCGCTTTTAATACTTAAACTAAATTTATACAGTTCATCAATATTTTTATATTGGGAAAACTTTTGAGCCAAATCTTTATCTGATGATAAAATTTCAATTAATTGCAACAAATTTAAATTAACGTTTTCCGAGTTCATAAAAACCTCCTTTTTTATTTACAAGGTTAAATAGAACAAATTTCAATACATTTTAACTCTGTGCGCCCGTCATTGAAATAAAACCTTATAAAATAGTTATCCATTATATACTTATCACTCGGTACACTTGATATTTTATTAATGTTAACGGCTAAATGTTGAAATACGGTTTTATAATAATTGGGACAATTATAATTAATCGAAGAAAACGGTTCGCCCATGACTTCGCGTCTTTCAACAGCCGTGCTTTGGGCTCCCAGACCCATAAACTTTTCTTTTACTCCCAAAATTATTTTCTCACACACGTAAGAACCTTTTTCCGTATCAACTTTAAAAACTACCGAAGCGTCCATGTTAATATAACTTATTATTAATTTTCCATCAACTTCGGCACGATAACTTTCTTTACCGAATTCATTTGTTACATCGTCCGGACTTTTACCTAAATAGGCAATAAAGTCAATGCTGTCACCTCTGAACTTACCGTCAAACAACTGTGAACCCAATTTATCGTAAGATTTTCCGGCTCCCTGTTTTTTACCTTTTGAAAAACTTCCTTCATAAACAATCAATGATGTGTTTATATCATAAAGTTTACCTTCGCCGTCATATAAACCATCTTTAAATTCCCCGTTATACTGCAAAACTCCGGTATCTATATCATATAAATTACCGGTTCCGTTATATAAGCCATTGGAAAATTCACCTGAATATATTAAAATTCCCCCCGAATAAAGTTTGCCTTCTCCCCCGTAAGCATTGTCGGCAAAAACTCCTTCATAAAGAATCGTTGTACCGTCGGTATCATATTCTACGCCTTTTCCGTTTCGTGCGTCACTTGTATACTCACCGTAATATTTTCTAAGCCCTGTCGCGGGATCATATTCTATTCCGGTTCCGGAACGTTGACCAACCGAAAAACTGCCCACATATATAGCTTTGCCTATATCATTATAAAGTTTTCCTTCGCCTTCATAATTATTATTTGAAAAAGCTCCACTGTATATTAAAACTCCGTCGGAATTATAAAGTTCACCTTGCCCACTGTATTTTCCTTCTTCAAAGCCACCTTTATAAACCAATCTTCCTTTTGCGTCATATTGAATTCCTTCTCCGTTAGGGTGCCCGTTGTTCATTCCGCCCTCATAAATAAGTGTTCCGCTGGTATCATATATTCTGGCTTTACCTGAAAAGCGAGCATATTTAGAGCTGTCTATACGTAAATTTGCTGTCCAAATTTTTCCGTCAGCCCAAGGATATGCATAAAACACAAATAAATATCCCAGTACTCCGGATACAAGTAAAAACATAATAGCAAAACGTTTGGATACATATACACCAAACATTCTCCAATAATCTTTTTTACTTCGGGGTTTTCTCATTAATGTTTGTGTAAATTTCTGAATTTTTTGTTGAACGAATTGACTAATGGTAGCCGCATAGTTTCGCAATTGCAATACAAACGAAGTTAAAGCGGCTATTTGCGATTGAATAACAGTTGTCACTCTTGAAAATACATCATTTAAAACCGACATAATTTGTACACCCTTTTTCTTTTAAAAAAATCAGACCAATTTACATAAATATTAATATTTGTTTTTTATTCACCCTAATTAAACCACAGTTTTTTGATATCTTTTTTATAATAATTAATAATGCTTAATATTGCTCCTAATGTTAACGCCGTTGAAGTGCCTTTTATCATGGAATTTGTCATTTCTTTATCAATTTTCTTCTTGTAATCTATTCCTTGTTGTTTCAATAATAATTCGGCTTGTTTAACAGCTTTTTTTTCTTTTTCAGTCTTTTCATTCAATTTTCTGACTTCCACATTACATGTACCACAAACCAAACCAAACACAGCTATAAGAGTTGCAATTGTAGACGCTGCTACACCGCCGGAAACGGTCTGCAAAAAAGAATCACCTAATTTTTCTGAATGGTTTATTACACCATTAAAAAGATCCGAAATTTCTTTCAAATCATTTTCCGAAACATCAATTCCTTTTTCTTTAAAAATCTTAATAACTTCACTTGTATCTTCTTGTTCTACAATCTTAGATACAAATTCTACATCGGTCAACAAATCTTTGATTTTTTGATTCATAAAAATCGAGATGTATTTATCTCTGCCTCCGTTTTCATCTATTTATTTTTACGTTCTTTTTTCTTAGCATCAAAATAACAGAACTCATACTCATCAAAATCATAGAAGATACTGCGGTGGTATATACGTTTTTTATCGTTTCCGTTGTTTCTTGATAATTTTTTTCTTGTGCTTCCGATTGTTCCTTGTATTGTTCAGTTAATTTTTTGCTGTCTTCTTTAACTCCACGGTATTTTGCAATATGTGCACCCAAATTAAAAACATTTGCCATTGCCGAAAATCCTTTTTTAACAGCGTCCATAGGAGTCAATTCTTCACCTCCGGAAATTTTTTCCAACTGAGAATCATCCATTTTCTTTAATTCAAAAATCAAATCAACTATTTCTTTCAGCTCGTTGTCCGATAAATCTATACCCTCGGACTGAAATGCTTCCTTTATTTTGTTTTTATCAGATAAAAGTACTATTTTTTCAACAAAACTATTATCTTGCAATAATTCATCAATAGGTTTAGACATAAAAATC
>CALDOU010000066.1 GCA_937912175.1 uncultured Clostridia bacterium
ATTCAAGTTCAGTCAACATTTTTTTAACTTTTAAAACATCTGTTTTTTGAGGAATGTAATCTTCATTGCTTATATTTAGTGGAACTTCTTTATTTATTTTTCCAAGTTCATAACTCATAAATGCGCCGGATTTGTCGTTAATCAGCTTTGTTTTTATACTTTCTTTTATATCCAAAGAATCAATATTATCATAAATATAATTTATACTCCCAAATTTGCCGATAAGTTCTTTGGCTGTTTTTTCTCCAATACCTTTAACACCGGGAATATTATCGGAAGAATCACCCTGAAGAGCCTTTACGTCAATTAACTGATGGGGTAAAATTCCATAAACTTCTTTAATTTTTTCTTTATCATAAAACGTCGATTCCGATTTTCCAAATTTAGTGGAAGCTATTCGGACAGTCACGTTATCTGAAACCAATTGTAAACTGTCACGATCTCCGGTGGCCAAAACACAATCATAATTATTTTTTTCGCAATAACCCGCAAAAGTACCTAAAATATCGTCGGCCTCATAACCTTCCAAAGATATAAGCTTATATCCCATAGCAGATAAAAGTTCTTTTAATATCGGCAATTGTTCGGCAAGTTCCTCCGGCATTTTCTTTCGAGTGGCTTTATATCCGTCATACATTTTATGGCGAAAAGTCGGCGCAGGTAAATCGAATGCCACGGCAACACAATTCGGGATTATTTCATTCAAAAGTTTTTGGAAAGTAGCTAAAAATCCGTAAATAGCATTTGTCATTTGTCCTTTTTTATTGGAAAGCATTCGAATTCCGTAAAAAGCACGATTTAATATACTGTTACCATCCAAAACCAAAAATTTCAATTTTATTTCCCACCTAATTTTATTTTAAATTATGCCATACATTTTTAACGTCTTCGTCTTCATCAAGGATGTCAATTAAAACGTTTACTTTTTCAGATTCCTCATCGGAAAGAGTAACATAATTATCAGGCACCATACCTATTTCGGAAGATATAAATTTATATTTTTTATTTTCAAGATATTTATATACGTTTTCATAATCTTCTTTTTCGGTATAAACAACAAAGCAATCCTCTTCTTCGATTAAATCTAAAGCGCCGGATTCAATGACATCTTCTTCCAATGATGAAAAATCTGTATCTTGGGAATCAATAATTATTATTCCCTTTTCTTTAAACATAAACGATACACAACCAGTGGAGCCCAAATTTCCTCCGTATTTACTAAAATAATGTCTAATATTTCCTGCAGTTCTGTTACGATTGTCAGTCAATGTTTCAACTATTATTGCAACACCTGAAGGGCCGTACCCTTCATATGTAATATCTTCATATTCGTTGCCGTCCCCACCCGCAGCCTTTTTAATTATTCTTTCAATATTATCGTTAGGCACGTTGTTAGCTTTTGCTTTTGCAATAGCATCTCTTAATTTGGAATTTGAATTTGGATCAGGTCCTCCTTCTTTTGTTGCAACAGCTAACTCACGTCCTACTTTTGTAAATATTTTTGCTTTTTGAGCATCCGTTTTTTCTTTTTTACGCTTTATGTTATTCCATTTTGAATGTCCTGACACTAAAAATCACCTCGTATAAATTTAAATAATCTTATTAAATCATTTTATTATTTTTTCAAAAAACTATCAACCATATCAAACCTATTGATTATCTGAATTTTACATCCGTTGGCAAAAATTGATTTTTTCATTTAGGATTATATAATTAATTGTGTGTAACTATATTGATCTTTTGTTATATAGGGAGAAATATGAAAAAATATTTAAAGCGCTTAATAAAAACCATTAGCTTGTGTATGGGAATGTCTTTGATCTGTAATTCCAATATAGAAGCCATATCATTTGTAATAGACCCCGGCCACGGGGATACCAAAGAAAGCAAAGGTTGTGCTTATACATACGACGGCGAGGAAATTACAGAAAGGGACTTAAACCTTAAAATCTCACAGTATTTAAAAGAAGAACTTCAAAAGTACAGAACCAAAAGCGAAGACGCCGTGGAAATTTATTTTACTCGCAATGGCGCAAATGACGGTGGAAATCTATCCGAAAGAGTTCAAATGGGAATTGATAAACATGCCGAAGCGGTTATTTCAATTCACAACAACGCCCACCGAGACCCTTCAAACCACCAGGGCGGTTGCATGGCTCTTGTAACAAGCTATAAAGCTTCTGAACTTTATAATGAAGAAGAAAAACTGGCGAAAAGCATTCTTACCCAACTAAATGCTATAGGTATCCCGAATTTTCCGGATATTGATGCATCTTTATCTAAAGATATCCCTAAAAATATATCAATAGAATCCGGATTACTTCGAAAATTATCTGATGACGGCTCGACTTACGAAAACGGAGACACCACGGATTGGTATGGAATTGTACGCTACGGCATTGAAAAAAATATTGCCGCTATTATAATTGAATGTGCTTATTTAAGCATAGAAAGTGATTACAGAAACTTCTTATCTACTGAAGAAAAACTTCAAAATATAGGCATATCTATTGCCAAAGGCATTGCCGAACATTATGAATTAGTTAAAGTTCAGCCTTAAACAAAAATTTATCCAAAAAATATATTTTAAACAAAATTCATTGTTTTTATGAATTTTGTTTTTTTATGTAATTTTTGTGTAGTTATCTAAAAAGAATATAAACCTTTATTAAAATAAAATATAATCTTAATAAAAATTTTTTTGACTTTTTAATTTTTTTATTTTATGATTATATATTATTTAATGTAAAAGAAGGTAAATATATGAAAAAATTTGTAAAATCTTTTGTTTTTATCGCAACTTTAATTCTGTTAAGCGCAACTTCCGTAAAAGGACTGAATTTTGTCATCGACCCGGGCCACGGCGCAAGATCTTCTTCCGGAGGAAGCCCCGGATGTGTATGTACATATAACGGCAAAC
The DNA here is from genome assembly GCA_937912175.1 of uncultured Clostridia bacterium. Classification (GTDB taxonomy): domain Bacteria; phylum Bacillota; class Clostridia; order Oscillospirales; family Acutalibacteraceae; genus UMGS1491. Next base: position 2,921 of record CALDOU010000066.1, read on the forward strand.
AAATTATAGAAAGGGATTTAAATCTTAAAATCTCACAATATTTAAAAGAAGAACTTCAAAAATATAAAACCCAAAAAAATGAAAAAGTAAATGTATATTTGACTCGAGAAAACAGCAATTCCGGCTCTTCACTGTGTGAAAGAGTTCAAATGGGAATAAATAAAAAAGCAGCAGCTGTAATTTCTATCCACAATAACGCTCATGCAGACCCTTCAAATCAAAAAGGCGGTTGCATGGTTTTAGTAACCGATTCAAAAGCTTCCAATCTTTATGAAAAAGAAGAAAAGCTTGCGCAAAGTATTCTTAAACAACTCAACCAAATAGGGATACCGAATTTTCCCGGTTTAAAACAAGGTATACTCAGAAAACTTTCCACCGACGGTTCAATTTACAAAAATGGAAATAAAACAGATTGGTATGCAATTATACGTTATGGAGTAGAAAAAAATATTCCCGCTATTATAATTGAACACGCTTATGTAAATGTACCGAACGATTACCAAAAATTCTTATCCTCAGACGAAAAACTCAAAAAAATTGCCATTGCGGATGCCAAAGGCATTGCAAATTATTATAAATTAAAAAAATAAAACCGGATTTTAAAATCCGATTTTCTATAGTTATATTGCAAATATTATTTATTGTCTTCAAATATTAAATCAATGGCCAATGTCTTTCCGCTGGGACCGAAACTTACAGGTATGAACCCAACATATTTATATCCCTTTTCAACATATTCGTTAATAACTTCTTGATAACCTTTTAGTTCAGCAGTGGTTAATCTGTTGTTGTCATAGTTTAATCTTACATATTCCATAATTAACTCTCCTTGCTTTTAATATTTTATGGTCAAAATCATTATACAAAAATTTTATTAAACATACAAACAGCCGACTATTAAGTAGTCGACTGTTTTTTATATTATTAAGCTGAATGTTAATCACTGATTTTAAACATAACAAACATATAAATAACGAGCACAGTGCATTATACAAGTACATATATTATTATTTGGTGCGGATAACAGGACTAAAACCAACTTTGCTTATAATTAAACGTTTTCACAC
>CALDOU010000067.1 GCA_937912175.1 uncultured Clostridia bacterium
TTACTTGAAATGATTTTTCTTCCATGATATTATATTGCCGTTAAATATTTTATCACTATAATCCAAAAAAGTGAACGATCGTCAACGTTTTTGGGTAAAAAGTTCAAACGAGGTCAGGATAGTTCGAAAAAATTTTTATGGGAGGTAATTTATGAAGAAAAAAACAGTTCTATTTTTTATCGTTTTTGCAGTATGTATATTGTTCGCTGTTCCTGTATACGCAGAAGGTAACAACACCTATCAGATAACTGCTAATACATATGCGCCATTTTCGGAAGACGGCAGTGATATTCTGGTTCAAACAACCGGACAGTACACAAAATCGGTCAGCCCGTCGAATCGGGTAAACATATATACCGGTGGCGGTAATGCTGGTCTGAATGATGTAGAATATCGCAAAGATAACATGGGACCGAACATCGCAAAGTGTGCACGAGTCACTGCGACGATCAACGGCGGTCCGGTTATTGATTACACGGGAAATCCATATATTGGCACAGGTACCAAATGGAAAGATGAAGATGGTAATCCGATGCTTGCTGTTGCCGATCTCGAAGGTTCGGAGTATGTATACTCTCCGGTAGCTCGCTTTGATGCGAGTACTATGGAAGATGGCTCTTCAATAGTAGTTAATTTCTACTATGAATATACTGACCAGGAAAAAGAATATAGTGCTACGAATATTTGGGAGTTTTATGATGCCAGCGGCACCAGTCTTATTTCAAAGATTACCCGGCCGGTAATGTATCCGAAGCCGGGAAAAAGCATTAAATTTGAGTCGGCATTTGAAAAAGGCGTGGGATATTATCAGCTCGATGGTTATAGGATGCTCAGGTGGACTCAGTCGGTGAAGTTGATAGGTGGTACGAGCAATCCGATTATTGGTTCGGTTAATGATTATGAAGTCACAGTTCCGCCTGTAAAGGGCAAAATGCTCCATGACGATGTATCTTGCACTTATACGTTAAGTTTGCATAGTATTCCGATTACTATTGATTTATACCTACAGCAACCCGATGGTAGCTACAAACAGGATACTGATGGAACCATAAACGATGAATTTGATGGAGCCAAAGCAAATCAGGAAGTAGATATTAGTATGTATAAGGAATTATACCCTGATCGTGACGGCTATACCATCAATACTGATAAGTCGTTGATCAAGCAGAAGCTCATATTGACAGATCCCGATCCTGAGCATTTTAAGATTTACTATGATCTCAAGAATTATTCGCTGACGGTACGTTTCGTGGATGAAAATAATAAAGATTTAGCTGACCCTGTAACAGGTGAATACCAAAAAGATCAGGCCTATAATATTCCGGCACCGACTGTCGATGGCTATACACCGGAAGTTCCCAACATTTCGGGTACCATGCCGGGTGAACCTACAACTCTATTCATTCATTACACCAAAAACACAGTACCTGAAGATCCTTTGCCGGATAATGCGAATGACTCTAATAGTCCCGTCTTCCCTAATACAGGAAATATGACGTGCCTTACCGAGAGCATTAAACTTGCTTTGATGTCAATCGGAATGATCATAGCGCTTTGTGTTCTCTCAAGGCTCATAGATACGAATCTTGCTGATTAATCAGGCTATCGCAAACAGCACAAAACAAAATGGGAAGAGCCTTGATGCTATAGTGGTAAAACCGCAATAGCCATATAATCTACCGATAAAGGTAAATCTCTATTTCTTATAGATTTATCTAAAAGATTAACAAAAAGTCCGTAACTGCTTTTTAACAGTTACGGGCTTTCTTTATTTTATAGTATTGTTATATTAGTTTCAAAGTCTTTGATAATCCCCAAACTACTCGGAGTGGAGAATAAATGATGCCTCAATGGATGTTATCATTTTGTTATCAAAGTGGGTGGTCAAAGCTCGGAAACCCTTGATATTACTGAGGCTTTTGGTTTTCTTTTATTATTCCCACTCAATTGTTGCAGGAGGCTTAGAGGTTACATCATATACAACTCGGTTTACCCCGGAAACCGAGTTTACTATTCGGGTGGATACTTTTTCCAGCAAATCATAGGGTATAGGAGTGAATTTTGCAGTCATAAAATCTGATGTATTAACGGCGCGTAAAGCGATTGTATATTCATAACTTCGACCATCACCCATAACGCCTACGCTTTTTATGTTGGTTAACACTGCAAAATATTGGTCAGGCATATTTTGCATTTTGGAATTTAAAATTTCTTCACGAAATATAGCGTCTGCTTCCTTCAAGATATTAAGTTTTTCGTTTGTGATATTTCCTATTATTCTGATAGCAAGTCCCGGGCCGGGGAAGGGTTGACGATTTACAAGCGATTCCGGTATTCCGAGTTCTTTACCCACTTTTCTTACCTCGTCCTTAAAAAGGTCTCTGAGAGGTTCTATAATTCCGGAAAATTTAATGTTTGTAGGAAGCCCGCCAACGTTGTGGTGACTTTTTATTACTTCTGCATTTTCGGTTCCGCTTTCTATAACATCGGGGTAAATGGTTCCTTGACATAAAAAGTCTACGTTTTTTATTTTAAGGGATTCTTCTTCAAAAATTCTTATAAATTCTTCTCCGATATACTTTCTTTTGGTTTCAGGTTCCGAAATGTTTTCAAGCTTTTTTAAGAATCTTTCTTGAGCGTTGATTCTTATAAGGTTCATTTTAAATGTGTTTTTAAAAACATGCTCAACCTCATCGCCTTCATTTTTTCTTAAAAAGCCGTGGTCTACAAATATACAAGTCAATTGATTGCCGATTGCTTTATGTAGTAATGTTGCGGCTACCGAAGAATCCACACCGCCTGAAAGAGCACAAATTACTTTTTTATTTCCGATTTGTTTTTTTAAATTTATAATTTGATTTTCAATAAATGAGTCCATTTTCCAATTACCGCTGCATTTACATATGTCATAGAGAAAAGTTTTTAAAATTTGTTTTCCTTCGGCAGTATGATTTACTTCCGGGTGAAATTGCACTCCAAAAAAATTTTTATTTATATTTTCCATGCACGCTATGGGGCAATGGGAGCTTTTAGCGCTTATTATAAATCCTTCGGGTACTTCGGTGATATAGTCGGTGTGACTCATCCAACATATACTTTCAGATGATAATTTTTGAGTTAAAATACTGTTTTTTGAAAAACTGACCTTAGTGTTTCCATATTCACTGTTCGGAGTTTTATCAACTTTTCCGCCAAGCATATGTGCCATTAATTGAGCACCGTAGCAAATCCCTAAAACGGGAATTCCTAATTTAAAAATTTCTAAATCACATTTAGGGGAATTTTCGGCATATACGCTGTTGGGACCTCCGGAAAATATAATTCCTTTATAACCGGAAGATTTTATATTCGAAAAGTTTGTTTTATAGCTTTTAACTTCACAGTATACGTTGAGTTCACGAATTTTTCTGGCTATGAGTTGACTGTATTGACCGCCGAAATCTAAAACTAATATTTTTTCATCAGATAAAACTATGAATAACACATCCTTTTTATAACATTTTTTATTCTACCGTTACGGATTTGGCTAAGTTTCTTGGTTTATCTATATCACAACCTCTTAATTTTGCAATGTGGTATGCCAAAATTTGCAACGGAACAACGGCTAATGAAGGATTGGTAATATCGCAAGAGTTGGGAATATATATCACATCATCGGCTATTTGAGAAATTTTATCGGATTTATCTTGAGTTGTCAATATTAAAACTTTGGCTCCTCTTGATTTTACTTCTCTTATATTACTTATGGTTTTATCAAACAATCCGTCATGCGTGGCGACGGCTATGACAAGAGTTTCATTATCAATTAAAGAAATCGTTCCGTGTTTTAATTCTCCTGCGGCGTAAGCTTCTGAATGAATATAAGAAATTTCCTTTAATTTTAATGAGCCTTCCATGCAAACCGCATAGTCGACGTTTCTTCCTATAAAGAATATTTTTTCGGTATTAAAATATTTTTTTGCTATGTTTTCTATATTTTTTGTATCTTCAAGTATGGAGGATATTTTTTCGGGTAATTGCTCTATATTTTTAATGATTTCATTATACGTTTCATTTGAAATGTTATTTAGAATTTGACCGATATATAAAGCTAACAAATACATAATTGAAAGTTGTGTGCTGTAAGCTTTGGTTGTAGCTACCGAAATTTCGGGCCCCGCCCAAGTATAAATAACTTCATCGGATTCGTTTGCAATGGAACTTCCCACAACATTAACCACAGAAAGTACTTTCGCTCCTAAAGATTTTGCTTCTCTAAGTGCAGCCAAACTGTCAGCGGTTTCACCCGATTGACTGATTATTATTACTAAATCATTTTTACCAACGATAGGGGAGCGGTAGCGGAATTCAGAAGCTAAATCTACTTCAACACATTTTTTTGAAAGCTTTTCTATAAAATATTTTGCCACGCATCCTACATGGTACGCTGACCCGCAAGCAACGATAAATATTTTATTTAATTTTTCAAGGTATTCTTTTTTCAAAATTGTGTTATCAAACTGAATTTGTGAATCTTTAAGACGCGGAGAAACAGTAGCTTTAATAACTTCGGGCTGTTCCATAATTTCTTTCATCATAAAGTGTTCATAGTTATTTTTTTCGGCAGCATCAACGCTCCAATTGACGGTAGTGATTGACTTTTCTATCGGATTGCCGTCAAAATCAAATAAATCTATGTTGGAATCAGTTATTACTGCAATTTGTTTTTCTTCCGGTCTGCAAATTTTTCTGGTTTTGGATAAAACCGCAGGAATATCGGATGCAATATAATTTTCATTTTCTCCTATTCCTATTATAAGCGGACTGTCTTTTTTTGCGGCAAATAATGTGTTCGGATAATCAGTACATATTATTCCGAAAGCAAAAGAACCTTCAATCATATTTACGGCTTTTTGTATGGTTTCAAACATATTTCCGTTGTATAAATAATCCAAAAGTTGGACTGCAACTTCGGTATCGGTTTCGGATTTAAATTTAAATCCTTCATTTATTAACTTATTTTTTAAAGAAATATAGTTTTCAATTATACCATTGTGAACCAATGCTATTTTTTGTGATTGACTTACATGTGGGTGTGAATTAATGTCCGAAGGTGAACCGTGAGTTGCCCACCGTGTGTGGCCTATACCCAAAGTTGAATTTTGAGAAGAATCGGAAGGTAATGCACTTTCCAATACTTTTAAGCGACCTTGCCGTTTGGTTAATTTTATTTGTTTATTATCATAAACAGCTATTCCTGCAGAGTCATATCCTCTGTATTCCAATTTTGAAAGTCCTTGAAGCAAAAATGGTATAGCTTTATTATTTCCTATATATCCTACTATGCCACACATATTTATTACACTCCTTATATTATAGTAATTTTATTATACACTTATTTATTTAAAAATCACATTGTTTCTTGATGGACCGTTGGAAACTATGCTGATGGGAATTCCAATATAATTTTCGGCAAACTCGATATAGTTTTTACATTCAATAGGTAGGTCAGAATAATTTGTGATTTTGGAAATATCACATTTCCATCCGGGTAAAACTTCATAAACGGGTTTTGCGTGCCTTAATTTATATGGAGCCGGGAAGTTTTGAGTTATTTTGCCGTCAATTTCATATCCCGTGCAAACTTTTATTTCATCTAAATATCCCAAAGTGTCTAAAACGGTAAAAGCAATATGCGTTGCCCCTTGAACCCTGCATCCGTATCTTGTGGCAACCAAATCAAGCCATCCCATTCTGCGGGGGCGTCCGGTTGTTGCTCCGTATTCTCCGCAATCTCCGCCACGGCGTCTTAATTCTTCGGCTTCATCTCCGAATATTTCACTTACAAATTCTCCTGCACCAACCGCACTCGAATAAGCTTTTACCACGGTAATTATTTCTTTAATTTTATAAGGCGGAATACCTGCACCGACTGCGCCATATCCTGCGATTGTGTTGGAAGAGGTGACCATTGGATATATTCCGAAATCGTTGTCCTTAAGAGCGCCTAATTGACCTTCCAAAAGTATGTTTTTGTCATTTTTCACTGCATTGTACATAAAGTCAAAAGTGTCAGCTACAAATGGCTTTAGAACTTTCTTGTAATGCATTAATTTTTCTAAAATTTCATTGATATTTAATTCGGGTTTATTGTACAAATTCTTTAGTATTACATTTTTAACCTCAAGAATACCTTTAACATGTTCTTGAAGCTCTTTTTCATCGCCGAAAAGTTCTCCTACAGAGATACCTGTTTTTGCTACTTTATCGGAATAAAATGGTGCAATTCCGGATTTGGTTGACCCAAATTTTTTTGAAAAAAGTCTTTCTTCTTCATAAACATCAAAGAGTTTATGATACGGCATAACTATTTGAGTTCTTTCTGAAATCAAAAGATTGGGTGTAGGGACGCCTGCATCTTTTAGCATGTTTAATTCATTTTCTAAATTTTCCACACTAAGTGCTACTCCGTTGCCAATTACATTTGTAATGTTTTGGTAAAAAACTCCGGATGGAAGTTGATGTAATGCAAACTTTCCGTAATTGTTTATAATTGTGTGTCCTGCGTTACTTCCGCCTTGAAATCTTACTACTATGTCGGATTCACCGGCAAGAAAATCGGTAATTTTACCTTTTCCTTCATCGCCCCAGTTGGCGCCTACTATTGCTTTTATCAAAGTTATCACTCCATGGTTTAATTTTTAAACCGTTACTAAATTATCAGTAAAGATTTGTTGTTCGTTTTTATGATTGTCAAGGAAGGGCATGACGATTTCTTTAATGTATTCTTCGGTTTGTTCGGGAGCTCTTCCGATGTAATTTTTTGGATTTTGGATTTTTTCTTTTTGTTTTTCGGAAAGTATAAAATCTTTATCGTTTAATATGTTTTTCAACAAATTATTGTTATTTCCGTACTTTTTAATGGATTCAGACTCTTTCATGGAATATTGCCTTATTTTTTCATGAAGTATTTGTCTGTCTCCGCCGGATTTGACTGCCTCCATTAATATTGTTTCGGTGGACATAAACTGAAGTTCGTTATTTAAATGATTTTCTATAACTTTTTCGTTTACGACTAATCCGTCCGCTACATTAATATATATATTTAAAACTCCGTCCAATGTCAAGAAAGATTCCGCGAGGGTTAATCTTCTATTTGCAGAATCATCCAAAGTGCGTTCAAACCATTGTGTAGAGGCAGTTAAAGGTGCATTTAAAGATTGAGTTATTATATATCTGCAAAGTGAGGCAATTCTTTCGCACCTCATGGGGTTTCTTTTATAAGGCATAGCCGATGAACCGATTTGTTTAGATTGAAAGGGTTCTTCTATTTCTTTTAAATGTTGTAATAGGCGTATGTCATTTGAAAATTTTGCTGCACTTTGAGCCATCAAGCTAAGGGCGTTGAGAACTATGCTGTCAATTTTTCTGGTATAAGTTTGACCGGAAACATCAAAACATTTTTCATATCCCATTTTTTGAGCAATTTTTATTTCCAAATCTTTTACTTTTTGGTGGTCCCCGTTAAATAAAGCCAAAAAACTTGCTTGAGTGCCGGTTGTTCCTTTGCAACCTAATAATTTGAGAGAGTTTTGCGCATGGTTCAGTGACTCTATGTCTATCATTAAATCTTGAATCCATAAAGTGGCCCTTTTGCCTACGGTTGTTGGTTGAGCGGCCTGAAAATGAGTATAGGCTAAAGTTGGTAAATCTTTATATTTAAGGGCAAAATCGGTAAGTAAGCGTATAACTTTAATTACTTTTGATTTTATTATATTTAACGCTTGGTTCATTATTATAATATCGGTATTATCTCCCACAAAGCAAGAAGTAGCCCCCAAATGAATAATAGGAGCGGCTGACGGACATTGCTTCCCGAAAGCATATACATGAGACATTACATCGTGCCGTATTTCTTTTTCTTTTTTTTCTGCATCTTCATAGTTTATGTTTTCTGCATTTTTTTTAAGTTCCTGTATTTGTTCTTCGGATATCGGTAACCCCAATTCTTTTTCCGATTCCGCTAAAGCTATCCAAAGTTTTCTCCATAATTTAAATTTATTTTCTTCAGAAAATATGTAATTCATTTGGGAACTTGCATATCTTGTGGATAGAGGAGAAGTATATATATTTTTCAAGTAATATCCTCCGAAAGTATATTTAAAATTATTTTGTATTGCTCGGTTCAAAAAAAGCAATCAAACTAATATATTATATAATATTATAGATTTTTTTTCAATTGTACTTTAATTCTATTAAGCCGTTTTTACAAGGTTAATATCGGATAATATTTTTTTCCATTTTTGGGGGTCACCTTTCCATGTGGGATGCTTTTGATTGTCCGGTTCTAATGGGACATCACAAAATGTATATTGTATTATTTTTATATTTTCTTTTTCATAAATAATTTGTTTGGATATATCCTCAACGTTTTTATCTATTACATTAATTAATGTTATGTGTTTTCCGGGGTAGATTTTTTCGAACCCACAGGCAAAGTTCAACAAAGATTCACAGCTTTCTTTTGGGCGGTTGCATATAAATCCGATTGATTGGGAATTTTTAAATATATTATCAACTTTTTTGGCACGGCGAAGCATAGTTTCTCTGAATTTTTGTTGTCCTTCTTTTAAAGAAACTTTTTTATCAAAGTGGTGCACACATTGTACATTATTTTGAACATCATTAACCACTCGACAATTATTTACAAATTTATTCGGAACATCTTTAATATTAACAAAGAAATTCGAAAATCGCGTTTCAAATAAATTTAACGCTGTTTTTAAGGAATATTTCATCATCCAGTCAAGCGGTGCGGCTTGAAATCTTAATCCGTTTTTTTGAAGGTGATAACTCGGCCTGCAGGCTTCACCTAATGGGAAAATACAGTTTAGGGTTATTTTTTCCGTTTCCGGGATAGATTTCTGAATATTGGTATTCTCTGTTTCGGAAAATTCAAATGAATTTGAATATATTGTATTGTAAGCAAACGGAGCGGTAATTAAAATTGAACAACATAAAATTATTGCTTTTTTGAACTTTTTTAAAAATTCCATGGCTTATGCGCCTCTTTTCAAATTTATTTTTAACTATTTCAATTATATTTATATATATTTAATTTTATCTGTAAATTTTTCGCTTATTACAAATTCAATACTCGGAAATCGGTTTTGAAATAAATTTTTCAAAGGTTCAATAATTACATTTTCGTTTTTATAGTGACCTGTGTCAACTATCATTACTTCAAGTTGATTGGCTTTTAAAATTTCGCTGTGTTTTATTTCTCCTGTGACGAATGCATCTGCACCGCATTGTTTTACTTCGGAAACAAAACAGCCTCCGGAGCCCGAGCACAGTGCGATTTTTTTGATTGGTTTATTTGTTTCAGTAAATCTTACGCCGTTGCAGTTTAGTTTTTCTTTTACATATAAAGCAAAATCTTTACATGATATTTCGTTTTTTAAAAAACCCACAAGACCCATGGGTTTGTTTTCTTCCAAAGTGAGGTTTGTTAAATTTTCCAGCTCTAATTTTTTTGCCAATTGAAAATTAACGCCTTTTGGGGCAATATCCAAATTGGTGTGAGCACAAATTACGTTTATTTCATATTTGGATAAAAGATGAACATTGCTACTAAACTCAATCGACGAAATAGGCTTGAATATTACAGGGTGATGAGTGATTATAAGTTGCGCATTTAATTGGCGGGCTTCTTCTATTACTTCGGGTGTAATATCCAATGATAATAACACTTTTGAAACTTTGTTTTCAAAATTTCCGATTAACAGTCCGCAGTTGTCAAACTCGAGAGCAGTATCAAAAGGGGCATATTCGTTTAAAAAATCATATATTTCTTTAATTGTTTTCATTTTGGCACTATCCTTTTAAATCAGTTGATATCATTCAATAATATGTTTTAAGTTTTTTATTATAGATTTGAAATATTTATCTTTTTCATAAAGTTTATTTGCTTGAGCACCTTTGCGTCGGTTTTCTAAATCTTTGATTTGCTTTTTTATATATGCTTTTGCGTTTTGGTCCAAACTTTCATTAAGCTTTCCTATGTACTCTTCTTCCGGGGTTATAAAATATGGTTTATCGGTAAAAATGACTTTCATAACCGTATAGACTTTTCCCGTACATGTTATTGCTTGCTCGGATTTTATTTCATATCCGAATTTTGCAAGATAAACTCTTAACCTTTGTTCATATTTCATAGGTTGAAGTATGAAGGTTTTTGAAAATTTGTTTTTCCATTTTATTTTATCCAATATATTTATTATAATGTTGCCGCCCATACCGGCTATTATTATTTCATCAACTTCATTTTCATAAATATTATCAAGACCATCGGATAACCGTGTTTGAATTATGTTTTCCAAGTCGTATTTTGCAATGTTTTGTTGGGCGTTTTTTAAAGGTCCTTCTCTTAAATCCGCTGCAATTGCCGAAAAAATAATGTTGTTTAAAGCAAGGTATATAGGTATATAAGCGTGGTCGGTGCCTATGTCCGCTATTTTAGAGCCGGGCGTAACGGCTTGAGCGCATTTTAAAAGGCGATTGCTTAATTTCATACTATTTTTTTGTGTTTTCATTATTTACTCTCTTTTGGCTTTTCAAAATTAAAAAAGCTACGTTTTATTCGTAGCTTTTCAAGAATAAAATAAATTTTTTAATTAGTCTTTATTTTCTTCTTCTTTCATTTTTGCAAAGCATTCACTGCAATAAACCGGACGATCTTCACGGGGTCTGAAAGGAACTTTTGCTTCTCCTCCGCAAGAGGCACATTCGGCAATGAACATTTCGCGGTCTTGTCTGTTTGCATTTTTACGTGCATCACGGCAAGCTTTGCATCTTTGGGGTTCGTTTACGAATCCTTTTTCTGCATAAAACTCTTGTTCACCGGCGGTGAATACAAATTCGTTTCCGCATTCTTTGCAAGTAAGGGTTTTGTCTTCGTACATGAGTATACCTCGCTTTTGAATAAATTTTTGCCCTAGGACGGGTTCGCACCGACACCTCTGAAATTATTTTGTATAATACAACGCTCTGCTATACTAAGCTACTTGGGCATATGATATTAAAAATATTACACAGATTGAATAAAGTATATACTAACTAAAAAAATAAGTCAACAATTCTTGTGATTTTTATATATAAAAAAGATATTTTAAGGAAGCTTGTACTATTTTTTAAAGTTTTCATATCATTATTTGAACACAAAGACGTTTTAATCATAAAGTTTTCCACTTAAATTTTAATTGCGGTTTATAGTTTGCCTGTAATTGAAATATGAGTTGTTCCCGGTATAACAGAAAATTTCCCCGATGTGGTATTTTCTATAAATTGGGCAGGCGGAATAGATATAACAAGATGTGAGTTGTAATTTGGAAGGGTGAAAAGCCCGTTGATGTAAGAATAGTCGGTAAAAGATATTTCTTTATGATTTATTTTTACATTTGTTATCATAGGGCTGGGTTGAAAGTTGTCTTCCAATATTATGTTTTCCGCTTTTGAATTTCCGTAGTTATATAATGTAATATCGTAAGTTACGTCATCCCCGTAAGAAAAAGTCGAAGGAATTAAATTTTTGATGATTTTAACGTCGGCTTTTTCGGAAACCGTTATAATATTTGAGCTTTCAAAAATATCTGAGCGGTTGGAGATAGTAAGTTTTGCTGTGCTTTTAATTTGAGACCGGGCTTTTAAGGGTGCATAATCGTTTACGGTTGTTTTATAAATTATAAGAGCATGGGATTTGTCGGGGATGGAAGAAATATTAAATGTTATATTGTTCGAATTTGTTTTAGGAGTTATTTCCGAATTAAATTTTCCGTTTATATATAGAAAAGAGGGTCCGGTATAAGTGAGCGGTGTGGTTTTTAAATTTTTTTCGGTTTTATTGGGATAATATGAACCTAAATCATCAATTATAATTAAATCATTGATTTTTGAGTTACTGTTATTTGAAAGTGAGATTAAGAAAGTGATGTTTTCATTTAAATAGTAATTTGTTCCCAAAGAAGTTTTGGAAATTTCCATGGATTCTTTTAAAGATGTGGTAATGGTATTGGATATGGCATACCCTGAATTGGAACCATATTCAAAAGTAAGTGTGGTGGTATTTAAGCTTTTGTTCATATGTAAGCCTCCGTTAAAGTTTTAAATGGTAATAAAAACAAAAATCAAATTATATTATTATATTCCGAAAAACAATATTTTGATAAAAAATAAGATAATATTGCGGCAGCCCTCAAAGGAGAGGAAAAAATCAGTTTATTTGGCGTAATTTTTTGTAACCAAAATGTAATTATTTGATTTCGGCTTTTTTCACAAACAACTTTATAAAAAATCATGAAGCGGTGTTTAATTTATACATATAAAAAAGAATTAGGTGGATTTTTTTATGTATTTTTATGCTGTTAAATTTAAGCGTTGGGATATTTTTAACAAAAAATGTTTTTGAAAATCTTTGACAAATAACAAAGTGTTTAATATCATGTTGAGTAATGGAAAATTTACTTGGATAAGAATAAATTACAACTTTTAAAAGAACAATTACGTTTGTAAAATATGGTGTGATTTAATTAAATCGGAGGTATATTATGAACATTAAGTTGAGCAAGCAACTGAAAAAAACAGTTTCGCTGGTTATGATGGGTGTTGTGTGTACCGCTTCTGTTTTTTCTGTTGGTGCTTTTAGCAGAAAAGTGGACATTGATGTTGACAATAAAGTAATTACCACAATAACGCTTAATAATGATACTGATAAAATTTTGGATCAAGCGGGAGTTACAGTTTCGGCTGATGATATTGTTGACAGGCATGATGAGATTGACGGAACTTTAAAACTTAATGTAAAAAGAGCTTTTGATGTTTATGTATCTAAGGATAATGAAAAAGTTTGTGTAAAAATAGCTGATGGAAAAGTCAAAGATGCTATTGCAAAATCAGGTTTCGAGGTAACGGATAACGATATATGTAATTTACCCGAAGATCAGGATTTAGTTTCCGGTATGGATATATTTATAAGCGAAAAAGTTAAAATTAAAATAACGGCCGACGGGGAATCAAAAGAAGTTTGTGTACCAAATTTTACCGTGAATAAGGTCTTGGAATATTTGAATGTTGCATTTTCTTCTGAAGACGTGATTAATGTGGATGTATTTTCAAATGTTTACGAAGGAATGGATATAGTAATTAACCGTATAATATATCGTGAAACTACTACTATCGAAGAAATTCCTTTTAAAACTTTGGTTAAAAAATCAGAATTAATGAATAATAGCGAAAAAAATATTACACGTGAAGGAAAAAACGGTCAACGTGAAGTTACATTAAAAGAGGTTTTGAAAGACGGAGAGGTTATAAGCTCTGAGGAAATAAGTTCTTCTGTAATTTCGGAACCTGTGGACAGAATAGTTTTAGAGGGCACCAAAAAAGAGGAGCCCAAGAAATCAAATTGTTCCGAACCTTCAAAAATTAACGGCATGAATGTTATTTCGGGTTCAGCCACTGCTTATACGGCTTCAGCGGGCGCGAGAACGGCCACCGGAGCGGTTCCTACTCAAGGGGTTACAGTTGCTGTAAATCCTAAAAAAATTCCTTATGGTAAACGTGTAACGGTTAAAACGCTTGACGGAAAAACAATTTTTTCCGGAATAGCTCAAGATACCGGGGGAGCCCTTAGAAATGGCAGCGCGGTAGTTGATATTTATATGAATTCACGTGCCGATTGTTTAAAATTTGGACGTAAAAAGGTCAATGTTTATTATTAATTTAATTGGAAATTTGAAATTATAAAACCGCTATTGTTGAAGTTTTTGTTGATGAAAAAAATAAAATTTGAATAAACTGATTGTACAAATAATTATTTGTTGAATAATAAAACCTGCAGAAGAGGAAAATGATTTCCTTTTTTTGTGGGTTTTCTTTTGACCTGATATGTTTAAAAATTATTTTGTAAAAAATCTGTTTATCTTGGCATCGTTTGAAAAGATAAAGTAAATACATAGTAATATCAAAGCTATGCTCCCGGGAGCGGTGCAACTGTTGGAAATCACCGTGAATTGTGGGGTTGTTATGGATATTGCCGGGATCTTGATTTCCAAAATATTGTATAGTGCGTAAAATAAAACGTATGATAATATTGCATTTATAAATCTCCAAAAACAAAATTTTGAATATTTAAAATTGGAATTTTTTAGTATAGATATTATTTGTAAATGGGCACAAATGCCTCCGTGTCCTATTATAAACGCCAAAAGTGCATGCGGTACTTTACGGTTTACGGCGTATATACACCCGGAAGTTATTTCAAGTAAATAAATTATGGCGTCTGTAATAATCGAGCATTCTTTTTTATTGAAAAAATAATAAGAAAATAATTTAAAATTACTTAAATTTTGTAATACGTTTATCAGTACCGAAAATATTACTACCAATGCACAAATTTCCAAAAGTGATTTAGCGGCTGAAGAGATTGATTTGACTAAGTTTTCCGCTAAATCAGAGTTTGAGGGGCTTTCTTTTTCATTTATAAAAAGCGGTTGATGGTTTATTTTGGATTTTATACCTAAAAATATACCTATGAACAAACTTAAAAGTATTTGGATAAAAAATATAATAGTACCGGTAAACAAATTTTTTAATAAAATGCTTCCTACTACGCTTATTATAAATGCAGGCCCCGAATTTACGCAAAAACACATCATTCGATTCAACTGTTCGGAATTGATTTGCTTGTTGTCATAAAGAGTTTTAACTCCTTTTGCTCCCACCGGGTATCCCCCGATTAAACTCAAAATTATTATCGGAGCGGTGTATTCCGGAAGGTAAAAAAGTTTTCGAGTGATAAAAGAAGTTATTTTACCGGCCTTTTTGAAAATATTGGAATTTACCGCAAAAGACGATAAAACCATAAACGGAAATAACGATGGTACAAGTATGTTAACGCAATTGTAAATTCCGTCTTTTATTCCTTGTTGAGTTATTGAAGAATAGGACAGCAAAATATAGCACGAAACGGCGAAAAGCACTTTTATTAATAATTTTTTTGAATATGAAAAGATGTTATCTTTATTTATTGATTTTATTTTTTCCATAAGACTCACCCTCTACATTAAGATATGTTTATTTAAAAGTGATTATTATTTGTAATATTGCATATTAATTTAAAGGTAAGGAGGAGGCGTTTTAGTTTTGAGCCTTTTTAAAAGTCAAAAAGATAAAAAACGTTTAAATGTGATTAATAATTTTAACCTTAATAAATTGTCGATTTACAATATGCTTAGTTCTGTACATCTGGAAATGAAAAGCAATCGAGAAGTAATTTTAGAAGGTTGCAAAAGCATTGAAGAGTACGATGAAAATATGATTAAAGTAAAAGTAAAAAAAATGACTGTTATTTTTTTTGGAAGAAATTTAGAGATAAAGTGTATGAATTATGATTCTTTGGTAATAGAGGGGTTTATTACATCCATAGAATTTAATACATAGAGCACAACACGTTAGATAATGATTGAAAATAATATTTTTGGATAGTGTACGGAGGTGATTTTGATTATTTTAAAAATTTTAAGATGGATTATGGGGTATGTGTCGTTTAAAGTTCAAGGAGGGTATTTGGAAAAGTTTATTAATTTGCTTTCCAAAAATGGTTTTAACGTGTGGAACTTAAAAAAAGCAAACGGCACATTAAACGGAAAAATTTTAGCTTCAGAGTATAAGTTTTTGCATGGATTTGGAAAAAAATCCAATTCTAAAGTCAGGTTAATTCAAAAAAATGGTTTGCCTTTTATAATTTTTAAATATAGAAAAAGGCTTGGGTTAATTGTTGGTTTTGTGTTATTTATTTTAATAATTTGTTTTCTTTCTTTTTATGTTTGGGATGTTCAGGTTAGTGGTAATGAAACCATACCCGCTTCGGAAATCTTAAAAACCGCGGAGGAATTAGGTGTTTTTTCGGGTTCTTTAAAAAAACGCATAAATTTTCCCATAGTAGAACAAGCGGCAATGTCAAAACTCGAAAATATTTCATGGATGTCGATGAATATAACGGGTAGTACCGTTAATATAGAAGTGAAAGAAAAAATATCCAAGCCTGAAATTTTTAAAATCGGTGAACCCTGTAATATAGTGGCTAATGAAGATGGCCAAATTGAAAGATTGGAAACTTTTATCGGGACTCCCGTGGTAAATTCCGGAGACATAGTAAGAAAAGGGCAGTTATTAATAAGCGGAGTTAATGAAACCGCAGATGCAAAAAGTGATTTTTTGGGTGCACAAGGTAATGTTTTTGCTCGAACAAAGCATATTATTGTCCAAAAAATAAAGCTAAGTAATATAGAGGCTCGGGATACGGGTAAAATAATAAATAAATATAGAATAAAAATTGCCGGTATGGAAATACCTTGGGGGTATGGAAAAAAAGTTGATGATAATTTTAGGAGAGAGATTTCTTCCAATGTGCTAAATATATTTGGAGTTAATTTGCCTGTTAGAATTTATAAAGAGAGTTTTTATGAACAAGAATGCGGTGAGTTTTTACTAAGCGGCGAAGAAGCTCGTGAACAAGCCTTAAGTTTAGTAGAACAAAAAGAAGAAGAAGAATTGAAAACCGCCGAGATATTAAAAAAAGAGGTGGAAGAAAAAGAGGAAAAAGAAGAATATGTCGTGAAAGTAACGTATGACTGTGTTAAAAATATAGGGGAGAAGAAAGCAATTTCTTTTGAATAAAAATTAAATTGGTAAAAATATCCTAAATTTATGTTTAAATTGACTATAGTTTTTGACTTAAAAACATTTGACATAAGATTAAAAATATCTTATAATTAGTATTTGTAGAATGTTTTATAAATGTTTAGGTATTAATTATACATTTTGAATTTATTGAACAAAATGAAAGGTTGGAAAGCATATTTTATAGTTAAAATTCCGAAGAATGATATGTTTTTCAATTGACGATTTTTTTCACATTAATTTTCAATAATTGTATCATGGTTTTTTAAAATCAAGTTATGCCAAATGTAATATTTATTTAATTTATAGTGGTCTTATTTTTAGGAAGGATGGAATTTATGGTCGTAGACAAAACAAGAGTAATAATAGTAAATAGGCAAAAGGAAGTAAAGATACCTACAGGTATTCGCATGCTTATAAGAAGATGTTGCAATGCTGTTCTTAAACTTGAACAATTTTCAGGCTCAGCAGAAGTGAGCGTAACACTTGTTGATAATTCTTACATACAAAGTTTAAATAAACAATATAGAAACAAGGATGTCCCAACCGATGTGTTATCTTTCCCGATGGGCAAAGACGGTGTATATGAAAAAGATCCTGAAACCAATGCCCAAATTTTAGGTGATATTGTAATTTCAATGGAAAAAGTTGAAGAACAATGCGCAGTTTACGGACATACTATGAGACGTGAAATGGCCGCTTTAACCGCTCACGGCTTGCTTCATCTGTTGGGTTATGATCATGAAAAAGGCGGCATTGAGAAAATGCGTATGAAAGAAAAAGAAGAAAAAGTTCTTGATTTATTGGGATTTTCAAACGCAGTTTCTTATGTAAGCTGATATAACTGTTATGAAAATATTTAAAAGTTTTAAAAATGCAATTGACGGAATAATTTATACATTAAAAAATGAGCGACATATGAGAATTCATAGTGTCGCTTCTGTTGCTGTACTAATATTTTCTCTTTTTTTTAATTTGAATGCAGAAAAATATGCCGTACTGTTTCTTACTATTGCGTTTGTTTTGGTTTGTGAAATGATAAATACCGCTATTGAGGGCGTTGTTGATGTGTGTTCCCGGGAATATAACGCTATTGCCAAGGCGGTAAAAGACATTGCCGCGGGTGCAGTGTTGGTATCAGCCGTAACTTCAGTTATAGTAGGAATTTTTTTATTTCATGATATAAACGCTTATATTAATATGTTTTTTTTCTTTATAGCACATCCGTTTGCATTGCTTTTTTTGAGTGTGTTAGCTATATTCGGATATTTCTATATTTTTTGGGGACCTACGGAAATGAAAAATAAGGTACGCCAAATCATAAAAATTATAAAAAGTAAAAATAGTCAAAATAAAAATATATAAAATCGAAAGGTAAATTTAATTGGAAAATAAATTGAATACTAAATCGCTTTTTGTGTCCATTGTGGGTAAGCCAAATGTAGGAAAATCTTCTTTAATGAATATGTTAATCAATTCAAAGGTTTCTATCGTTTCATCAAAGCCCCAAACCACAAGAAATAAAATCACGGGAATTTTTACCGCCGGCGATACGCAGCTGGTATTTATTGATACCCCTGGGTTGCATAGACCTCAAACTAAATTAGGCGATTATATGATTTCGGAAATAAACAGTTCATTTTCCGGTGCTGAGATTTGTATTCATGTTGTGGAATCCGGGAAAAAGATTAATGAGGGCGATATTAAATTTATTGAAAAATTTAAAAAATTAAACATTCCCATAATTTTAGTTATAAATAAAATAGACCTTCTTTCCGATAAAACTTTATTAATCAAAAAAATTAAGGAGTACAGCGAGCTTTTTGATTATGCCGAAATAGTGCCTGTGTCTGCAAAATCGGGGGACGGAAGACAAGAATTGCTAAATGAACTTTTAAAATTTTCCAAACCTTCGGTTTTTTTCTTTTCGGAAGATGATGTTACCGACCAAACCGAAAGAATGTTGGTGAGTGAAATTATAAGAGAAAAACTATTGAGGTTTTTAGATAAAGAGTTACCTCATGGCACTGCGGTTGTCGTGGAAAAATTTTATACTCGCCAAAATAATATTACCGACATTTGTGTTACTGTTTTTTGTGAAAAAGAGAATCACAAAGGAATTATTATAGGTAAAAACGGTCAAATGTTGAAAAAAATAGGTAGTGCATCACGTTTGGAATTGGAAGAAATTTTGGATAGAAAAATAAATCTTCAAATTTGGGTTAAAGTTAAAGAAAACTGGAGAAACAAAGATTTTTTACTTAATAGTTTGGGATATAATTCAACAATCAATTAGTTTTAAATATGATTTTTATTCTAAGAAAAATGCCTAACAAAATTTAGTTGCAAAATTAGGTTTGTTTATTGTATAATAACTTCGAATCATATTATATATTTTGTTTATTATAAACATAAATGATTTGATAGGGGTGGTTATTATGAATAACAAGCTTGCTTGGGAAAAGTTTGAAAAAACCGGAAAAATATCAGATTATTTGCAATATAAGTCTACTGAAGATTTTTTGATTAGTAATAATAAGCCTACAAATGATTTTGGAGTACGTTATGAAAATACGTGTGAAGGGGATAATAATCCGCGAATCAGACTTGGGAGAAAAAGATAAGGTTATAAAAATATTTACTGAAAAACATGGTATAATTTCTGCTATTGTTAAACGCGGAAAAGTTTTAAAAAATTCAGGTTCTTCCATAGCTCAGCCGTTTGCTTATTGTGACTTTTGTCTTTATGTGAGGAAAAACGGATATATTGTTGACAGTTTGGAAATTATAGAACTCTTTTGGAATATCAGAGAAGATTTAAGCAGTCTTGCTTTAACACAGTATTTTTGTGAACTTTGTGTTTTTTGGTCACCCGATGAAAGTAATTCTCAAGAATTGTTAAGGCTTTTGTTGAATACCCTTTTTTATCTTGCAAATAAGAAAATGAATATATCGGTTTTGAAAGCAATTTTTGAATTAAGAGGTTGTTCTCTTTGTGGATATATGCCTAATTTAGTCGGATGTGTTAAGTGTGGCGACTATGAACCGAATGAAATATATTTTGTGGTGGAAAACGGAATTTTAATTTGCAAAAGTTGCTACTTGACATATGAACGCAGAAGTGACTATAATGTTCGCCTTATTTCTCATGGGGTTTTGTCGGCACTTAGGCATATAATTTATTCTAAAATGGAAAATTTATTCTGCTTTAAAATTTCCGAAGAGATACAATCGGATTTGTGTGATATTTGTGAAAAGTATATTTTTGCACATATCGGATTTGATTTTAAATCTTTAAATTTTTATAAAAGTTTATCTTGTTTGAATTAAATTTTTTTATACTTTGGAAATAAGTTTTAAAATATTTGAAACTGTGAAGCACATTGTAATTCCGGTTACAGTGGGTACGATAAATGCTAAAATCGTCCATTTTAAGTTTCCGGTTTCTTTTTTTATGGTCCAACATGTAGTTCCGCAAGGAAAATGCATTAAAGAAAAAAGCATTATTGATATTGCGGTTATGTAATTCCAACCATGTGCCGTTAAAAGATTATACAGTTGCATGGGGGTTTCTAGTTGAATTATGCTTTCTGTACACATATATCCCATTATAATAATAGGAAAAACTATTTCGTTGGCGGGAAATCCCAATATAAACGCTAAAAGTATCATTCCGTCCATACCCAATAGTTTTGCAAATGGGTCTAAAAAAGACGAACAGTGCATTAAAACGCTTATATTATTTAATTTTATATTTGCCATTAGCCATATTATCATTCCCGCCGGCGCAGCAACCGCGATAGCTCTTCCCAAAACAAATATTGTGCGGTCAAATACGGAACGGATTAATATTTTTCCTATTTGAGGTTTTCGGTACGGCGGCAGTTCCAAAATAAATGATGATGGCAAACCTTTTAATATGGTTTTTGAAAGTATTTTAGATATAAAAAATGTGAATAATATTCCGATTATTATTGTTCCGGTTAGAATAGCGGCTTTTAGAAATGATGCTCCGAATATAAATGCTTGATTTATGAAAAACATGGAAATAATTGAAATAAGTAACGGAAATCTGCCGTTACAAGGCACGAAATTATTTGTTAAAAGCGCAATCATTTTTTCCCGTGGAGAATCTATTATCCTGCATCCTATAACTCCGCAAGCATTACACCCGAAGCCCATGCACATAGTTAGTGCTTGCTTACCGTGAGCACCGGATTTTTTAAATATATGGTCTAAATTAAAAGCGACTCTTGGTAAGTATCCTATATCTTCAAGTATTGTAAATAACGGAAAAAATATAGCCATAGGGGGGAGCATTACAGAAACAACCCACGCTAAAGTTCGATAAATTCCGGAAACAAGTATTCCGTAAAGCCAGGGTGGAGAGCCTGTGTTTATCATAAGTTCCATTATTTTGTCCTGAAGCCAAAATAATCCCGATGAAATTAGTTCCGAAGGATAGTTCGCTCCGCTTATCGTTATCCAAAATATTCCTAAAAGTAAAAGAATCATTATCGGAAATCCCGTTAATTTAGAGGTTAGTATTTTATCAATTATTCTATCGGAGTTATCATAATTTCGATTTTCTGTTTTAACGCATAAATTATATATTTTTTCAGATCTTTGAATAAGTGATTTTACTATTTTGTCACTGATTGATTTTGGAGTTAAGTTTTCTTCTTTTAATTTTTCTTTTTCTTTTGAGAGTATAGAAAAAAACTTTTCGACTTTTTCTTTGTTATATGGTTTGTTTTGTTTTTTTAAATAATTTCTGAAAGATTTGTTAAAAGAGCGGTTGTTTTCCAAAAGTCTTAAGCTTAGCCACCTGGAATCTATTTTTAAATTAAAAGTGCTTTTTATGCTTTTTTCTATTTTATTAACAGAAGATTCCAGCGTTTCGCCGTAATCGGTTTTGATTTTAAAAACTTTTGTTTGGTTCAAAGAAACACTGGCGGCTGTTTCTATAAGATTTTGAATTCCTTTTTTGGATCTTGCGTTAGTTGCTATTACGGGAACGCCGAGTTGTAATGATAGTTCATCCGTATCTATATTTATTTTTTTCTTTTTTGCCTCATCAATTAAATTCAAACATATAACCGCTTTGTTTGTTAATTCCAAAATCTGAAGTGCCAAATTAAGATTTCGCTCAAGACAAGTTGCGTCAACCGTGATTATTACTGTGTCCGGATTTTCAAAACATATAAAATCCCGTGCTATTTCTTCTTCTTGAGAGTGGGAGAGAAGCGAATATGTTCCGGGAATATCGACCAATACAAATTCAGAATTATCGTGTTTAAATGTACCGTAAGTACATGAAACCGTTTTTCCCGGCCAATTTCCCGTGTGTTGTCGGAGTCCGGTAATAGCATTAAACACAGTGCTTTTTCCTACGTTTGGGTTTCCCGCTATGGCAATTATTTTTTGTTGGTCTGATTTTTTTGTTAAAAATGAATTTTTTGAATTTTTTACTTTTGCTTTAGTGTGTTTGGTAAGGCTCAAGGTAAAGTCAACTCCATTTTTTATGGTTTAAAATCAGATAGATTCAACTATTATTTTTTCGGCGTCTTCATTGCGTAAAGCTATAACCGTGCCTCTTATGGAATATGCAATGGGGTTACCGCACGGACTTTTTTGCAAGACTTTGATTTTTGTTGACGGAATTATACCAAGATCAAAAATTCTTCTTCGGCTTTTTTCGTTAAATCTTAAAGACAGCACTTTTACTTCTGAACCGACAGGTGATTTATGCAGTGGCATTATAGTTATTTTCAAATCAATTCCTCTTTTATATATTTTTTGATAGTTTATGAAAAAAATTTTAGAATTGTGAAACCGGACAATGTAAAAACACTGTCCGGCT
>CALDOU010000068.1 GCA_937912175.1 uncultured Clostridia bacterium
TCTGAAAAATGAGCGATAAAACCTTAATGCGAGATTTACTTCTTTTAGAAAGAGGCTCTTGCGATTTGCTGCTCCATGGAGCTATGGAAGCTTCAAACGCCAATATTCATAAAATGTTTAAAGATGTATTAAACAGCTCTTTGACTATTCAGTGCGAAATATCAAACGTCATGAAAGAAAACGGATGGATAAACACCCCGCAAATAGATAAAGAAACTTTAGAAAAGGCCAAACAAAAATATATCAATAATTAATTTTTTAATCTGCATGTGGAATTAAGGAGATTTTTGCATGCAGATTTCATTATTGAAATATAAATGGTTTCCGCCGTCGTAAACGAAGACCAAATAGTAGCCCGCTTTATTTCAAAAATTCGGTGAATATCCTACGCGCGATATAAGAGCTCTCGCGCTTGATAGTGAAATATCAACTGAAGAATGGCGTACTGAAATGTATCAACTATTGATGGCTTTACCTTATGAAAAAAGAATACAAGTATTTTTTGTTTTTGTAAAAACAGAGATGAAATGGGACTTTTAGAGGGAGTATTATTGGATTTAGACCCGGCTCTAGTAACACATTTAGTACGAATTGCAAAACCCACGGTGCATTAAAATATAACAGTAATTACGTAATGACATGTATAGTATATGCTATAAATAACCTCACGTTCCCTCCGTGTTAGCTACTTTAGTACCGGTGAAAAATAAAGACGGAGAAAATTACGATTTAATATTAACTTTGTAAGATTAATAGAAATCCCAAATGTACGACTAAATTTATATTAGTACGACATTTGGGATTTAAATTTATTAAAATAAATACCTTGCACATCGAGGAATTGGATAAGGCACATTTGATGAATTTATATTATAATTTCTTTTATATATTCCTTTGAAAAATATATTCAACTCATCAAATCTTCGTGTAATAAGTTCTTTAATACATTTTTTGCATGCATGATGATAAGCGGAAAATTCATTTATAAAATTAGACCGATTTATCAAATCGAGATTTTTTTCACCGCCACCGATGTAACTGATTTTCAAAAACTCAGCATAGCAATAGCCTATTATTCCGTTAGGAGTTCTAACTTTATACCAATTCCCGTTTTCTTTAACAGGATTTAAAATTTCCACGGAAGTATTATTAGGCAAAGCATAAAATCTTTTTGCGGAAGTACTTGGAAACTCTCTTACCCACAATCCGTTTGAAGAGTTAACATTACCGGTCATCTTTTTTTCCGTACCTCCAGAATTTAATAAAATTTTTGCTAAATCATTGCCCGGATTAAGCCATCCACATCCCA
>CALDOU010000069.1 GCA_937912175.1 uncultured Clostridia bacterium
G
Source organism: uncultured Clostridia bacterium (assembly GCA_937912175.1). Taxonomy (GTDB): domain Bacteria; phylum Bacillota; class Clostridia; order Oscillospirales; family Acutalibacteraceae; genus UMGS1491. Next base: position 2 of record CALDOU010000069.1, read on the forward strand.
CCATTACTTGATTCAAAATTCGCGATCCATTAAAACTTTTGACGTATTTTGTATAGTCAAGGTTTTTTGCACTGCGTTCACCGCCATGTAAAAATCTTTTAAAATCATTTAAAAAAGCTGGAACGCACTTTTCGCTTTTTAATGTTTCAAATACCGTTTCTACCGTTTTTGCATATTCAAGCATATTTTTTAAATTAAGTTCAGCGTTTTTTAAAGTTTCTAAGATTTCTTTTTCGCATTGTTCTTTCTTTTTTGAGTCTTTAATTTTTCCAAGTACTTTGTTAGCACCTATTAATAATTTTGGAGATTTTAAAAATGATACTATTCCGTTTTTCCAATCCATGTTAAATCCTACCCTTCATTATATATTTATATTTTTAATATTATTTGTATTTTATATACTGTTTTATAAAAATTGTTTTTTTCTAAGGTACCACCAACTGCAGCATAAAATAACCATATTAATAATTATAAAAATCCAATATCCATATTCGGAATTTAATTCCGGCATATATTTAAAATTCATGCCAAACCAAGCGGTTCCAATAGAAAGCGGAGTGAAAATTGTTGTAACTACAGTCAGAACGTTCATTGTTTTACTTTGTTTAAGGTCAATCTGAGAATGATAAACGTCGCGCAATTGATTGGAAACCTCCCTCAAAAACTGCGCTTCATCATGCAATTGAGTTGCACGACGAGTAAATTGTTCAAAAAATTTAATATCCGTTTCGGAAAAAAAGCCATTTTCATTTTCTTGCAATTCTTCACCGAAATCTATCAGTTGCATATAATATCTGCTAAAAAGTAAAACTTCTTTTTTTAAATAAAGCATCATGTGGTTGAATTCTTTGAATAATCCTTTAATTACCGCAGATTCCAATTTTACCAATCGATCTCCTATTTCTTCCAAGTATCTTAAATCCGAATCAATAATTGTTTCCAGAAAATCATATATAAATCTTCCGATATTTATTTTTCCGTGAAATTTATTTTTTTTCATTCTTTTGATATAAGTACTTACTGTTTCTCCGCTGTCAATAAACATAAGTTGTTTTTGGGTTAATATAAAGCCAAAATTTTTTCTTTCCATTTTTTTATCTTTACTTATAATTGAAAAGCATGCGGAAAGAGCGTTGGGGTGGACCTTGCATTGACAACATTGAGCGGTTTTATAGTTTGGAACATTTATTTCCGATATTTCCTTGCGCTTTAATTTTTCTTTAAGTTCTTTAGAGGATATTATACAAACTATTTCACCGTTATAATTTTCATCGAAATCACACGGAGATAAACTTTCTTCTATCTTATAAAATATCATAAAAATCATCCTAACTTTTTTGAAATCGAGTTACTGTTTAAAACTTCGAATAAAATTTAGGTCTATAAGAAAATTTATAAATTCTCTGTTGTGATAGACTGCATCCAAAGATACGATATTTGCTTTTTCTTTAAAAATATCACTTTCTGAAAGTAAAGCGTTCCTTATGTTTGAATATTGATATTCGCTATCCATTGGAGAAGCTTGGTTTAAAAAGAAGTCTTTTGTGTTTGCTGTTTTAAGCGGGCTGATATTTCTTAATTTATCGGAAGAAAAATTTTTAAGGTTATTAATTTCTTCATTTACCATTACAGGGGTATAGGAATTGCGAGTTATGGGGTTGAAAATGTTTTGCAATTCGGAACTGCTGTGAAAACAATCTTTTTCATAATCCGAAAGTATTATAAAATTGACTTTGTTTTTTCTTAAATTTCCTAATGTAATTTGCCCCAATGGTTTATTAAGTTCTTTACATTGACTTTTGGTAAGACTTTTTTCTGTTATTTTTTTCATGGTATCTGTCTTTATCAGATAATTCATAGATTCTTTGGTGCACTGAATCATGCTGATTCCTATTATTTCAGAAGGATGTTCAGTGGAAAATTTTAATATGTCGTCTAAAACCTCCAAAGTTTCACAGCCCATTACAGGCCCGTGATTTATAACCGACTTTTTATTAAACATTCTTGATCGTAAATCCAAAGACCGTATTCCCAACTTTAATTGGTCGTATACATTTACATCTTGTGTTTGAGCTGCTTTTCCTATTATATCGGTATTGATTTTTGGGGACATGGAGTATGAACCGCAATCATGAGCTCCCGGAATTAAAATTTCACAAATTTTTAAATTGTCGTTTAAACAAGATGTCCAATTAACATTGCTTGGATTTATACTTTGATTTGTTTGCGGGCTTGTAACTTTATAAGGATTTTTGGGAAAAAATGTTTTACAATCAAATTTACTGAAATTCAAATTTTGGTTATAAGTATTTGCATTGTTTAAGTTAAGAGAAAAGAATAGAGTTCCTGCCGCAAAAAAACAACGTACTATTTTTTTGTATTGTTGCATATCTCTTTTCCCCCTTTTAATCATAAAACTTTTGATTAAGATGTTATCATTTTTTTAAAAAAAAATCAACTTTTTTGTACATTAAATATTTTTTGAATTGATAAAATTAATTTTATAATCTTTTAATTAATTTATTATTATGATATCCTTTCTTTAAGAAACAATGATTATTTAGGAGGAAAATTTAGAATATGCTTTCAGATATCCAAATAGCAAATCAAATTAAATTGAAACCAATAACTAAAGTGGCTGAGGATTTAAAAATTCAAGAAGATGAAATTGAACTTTACGGAAATTATAAGGCAAAAATAAGCGATAAAATTTTTAAGCGCTTATCTTCCGAAAATAACGGTAAACTTGTACTCGTTACCGCTATTAATCCAACACCCGCCGGGGAAGGAAAAACTACTGTTACCATAGGGCTTGGTCAAGCAATGAAAAAAATAGGAAAAAATGCTGTGGTTGCACTTAGGGAACCGTCGTTAGGTCCGGTGTTTGGAATAAAAGGCGGAGCAACCGGCGGTGGATATTCTCAGGTTTTACCGATGGAAGATATTAATTTGCATTTTACCGGAGATATGCATGCGATAACAGCTGCAAATAATCTTTTATGTGCAGCACTTGATAATCATTTGCAACAAGGTAACAAGTTAAATATTGATCCCCGAAGAATATTAATTAAACGTTGTATGGATATGAATGACCGTGCTCTTAGAAATATTATTATAGGTCTTGGCGGCAAAATAAACGGCGTACCGAGAGAGGACGGATTTATAATTACAGTAGCGACTGAAATTATGGCAATATTATGCTTATGTACTGATATTAAAGACCTTAAACAAAGATTAGGGGATATTTTGGTCGCTTATGATTATGACGGTGCGCCTATATATGCCAAAGATATTAGTGTTCATGGAGCCATGACCGTGCTTTTAAAGGATGCCATTAAGCCGAATTTAGTACAATCCACAGAAAATACTCCCATAATTATGCATGGGGGACCTTTTGCAAACATAGCTCATGGCTGTAATTCATTAAGAGCCACTAAATTGGCACTTAAATTAGGAGATTACTGTATTACGGAAGCAGGGTTTGGTGCGGATTTGGGAGCTGAGAAATTTTTGGATATAAAATGTCGTGTAGGGGATTTAAAACCTTCTTGCATTGTGCTTGTGGCTACAATAAGAGCCTTGAAATATAATGGTGGGGAAAAACAAGAAAATCTAAAGTTTGAAAATATATCCGCTTTAAAATGCGGGATAAAGAATTTGGGCGTTCATATTGAAAATATGAAAAAATATAATGTGCCCGTGATAGTTACACTTAATCATTTTGAATCTGATACTGAAAAAGAAATTGAAGTTGTAAGAGAATATTGTTTGAAAAAAAATTGTGAATTTACGGTTTCTAAAATATTTGCGCATGGGGGAGAAGGCGGAACCGATTTAGCGGAAAAGGTCTGCTGTGCGTGTCAAAGTAAATCTGATTTTTCGGTGCTTTATCAATCGGAGTTATCAATTAAAGAAAAAATACTTAAAATAGCAAAAGAAATATATCGTGCAGAAAATGTAACATATACGTCCGATGCGGAAAAAGCGATTCAGGAAATTAAAAAAATAGGTAAAGAACATTTGCCGGTATGTATTGCCAAAACACAATATTCTCTTTCAGATGATGCTTCACGATTGGGACATCCGAAAAATTTCAATATAACTGTTCGGGATTTAACTCTTTCCAATGGCGCCGGGTTTATCGTTGCCCTTACCGGTAATATTATGAAAATGCCGGGATTACCTAAATGCCCTGCGGCAGAAAACATAGATATTGATACCGATGGTAAAATTGATGGGATTTTTTAATTATTTTTGTAAGTAATAAATTTACTATATAAAAAATATCCACCTAATTACGGGTGGATATTTATTTTTTACCGGATTTTTTAATTTCTTTATTAATGAAATTTACAACATCGTTTTGAGAGTCTTTGGAAAGAGATCTTATTTTTTTTAAAATGTTTTGTTCCGACGGAGTAATATTATTTATATTAAAATTTTTAGAGTTAGAATTTAGACTATCGTGAAATTGAAAACTTTTTTCGGATTCCAAAATATCGGTATAATGTACTCCGAATATATCAGCCAATTTCATAATTGTTTTTATATCCGGCTTTATTTTTCCGAGTTCATAATAAGAATAAGTGGACCGATCTACACCTAAAAGATCGGCCACTTGTTTTTGCGTATACCCTGTTTTGGCTCTTATTGTTTTTATGGTTTGAGAGATAATAACAAATTCCTCTTCTCTGCTTTATTTATTTAATTATATCACTTATTGTTGATTTTATCAATTATCTTACTTGCCTGTTTTTTCCTTTTTTTCTTTTCTTTTTTTATAAATTATCCAAAGTGACAATCCGATTAAAAGTAAGATAAACAGAATTAAAATCAACCTTAGAGCACTTCCTTGGGCGGTTACGATATTATTTTTGCTCTTAAATTTATCGTTAATATTTCCTTCTTCGGTATTTCCTATATTATCATCATCCGAATCGTCATTAAATACTGTATTGCCGGAATTGTTGCCACCTGAAGACTTGCTATTTGAAGTACCCAACGCGTAATCTTTTATCATTTGTACATTTGCATCCATTGCGTCAAGTAATGAAGATCTGCCCGGGGTAGATGAACGATTGGCGATTATTCCCATGGCGCTGAAAGAACTCGTTTCGAAAGAAACCTTATTACCGTTAAAATTCAAAGTCATATAGCTTATTTTTCCGTCTGACGATTGTTCATGAATTCCGGTGGGCCTTTCAAAATAAGTCAAATCCGGCGCCGGAACCGTAACAACCACAGATTCACCTTCGGGAAGGTTATAGCGTGTATCTGTAAGCGTATTCCAAAGATAAATATCATAAAGTGATAAAATATATTCGGAGTTGAGTTTATTATAGATACGAGCACATGCGCTTACGTCCGAAGAAATAGGTACGGCAACCAATTTTACATACCAGTCTACGCCGTCAATGGTTATGTCGTTATTGGAATGTAATTTGCTTTTTGATTGTTCTTGCAAGTTTTGAAGTGCATCTAAGTTGCTGACTTTAGATTTTTGATCTTCCGATAAAGAATTATATATTTTAGTGGCTTCTATTATTGAATTAACATCATCCAGGCTGTCTATGGAGGTGGGGAGGTTATTAATTGTGTTTACAAGATTTGCTTCCACGTTTTGTTCGACGCCTATAACGGTTACTGTTTTATTTTCATCAATATTGGATATTGTATAATATCCGGAAGAATCGGGGGTTAGTGTATCATTTCCTAACATAACTTTAGCGGAAGAATTCGAATATGCGGGGTAGAGTGAAACTTTAAATGAAATAGAGCCTTTGTGTTCAACTTTATTGTCACCGGTAATCACTCTGTTGTCAAAGTTATAATAATCTATACCCTCTGTTTTAGTGAGAGTTACGGTATAAGTGTTTTTTCTTATATTTCCCACTTTAATTCTTATATCTTGGGTTACATTTGGAATTATATATTTTCCCGAAGCCAGTTTTTGAGCGCTTAATCCATTACTTTGACCATTATTTACGATAATATACATTCCCGATTTTGAATCGTCATATGAGTCATCAACATTTATACCGAATTCAAAATTTTTACCGTATTTAATGTTGAGTGTACCGGATATAACAGCACCTTGGTCATTTAAATAAGTTGCCCCGTCTACTTTTTCCAGTATTACTTTATATTTAATGCTTTCAACGTTACCTATGATTAACGTACAGTCTTCCGTAATATTATTAAGCTTAAATTTATAAATTTTTCCTCCCTCGGCGGTGTTTCCGCTTTCATTTTTTGATAAAGCTTTATCTCCGCTTACTTTTTGACAATTTACTACCAGGTTATCATCTAACTTATATCCTTCTTTAGCTTTTACTTCAAATTCAAAATTTGAATTGTAGGGGATAGATTTAGTGCCCGAAAAAGCTTTTCCGTTAATAACGAATTGAGCGGCGTCGCTATAAACAAAATTTAAAACATAAGAGTTAATGCTTACATCTTTTATCTCTACTGTTTTATTTGATGTAATATCATTAACAATATAGGAACCTTGATATTCTACAATTTGAGTTTCCGAAGTTTCGGGGGAGTCGGAATCATAAACTACTACTTTAAATTTAGACTGATTATATTTTTCTTCTAATTGAACCTGGAAAGAAACAGAATCGCCATATAGAACAGTTAAATTATTCGAAATAGGGTATTTGTCTTGAAAATAAGAAATTGTCGCCTTTTCGTCCACGCCGTCAACATCAGCTTCTTTTTTCAAAGTGACGTTGAGTTTGATTTTTTCTATTGAACCTGTAACAGTAACTGCGGTTTTGACGTTACCCCCCGGTATTTTATAGATA
>CALDOU010000070.1 GCA_937912175.1 uncultured Clostridia bacterium
TGAAAATAAGATCATAAGTCCAAAAGGAGGTGCCGTGAGATGGCAGAATTAAAACATTCTTATGAATTTATGTTGGTGGTTTCCGTAAAACTTGGAGAAAAAACAGAAGAACTTATCAATAAGTTTAAAGAATTAATTGAATCCAATGCGGAAAATGTAAACATAAATAAATTAGGAAAGAAAAAGTTGGCTTATTTAATTAATAAAGAGCCCGAAGGTGAATATGTTTTGTTTGATTTTGTAAGCAATTCTGAATTTCCGAAAGAGCTTGACCGTATAAGCCAAATAACCGACGGTGTTTTAAGATCCATGATTGTAAAAAAAGACGCCTAAGGAGAGTGATTTCAAAATGTTGAATGTGGTAGTTTTAACCGGTAGGTTAACAGCGGATCCCGAGCTTAGACATACTCCCAATGATGTTGCGGTAACTTCTTTTTCTATTGCCGTAAATCGTAGGTTTGCAAGGCCGGGAGAAGAACGACAAACAGATTTTATCGATATTGTCGCTTGGAGAAATACAGCTGAGTTTATTTGTAAATATTTCCAAAAAGGTCAGCTTATTGCTATCGAAGGTTCAATTCAAACAAGAACTTATCAAGATAAAAACGGAAATAATCGTAAAGCTTTTGAAATTATTGCAAGAGATGCTCAATTTGCGGAATCCAAAAGGGAAAATATTTCTGAATCAGGGTTTGGCGATGCTCCTGCTCAAAGTAATGACATTAGCGGCTTGAACTCGTATTCAAGCGGTAATAATGAGGATTTTCAAACCATAGAATCGGATGACGATTTGCCGTTTTAATGTTTCTTAAATAAAAATTATATTAGGAAAAGAGGGGAAATAAGTGGCAGAAAAAAACGAAAAACGTAATATGCGTAAAATGAGAAGAAAAGTTTGTAATTTTTGTGTTGATAAATCTTTAGAAAATATTGATTATAAAGATCCCACAAAATTAAGACGTTATATTTCAGAAAGAGCGAAGATACTTCCTCGCAGAGTTACCGGAACTTGCGCAAGGCATCAACGTGAACTTACCACGGCGATTAAACGCGCTCGATATCTCGCTTTGTTACCATATACCGGAGAATAATTATTAAAATTTAATTATTTATGAACAATAGCCTTCTTGATTGTTTTCAAGAGGGCTATTTTATTATATTCAAAATTATGTGTTAATTGTTTTTGTAAATAAAATTTAAAAAAACATATTTCTTGTTGACTTTTAATACAATATGTATTATAATTTTCAAAAACCAAATTGTAAAGGTTGTTGTTAATATGAGTTTATTAAAAAGAAAAAATTTGCCGGAAATTAATTTAGAAATTTTAACCGATGCCGGAAGGGGCAAGTTTGGATATAATGATGTGCTTAAAGAACCTACGCAATTCAAAATATATATGCAATCATTAAAAACTGCAATTAAAATGGTCCCAGGGGGAACTAAAAGTAAAAAATTGAAAACTATATTTGAAGAATTATCAAAAATATTTGAATGTATATGTGAAAGTATAGAAGGCGTGAAGCCTTTGGATGATTATGTTTTTTTTACAATATCCGATGATGATTTTGATAGTATAATAAAATTGCTTAAGAGCGCCGGTAAAACGATTACTTTACCCGGCGATAACTGGAATAAAACTTTACGTAAACAGTGTCTTGAGGGAGCGGACTTTTTTAAAAAATTTAAACTAAATATCAACAAATTGCAAGATATAGGGAACTTGGGAAAAAATGCAGAAGGAATTGGTGTAGCTGTTAGAACTTACCTATATAAATATAGCGAATATATTCCTGAAGAAATAGATGAAAATAAAATAAAAAATGTTTTGGAAGATACAAAAAAACTTTTTAATTCTCTTAAGAAATACAATTGCGGTATATATTTTAACAACCCTTTAATTCATGGTGATTTTGAAAAACTGTGTGATGAAGTAAACAAAAGGTTAGAAAAAGGTAAGATAGGTAAGGCATCAATGCTTGTTCATGATAATTTTAAAGTAAAAGATAAAGTTTCAACACGGTTGCAAGAAACTTTTAATGCGGTTCAGCGGACCTTAAACACAATAACTATCGCGGTTCGAAAAATGAGCCAAGAAAAGAAGGGCCATGAAAAAGATTGAATTTAACTTTAGATTGATTTTTTTAATGAAATAATTATTACGTTAGTTGTTAGAACGATAATTCAAATAACTTTCAAGTATAATTGATGCCGAAAGTGCATCAATTATACTTTTTCTTTTTTTACCACGCGTATTGGTTTGATTTAAAAATTCATGAGCGGAGACTGTTGTTCTTCTTTCGTCCCATAAAATTGTGGGGATATCTGTTTTTGAATTTAAAAGTTGCTCGAACTTTTGAACTCTTTGTGCGCTTTCGCCTAAAGAACCGTCCATGTTTTTGGGCAATCCCAAAACGATTAACTTTGCTTTGTGTTTTTTGGCGTTTTCTTTTATTTTTTCGGCTAAAACTTCCATATCTTTTTCTTCTATAACTTCCAACGGAAAAGATAAAATTTCTTTTTCATCGCAAAGAGCAAGGCCTGTTCGAACTTTGCCAAAATCTACGGACATAATAATCATTTGATAAAACCTTCTTTTTAAATAATTTTTAAAATAAGTGTTGACATTATAAAAATAAGTGGTAAAATTTAATTATTGGCACTCGATGTCATGGAGTGCTAATTCATAAAAACGAGGTGAATTTTCTGGAGCCAATTAGCAGAAAACTTAGAATACTTGCTGCCATAGTTGAAAGATATGTATCAACCGGAGACCCGGTAGGTTCAAAATCTGTATGTGAAGATTTGGATCTTTCTTTTTCTTCGGCGACTATACGAAGTGAAATGGCTAATTTGGCTGAATTTGGATATTTATTTCAACCCCATGTGTCTGCCGGAAGAATTCCTTCTTATCAAGGCTACAGATTATACATTAACAGATTAATGTCTGAAAAACCACTATTTGAAGATGAAAAAAATTTTATAAATGGTGTTTTAAGTGTATCTTCGATTGATCCCGAAAGTTTGCTTGAGACTGCGGCAAAAGTTTTGGCGGAAATTACGGGTTATGTCGTAGTGATTACTGCCCCGCCGAACGCCGAATCCAGAGTTCGTGACATTCAATTTGTGCAAATAGGCAGACAAAGCGCAATGATTGTTCTTATGACTTCCGGTGGGATGATAAAAAACAAACTGTTTAAATGTGGATATGATTTAAATTCAGATGTTCTTAAAATGATTAGTAATATTCTAAAGGAAAAGTTTTGCGGTGAGCCTTTAAAATCCATTACTCCGGAATTTATGGATTTTCTGGTGGGTGGCAATGATGAGTTGACGATGTTACTTATGCCTGTAATTGATGTTTTAATGAAAGCCGCCGAGGAAGCTTGTGAGCCTCAAATTAAAATTCAGGGGCAAAAAAATCTTTTATCTATGTCTAATTTGAGTTCGGAAACACTGGTGGATATATTTAATTTTTTGGAAAATAAAGATAAAATTATCAGTTTGTTTAATTCTGTGGACAGAGGAATGAATTTTATTATAGGTGATGAGAATAGATATAACGAACTTCATAATGCAAGTGTTGTTGCCTCGCAATATAATGTTGCCGGAAAATCGGGCGTTATCGGAGTAATAGGTCCAACACGAATGGATTATGGGAAAGTTTCTTCTCAAGTACGTTATGTGGCTTCCGTAATAGGAGTGCTATTGGCAAAAATGCTTCAGAATTATTAGTTCTATTAAAGTTTGGATATATTGATTAAGGTTTTAATTACAAGAAAGGAGAATATTCTTAGTGAGCTTAAAGGAGAAAATAAAAAAAGACAAAAAAACGGAAGGTGATGTTTCCGAAAATAGTTCTTCAGATAATCCACTTCAAGAAAAAGTTAAAGAACTGGAAAAAGATTTGACGGAAACCAAAAATTTACTTTTAAGGACTGCGGCTGAATATGATAATTTCAGAAAACGTTCGGAACGTGAAAAAGCCTCTGTTTATGCAGATGCTTCTTCTATGACGATACTTAATATTTTGCCATTGGCGGATAGCTTGGATGCCGCTTTAAAGTCTTTGAAAGGCGAAAGTGAAAAATACCAAAAAGGAATAAAGCTTTTAAAGAATCAGCTGGATAGTGCCTTTACAAACCTTAAGGTGGAAACTTTCGGAAATATCGGCGATGATTTTGATCCGAATATTCATAATGCAATATCTCACAAAGAAAGTGAAGAAGAAAAGCAAAATTATATTTCCGGAGTTTATCAAAAAGGATATAAAATGAACGACAGGATTATAAGACACGCAATGGTTGAAGTAACAAATTAAAACAAGCCAAACAATTAAAATAAATTATTAATATATTTAGGAGGAAATTTATTATGTCAAAGATTATAGGTATTGATTTAGGCACAACAAACTCATGCGTATCGGTTATTGAAGGTGGAGAACCGGTAGTAATTTCTAATGCGGAAGGTGCAAGAACGACTCCGTCTGTTGTTGCTTTTTCAAAAACAGGTGAAAGAATGGTCGGTCAAGTTGCAAAACGTCAAGCTATTACTAATCCCGACAAAACAATTATTTCAATTAAAAGAGAGATGGGAACGTCTTATAAGGTTACTGTTGATGGAAAATCATACACTCCTCAAGAAATTTCCGCAATGATTCTTCAAAAATTGAAAGCAGATGCCGAAAGTTATCTTGGTGAAAAGGTAACCGAAGCAGTTATCACCGTACCTGCGTACTTTACAGATGCACAAAGACAAGCAACCAAAGACGCCGGCAAAATTGCGGGACTTAATGTTAAACGTATTATTAATGAACCTACTGCAGCGGCTTTGTCTTATGGAATTGACAAAGAAAATGACCAAAAAGTTTTAGTTTATGACTTGGGCGGAGGTACATTTGACGTTTCTATAATAGAAATGGGAGATGGAGTCCAAGAAGTATTGGCTACAGCGGGTAATAACCGTTTGGGCGGCGATGATTTCGACCAAAGAATAGTTGATTGGATGGTTTCATCTTTTAAAGCTGATACAGGAGTTGACCTTAAGTCTGACAAAATGGCGATGCAACGTCTTAAAGAATCAGCTGAAAAAGCCAAAATAGAACTTTCAGGTATGACTTCAGCTTCTATAAATCTTCCGTTTATTACTGCCGATGCAACCGGACCAAAACATTTGGATTTAACCCTTTCAAGAGCTAAATTTAATGAACTGACGGCTGACCTTGTGGAAAAAACCATGGAACCTGTACGTCAGGCCCTTAAAGATTCAGGATTGGAAATTTCCGGTATTGATAAAGTTCTTATGGTTGGCGGTTCTTCCAGAATTCCGGCTGTTCAAGAAGCTGTAAAAAAACTTATCGGTAAAGATCCGTTCAAGGGAATTAATCCTGATGAATGTGTTGCTATCGGTGCTGCACTCCAAGGCGGTGTTTTGGGCGGCGACGTTAAAGGATTATTGTTGTTGGATGTTACTCCGCTTTCGTTAGGTATCGAGACCATGGGTGGCGTTATGACAAAAATTATTGACCGTAACACTACTATCCCAACTAAGAAAAGCCAGGTTTTCTCTACTGCCGCGGATGGACAAACTCAAGTAGAAGTAAACGTACTTCAAGGTGAACGTGAATTCGCAAGAGATAACAAACAATTAGGATTATTCCGTCTTGACGGAATTGCTCCCGCTCCTCGCGGCGTCCCGCAAATAGAAGTAACATTTGATATTGATGCAAATGGTATTGTTAATGTAACAGCCAAAGATTTGGGCACGAACAAAGAACAACATATAACAATAAGTTCCAGCGGTAATATGTCTAAAGAAGATATTGAAAAAGCGGTTAAAGACGCTGAGCAATATGCTGCGGAAGATAAAAAACGCCGTGAAGAAGTCGATACTAAAAATGAAGCGGAAAACCTTTGCTATGCTGTTGAAAAACTTATTAAAGACAGTGAAGATAAAATTGAAAGCGCGGATAAAGATAGCCTTAATTCGAAAATAACTTCTCTTCGTGAAAAAATTAAAGATGGTAATTTAGAAGACATCAAAAAGGAAAAAGAAGAACTCCAAAAAGTAATGTATGATGTTTCTACAAAGCTGTATCAAAAAGCTGCTCCTCAAGGCGCAGCTCCCGGTGCGGATAATGCTTCCGGAAATACAGAAAACACCAACTCGGAAAATGTTTATAATGCCGATTATAAAGATGTGGATTCCGATAAACAATAATAAATTTTTAAAATTCCCTCTGCCTCTTGTGGAGGCTGAGGGATATCTTTTAAACTAAGAGGTGAAATTATTTGTCCGGAAAAAGAGATTATTATGAGGTACTGGGCGTTACAAAGGGTGCTTCCGATGATGAAATAAAAAAAGCTTACAGAAAAGTGGCAAAAAAATATCACCCGGATTTAAACCCCGGTGATAAAGAAGCGGAACAAAAATTCAAAGAAGCTAATGAGGCTTATGATATACTTTCCGATAAAACAAAGAAAGCACGTTATGATCAATTTGGTCATGCGGGAACCGACCCCAATTATGGCGGTGGACACTCCGGTGGATACAGTTATTACGGTGGTAATCCTTTTGGAGACGATTTTGATTTGGGGGATATATTCGGCAGCTTTTTTGGCGGATTTGGAGGAGGAAGAACCAGGCGTAACTCCAACGCTCCCCGCCAAGGCTCTGACGTTGAAGTTACGATTAATATATCGTTTTTGGAAGCGGCAAAAGGTTGTGCCAAAAAAATTGTATATAATCATATAGAAAACTGCAAAAGTTGTAACGGTTCAGGAGCTAAGAAAGGTACCGAACCGAAAAATTGCGGAACTTGTGGAGGTTCCGGTCATGTAGTAATAAATCAAAGAACACCTTTTGGGGTTATGCAAACTACTCGTACATGTGATTCTTGTGGCGGAAAAGGTAAAATTATAGATAACCCATGTCCAAATTGTTCGGGTAAAGGTAAGGCAAGAGAAAGAAAAGAGATAGAAATAAATATTCCCGCCGGAGTAAGCAGTAAACAAATTTTAAATGTTTCCGGTAGAGGTGATGCGGGTATAAATGGGGGACCTGCAGGAGATTTACATGTTTATATCAACGTTGAAAAGCATCCGGTTTTTGAACGTAAAGATTATGATGTTTGGTGTGAAATTCCTATTACTTATGCTCAAGCTGCGCTGGGTTCAGATATAATTGTTCCAACTATTGATGGTAAGGTGCAATACCACATTCACGAAGGAACACAAAACGGTGATATATTTAGGCTTAAAGGAAAGGGTATACCTAAGCTTCACGGTCATGGAACAGGTGATGAATTTGTTAAAATTCATATTGAGGTTCCAAGGAGTTTAAGTGAAAATCAGAAAAAAGCACTTTCGGATTTTGAAAAAAGTTTAACAGAAAAAAACTATCAAAAAAGGAAATCCTTTTTTGATAGAATAAAAAGTTTATTTTAA
>CALDOU010000071.1 GCA_937912175.1 uncultured Clostridia bacterium
AACAAGAACAAAATTCGGAAATAGCTGGTCTCCAGAGAGAATTAACGAAATTACAATTGCAAGAAAAAATTAAAAGAATGAAAGAACTTTTAAACAGCCAAAATAACAACATTTCAAATAACCAATAACCACAAATCATAGTCTTTTAAAAAACCTATAGTTATTTTTAAAATAAGAACCGACAATTCGGTTCTTATGCTTTGTTTATATTTATATAGGAAAGGATGAAAAAACCTTGAAAATCGGAATATTAAAGGAAATCAAAGAAGGTGAAAATCGCGTCGTCGCCACTCCCGTTCAAGTTGATATTTTTAAAAAAAGCGGACATACTGTGTATTTACAGCATAACGCAGGAAAAAATTCAGGGTTTGAAGACAGTGATTACCAAAAATCCGGAGCAATTATTGCCAATTCAGCAAAAGAAATATATGATATATGTGACTTAGTAGCAAAAGTAAAAGAAATCGAACCGAGTGAATATGATTTGCTCCGCAAAAATCAAATTATATTTACTTGTATTCACCCCGCCGCACACCGCGAAGAAGTTGACGCTCTTTTAAACAAAAAAGTCATTTCCTTTACGGCCGAAGATTCTCATAATATACCTTCACCAAACTGTGAAGCCGCAGGAAAAGTAGGCGCGTTTATGGGACTTTACGGAATGATGAGCTGTAACGGAGGATGTGGAAAATTTGCTTCCGGTTTAGGAGGAGCTCCCGGCATAAACGCCGTTGTTTTAGGTTGCGGAACAGTAGGAAAGGCCGCTATCGATACATTATATTCAATGGGGGCCAATGTAACGGTAGGAGCCACAAACATTGAACATTTACAGAACATAAACAACAAGTACAATGGAAAAGTAGATACTTTTATATCAAACCAAATTAATTTAAAACAATTGCTTCCACATACCGACTTAGTAGTAAATTGCGTTAAGTGGCAAAAAAACAATAAAGAATTTCTTATTACACGAGATATGGTAGCCTCTATGCCAAAAGGTTCGGTAATTTCTGATATTAG
>CALDOU010000072.1 GCA_937912175.1 uncultured Clostridia bacterium
AAAGCGGATTTTGTTGACATTCGCTTGATTTTTACGCTATTTTTTCAATATATTTTAAACAAATATATAAAAAAAGTATGATTTTAACGTTGACTTTTTAAACAAGATAAATTATAATTATTTTTGTCAATTTTAGTACTGTGTTGACAATAATTATAATTTTATTTAGAAAGGAATTGATGAAAATGAGGAAAAAAATGAAAAAGTTTTTTTCGTGTCTGGTTTCCTTGGCGCTTCTTAACCTGACGGGAATTTTCAGCGGATTTATTGGCTCTGCTAATGCTGCTGATGACAGTAAGCCTTACTACACAGTTACCGTAGATGGTCAAACAAGTGAAACTACATATGAAAAACAAGATGGTACACCTGAATTTTTAGATGATTTTTTTGGTTATATTTGCGGTGAAGAACTTGAAGGAAAGACTGTTGAGGCAAATTTTTATGGTAAGGGATCCGTTTGGAATTTGTCGGGTGATTGTGAACATGAATATTTGTATACATTTTTTCAAAATCATGCTCTCCCAAACGCAAAAATAACACTGAATAATTTGAATATAAAAACATATGACACAAAATTTAATTTTCAAGTTCAAGACCCATCATATAGAAGTGAAATTATATTTAAAAACTGTAAAATTGATAACAATTTTCAAATGATACAAGTTGGCGGCGCAGGACCTCAACATGAAATAGATATAGCATTTGATTCTTGCGAATTTACCAACAAATTTTATTATACCGGTGTTGCATTTGGAAAATTAACTTTTAATAATTGTAAAAATATCGGTCGAGTAAACGCCAATACATTTGGAATGAGAGATAGAGAAGAATATGTTTTAACCATAACTAATTCAACATTTGCAGATAATTGTACAAACTTAAACCCTGATGGCGTAAAATATCCTCAATATTATAAAGACGGCGGAAATGCGTTGGTTTACGGAAACGGTTTTTCAAAAATAGTATTTGAAAATAATAGCTGGGAATCAACGGGTGAAAAAATTTTTGTTAATGGATACAATTCAGATTGGCCGGGTTCACCTCCTCCGTTACAAATTGCAGGAATGAAAGGTAAGCCAATGTTTGCTAATGAAGCTTCAGCGGTAAATTATACTTTAACTTCTGATGCGCCGAGCACGGGTATGGTTTTATTTGCGGCATATACATATTCTGTTGTAACTGATTATTATGTAAAAACTATTTTAGGAAATGAAACAACTCTTGAAAAAGTGGGAACAGAAACAAAAGTTGAAGAATTCAAAAAATATGATGAGAATGGTAATTTAATTGGGGAAAATTCCGATGGAATAGGCAATGTTTCAATTAACGCAGAAGAATCAAAAGTCTATAACGGCGAAACATATAACTACTTTACAGACAGTGAATCATTGTATTCAGAAGTAGAAAATCAAAATAAACTTAGCACAGAAATGAAATGGGATAATAATTCAAATATTTTGCACTTAAATTATATTAAAGAAGTAGTAGTCCCCTATACATCGGCAACATTCTCCGCAAAAGCAAATTTAAACGGCGAGAAAGCTACCGGAACGGAGTATACATTTGTATTAAAAGATTCAAACGGTGAAATTGTTCAAACAAAAAGCACAACTGACGGCGAAGTAGCTTTTGATGAAATGAACTTTTTTGATTCCGGATCTCAACAATTTACAATTACGCAATTAGCAAAAGATGATAGTGGAATAGTCTATGACGATAGCGTTTTCACGGCTAATGTGGTTGTAACAAAATCAGATAGTGGACTTACATCATATGTTTATTATGAAAAAGACGGAAAAATATATGAAGGCATTCCGACATTTGAAAATACAACTCCCGAAACTCCTGAAACTCCCGAAACTCCTGAAACTCCTACTGAAAAACCAAACGGAGGTATTAAAGAAATAATAAAAAATAATTTTAACCTTTTATGGACAGGCGTACAAATAGTTTTAACAGTGATAAAATTGGTGTGGCCAATGTTCTTTTAAATTATAAAAAATCAAATAATTTATTATTTGCAAAGTGCTTCATAAAAATAGGAAGCACTTTTTATTTTGTTTATTTTTTATATTTTTATTGTAAAATATTTGTGCAATACTTAGACATTTTATTGTTGACTTCTTATAAAAGATTAAATTATAATTATCTTGTCGATTTTAGTAGCATATTTATATTAGTTGTAATTTATTTAGAAAGGAATTGGTGAAAAATGAAGAAAAAAATGAAGAAATTTTTTTCGTGTCTGGTTTCCTTGGCGCTTCTTAACCTGACGGGAATTTTCAGCGGATTTATTGGAACTGCGAACGCTATTGATTATACTAAGCCTTACTACAGAATT
>CALDOU010000073.1 GCA_937912175.1 uncultured Clostridia bacterium
GATTGAGTTTTTCTTGCAAAAAATTATTAATCGGTTTATAAGCGAGTATTATTCCCAACGTTGAAAGAAAGCTTAGCCATAAGCCGATGTCATATGCGGAATTAGGTTTTATTGCGCATATAATTAAAACCGAAATTCCCAGTGAGTTTAAAGGGTCGGCGGTTTTTAATATGGCAAGCCCCAGAAGATAAATTATGCACATTATTCCCGCGCGGGTAACGGATGGCGTGAATCCTATTATAGCCATGAATAAAAACACAAATACGGCGGATGTTATTTCCGCAACATTTTTTTTCATTTTTAATTTTTTTAATATCCAAAGCAAAAATTGCGAAAGAATTGCAACGTGTACTCCGGATGTGGCAAGTAAATGATAAACCCCAAGGCGGTCAAAATTTGCTGCGGTATCTTTTGGAAAGCTGTTTTTTTCTCCCATTAAAAATCCGTTTATTATATTGGCAATTTTATTTGGGTATATTTGTTTAGGTAACGAAAGAATTGCTTTTCTGATATTTAAAATATAGTAATACCAATCTATATAATCGGGCTTTTGTATTTGATAGTTTTTATCGCCATATAATGACCCCAGAATATAGATGCTTTTTGAACGGTAGTATTTTTCGGAGTCAAATGAAGGAAATTTTGGTGGAACATATAGGCGTATTTTTCCGTTAAATCTACAATATATATCCCCTTCAAGGGCTTGAGTGGACTTAAGGTTAATATAAAACGGTTTGGTTTTTACATTGTCTATTTTATCCGCACGGATTATATATTCATATGTATTATCGTGTTTATAGGGAACACTGTGTATTATTCCGGAAACAACGGGTTCGGTATTATCTAACTTTTGAATTTTTGCTATGCCCTGTGTGTTTATAAGATATATTAAAGAAGAAATTAGGCATACTAAAAACACAATAGGAAAAATTTTGGTTTCCCTTATTTTTTTTATAATTAAAGAAGTTGCCGACAAAATAGCAAACAACCCTATTATATAAGGCAAAATTTTGTTTGGAATAAAGCTGAAAAATGTTAATGATACAAGGCAAGTAAAGCCTATTACAGCGAGCGGTCTTTTCATGAGTTTTACGGCATTGGTTTTTATATAAATGTTGTTATGCCGGCTTTCCTGCCTTTCGTTATAATTTTAAAATAATTAATACTCCCAAGCTAATTATACCTGAGCTTAGGAGTATTGTCCATTTGCTGGAAAAGTATTTTATTGTTGAATACAAATATGCCTTATTTGTTAAATAGCGGCAATGGATTTAAAAATATAATGTCTTGGCGCCGGGCCGCTTCACCTTCAGCAAGAACACACGCTTTGCCGACAATTTTTCCTTCGGCTTTGTTTACTAATTCTTCAAGTGCCAAAATAGATTTTCCGGTGCTGATAACGTCATCTATCAAAAGGATTCGTTTCCCTTTTATAACGTTGAACTTTTCTTCTGAAAGATAAAGCTTTTGAAGATTTGCCGTAGTTATTGATTTTACATCGGCACATGCACAATTTTTCATATATAACTTTTCGGATTTGCGTGCTACGATATAATCTTTTTTGCTTTGTCTGGCCATTTCATAGCAAAGCGGTATGCCTTTGCTTTCTGCGGTTAATAGTAAATCAAATTCCGGGCATTTTTTTAATAATGCTTCTGCGGATTTTTCGGTTATTTCTACGTCACCAAACATTATAAATGCGGCGATTTTCAGGTTTTCATTTACTTTACATAACGGAAGCGCTCGTGAACAGCCTGCGATATTCATCCTATAAAAATCGGTATCAATATTTTTGTTTTCCATGTTTAGTCACCTTTTATTTGATTAATTTAAAATTATTATTTAGCATGGTGGCCAGCCGAGTTTTTTGCCACCGATAAGATGAAAATGTAAGTGTTGTACTGTTTGACCTCCGTCTTTACCGCAATTGTTAACAATTCGAAAACCGCTTTTCAAATTTAATTTTTGAACTAAAGTGGGTATTTTTTCAAATATGTGAGCAATAATTTTACTGTTTTCTTCGGTTATTTCGCACGTTGATGAAATGTGTTGTTTGGGTATTATCAACAAGTGTATTGGTGCAACGGGTTCTAAATCTTTAAACACTAAAATCTCGTTATCCTCATATATAATATTAGAAGAAATTTCTTTGTTGGCTATTTTACAGAATATACAGTCCATGGTATCTCCTTAGTTTGTAAAATTTATTTTATTTGGTTATATTTAAGTACAATGAATTATTTTATAATCTATAAATTTTTATGTCAATACTATTTTTATTTTAAAATTTCAACTCAAATAAATTATGTAAATTTAAGATTAAAAATTAAAATTCTTTAAATAAGTTGTTGATTTTTAAAACGTTATGTGTTATTATAATTTTCCTGTGAAAAAATTTAAAAGGTGTGGTATTAATTGGAAAAATTAGACGAGCAAGTAAAGTCTCGTGGATTTGCAAAAGGAATTAAAGAAGG
>CALDOU010000074.1 GCA_937912175.1 uncultured Clostridia bacterium
TAATTTGAATTTCAATATATTTATGGTATAATTGAAAAAGGAGTAGATTAAGTAATCGCGCATATAATTTTATGTGAGGAAAGTCCGAGCTCCACAGAGCAGATTAACGGTTAACAACCGCCGAGGGTGACCTTAGGGAAAGTGCAACAGAAATATACCGCCCGCGTATTTGCGAGTAAGGATGGAAAGGCGAGGTAAGAGCTCACCGGCAAACGGGAAACCGTTTGGACGTGCAAACCCTAATCGGAGCAACACCGTTTGGTATAAGATACGCTTGCTCGGCGTAATTTAAAGGTGGCACTGAGCCAGTGCGGCAACGCTTGGCCAAGATAGATGATTACTCAAGACAAAATTCGGCTTATCGATCTACTCTTTTAAATTATTTATAAGTACTTGCTTTTGTAAATTGATATAATTCATTTTACAAAAGTTTTTTATTTATCAAAATTTTTTAAATCTTTAACTATTTCGTCCGTGTGCATTCCTCGAGAACCCTTAATAAGCACTTTATCACCTTTGGATAAAATGATTTTAAGATTTCGAAATGCTTCTTTATTATTTTCACAATGAACAGACTTAATGTTTTGGTTTGTAAAGACCGCACCGTCAGCTAAATATTTGGAGTTTTCCCCTATGGTTATTAACACATCTATTCCCTCTAAAGCTATATATCGGCCTGTATCATAATGAATTTCGTGAGATTTTTCTCCAAGTTCCAACATATCAGCAATAACAACAATGTTTTTACCTACAGAAGACAAATTTTTTAAAATACTTACCGAACTTTTCACGGAATCCGGACTTGCATTGTAAGAATCATCAATTAAGGTTATACCGTTAATATCCGATATTTGTTGCCTCATTTCAACGTTTTTAAATTTTAAAAGCCCGTTTTTTATATCATCCATATGTATGCCAAGCTCCACCGCCACAGCAATAGAAGCAAGAGCGTTGTATACATTGTGCATTCCCAAACATGGTATTCTTATCGGTTCACGGTAGTTTGAGGTAACTAATGTAAAATAAGTAAAATTGTTATCGGAATAAATATCTTCGCATTTGTATGGGTAGTTTCCATTAATTCCAAAATATACTATTTTTTTGTCAGTCATTTTTGCCGCTTCAGCTAATAACGGTGAATCACCGTTAAGGTAAAAAACGCCTTCCGAGCTTTTTATCATCTTTAATTTTTCTTTGCAGGTAGTTTCTTGAGATTTAAAGTTTTCAATATGTGATAATCCGATATTTGTTATTACTCCAAAATTCACATCGGCAATTTCAGAAAGTTTGTCCATTTCCCCGGGAATACTTACTCCCATTTCCAAAACAGCTACATCATGAGAGCTTTCAATATTAAATATCGTAAGCGGAAGTCCAAGTTGACCGTTATAATTTTTTTCAGTCTTAAGAACATTCATGGATTCGCTCAAAACCGCAGAAATCATTTCTTTTGTAGTTGTTTTTCCAACACTCCCGCTTACTCCTATTGCGGGAATAGGAAATTTTTTACGATAATATTTTGCAAGATCTCCAAGTGCTTGTTTTGTTGACTTTACCTCTATTAATATGCCTTCCGACATACTGCTTACATTATAACCTTTTTGAACCAAAGAAACTGTTGCACCTTTGGAGAAAGCTTCTTTTATATACTTATGACCATCTGTATTATCGCCCGCCAACGGTATAAAAAGTGAATTTTCTTTTATTTTTCTGGTATCAATACAAACTGAATCTATGGTCAACTCCGATGGATTTTCGCAATCTCCCGTAAAGATCAAATTACCATTGGTGGCAAGAATGATTTCTGAAATTTTAATTTTTTCCATATATACCTCATGTATCTTATAATTTTATAAAACCTCTTATATTATATAGTTTTATTTTGTGAGATTATTTCCGAAATCACTTGGCGTTCATCAAACGGATATTTAACACCGTTTATTTCCTGATAATCTTCATGACCTTTCCCGGCAAGAACTATTACATCGCCCTTTTGCGCATTATAAATACAATATTTAATAGCCTCTTTTCGATCAGGTATTACAATGTATTTTCCGGGTGTTTTATTTATTCCCGTTTTTATATCTTCAATTATATCCATTGGGTCTTCGGTTCGAGGATTATCGCTGGTAATAACGGAAAGATCAGCCATATTTCCGGAAACCTCCCCCATCTCATATCGTCTAACTTTAGGGCGATCTCCTCCGGCACCGAATATGGTAATTAATCGCTTTGGTTTGTATTCTCTTAAAGTTGAAAGTATATTTTTCATGCTTAAAGCATTATGTGCGTAATCAATAAATAACGCGTAATCTTTAGAAATATTTATCGGCTCTACTCTTCCCTTTACTTTAACTTTTTTCAAACCCGATTTTATATTTTCTTTTAAAATTCCGATCTGATCACAAACCGAAATAGCCGCCAAAGCATTATAAACATTAAATTTTCCGGGAATAGAAATATAAATTTTTTCATCATATGATACTTCGTGTAAATCAAAAGAAACACCGATATTACCATCGTCATTTATCAACTTAATATCAGAAGCATTATATTCCGCATCCGTGTTAAGTCCAAAAGTTTTTATTTGACAAATGCAATCTTTAATTATAGAAGTATAGTTTTTGTCATCAATGTTTATACATCCAACCTTACATTTTTTAAACAGCAAACTCTTGCACTCAATATATTCATCCATATCTTTGTGCTCATTTTTTCCGATATGGTCGCTTGAAAGATTTGTAAAAACCCCATAATCAAAATCCAAACCGTCCAACCTATGAGTTTTAAGACCGATGGAAGATGCCTCCATAATAGCGTATTTACAATCGTTTTTTACCATATTGTTAAGCTGTTTTTGAATTTCATAAGATTCCGGAGTAGTATTTTCGGATTTTACTAAAGAATTACCTATAATAACCCCAAGCGTACCTATAATTCCGCATTTATATCCGGCGTCTTCCAAAATAGATTTAATCATAAAAGAAGTGGTGGTTTTCCCTTTTGTACCTGTAATTGCAATAGTAGTTAATTTGTCAGCCGGATGTTCAAAAAAATTTACTGAAAGTTGGGCAAGCAACTTCCTGGTATCAGAAGTTTTAACAACAGTTGCATCGGTAATACATATATTTTCTTGAACGGCAATGGCCACTGCGCCCTTTTTTATGGCATCATCAATAAAATTATGTCCGTCAAAATTTGCTCCTTTTAAACATACAAATAAACAATTTTTTGTGATTTTGCGTGAATCATAACATATATCGAAAATTTCAATATCTTTGTTTCCCAAAACCTCAATCATATCAATATTTTTTATAATTTTTTCTAATTTCATTTTTTAAAAAGAGCTCCTTGATTATGTAGTTAGTTAGTTACTTACTTAAAATATCTTCATAATTAATTTTCATGGCTTTTTTTACGTTTTTTAAAGTTTCCGAAGTTACAGCTATGGCTTTTTCAGTACCTTTAAAAGCGATGTTATATACCTCGTCAATATTTTTTTCCAATTCTTTTCGTTTTGTTCTTATTGGCTCTAAGACATTTTGAAGCACTTCATTTAAATATCTTTTTACTTTAACATCACCCAAGCCGCCTTTTTCATAATGAGATTTCATAGCTGATATTTTTTCTTTATCCTCGCCAAAAGCATCAAGGTATATAAACACAGGGTTATTTTTGGTATTACCCGGATCATTAATATTTATGTGATTTGGGTCAGTAAACATACTCATTACTTTTTTTTCAACGGTATCCGCGGAATCAGAAAGATAAATTGTATTTCCCAATGATTTACTCATTTTGTTTTTTCCGTCAGTGCCAACCAACCTTGGAGTGTTGGAAAGTATTATTTGCGGTTCAGTCAAAGTTTGTCCGTAATAACTGTTAAACTTTCTTACAATTTCACAAGTTTGTTCAATCATTGGGGCCTGGTCTTCACCGGCAGGAACAAAATTCGCACCAAAAGCAGTAATATCGGCCGCTTGACTAACGGGATAAGTTAAAAATCCGGCAGGAATTCCGCCCTTAAAATTTCTTAATTTTAATTCTTGTTTTATAGTTGGATTTCTTTCTAACCTTGCAACCGAAACCAAATTCAAATAAAACACCGTGAGTTCGGCAATCGCAGGAATCATTGACTGAATACATATAGTGGTTTTTTGCGGTTCGATGCCAACCGATAAATAGTCAAGCAACAATTCTATAATATTATCTCTTACTTTTTGCGGATTATCAAAATTATCCGTCAAAGCTTGAACGTCCGCAATCATCACATATTGTTCATACTCATTTTGCAATTTTACTCGATTTTTTAAAGAACCGATATAATGTCCCAAATGTAACTTACCCGTAGGACGATCACCGGTTAAAATGATTTTTTTCATTTAAAAATCCTCCCAAAAAACTGAATTGCTTTTATTATATCATACTTTTAAAAATTAATCTTAAAAACTCGGTTTTTATAAATTAACAAAAATAAATGTTTTGGTTAATTTATATTATTTTTTGAATTATACTTGACAAATTATTGGCACACATATATAATCATAATAATTCCAAAATTAAATAATTTTTTAAAAGGAGTGGTAACTATGAGTAACCTGATCTACAAAGTGAGCGATGATGCTAAGAAAGCATTA
>CALDOU010000075.1 GCA_937912175.1 uncultured Clostridia bacterium
GCGCGCTTGAATGGGGTTCAAGAGGCCGCAGGTTCGACTCCTGTCACTCGGACCATGCCAAAAGACCAATTTAGATACAATGTAACTTTTTGTTTAACGATTACTCTTAAATTTCACGGAGTAATCGTTACACTTTTTATTTCTATTTTGCACCCTTTGTAATAGGGGGGTGCAAATTCTTATGTTTTAGGTAAATCATATACTCAATTTAAAGAACGTTATTTTTAATATTTGATTCATTCATGATTATTCGAGTCCCTTCCCATACTTGTTTTTATATAAAATTTTTTCGAAATATCAGTATACTTTTTTTATAAAACTACTTTTTTCAAGAGTATACATATCTCTGTCATGTTCGAATTTTTCTTTCAAATCAACTTTCAATTTTTCATATTTTTTGGCAATTTTAGGATTTTCAATCAAATAATCTCTAAAATAAGTTTCACCATTATCTCCTAAAATTCGGATATGAAGGTGAAACACCTTGTCTGCAAAGCCATTTGGAGTATACAAACTTCGACCATTGAGTTTGCCGGATGTATTGCGTATATGAAAATCAAAACTCAAAAGAATAATACTAAAGTAAAAAAATTGGCAGAATTATGGTAAAATTTAATTATAAGAATAAAACTGCTTGGGAGTAACTTATGAGAGAATTATATTTAAAAAGCGTGGATATAAACAAGGGCGAGATACCACGAAATAACTACATTTACGATTTATCTGTAATTAAAAATTTTAAGAAAATAGAATTCAAAAAACCTATTACAATATTTGTGGGAGAAAACGGACTTGGAAAATCCACTCTAATAGAAGCAATAGCTACAAAATGGGGATTTAACGCAGAAGGCGGTTCGAAGCATTTTAATTTTAAAACTCGGCAGACCGAATCTGACCTAAACAAATATGTCAAAATTATAAAGGGTCCATACAGAGCGAAAGACGGATATTTCTTAAGGTCGGAATCACTTTATAATGTGGCATCAAATATTGATGACCTTGATGAAGTTAAGTGTGATGCACCACCAATATCGCTAGCGTATGGTGGGAAGTCGCTACACGACCAATCGCATGGAGAAAGTTTTCTTAGTATATTTTTCAAAAGATTTATGGGAAATGGTCTTTATATACTAGATGAACCTGAAGCGGCACTTTCTCCTGTCTCTCAAATGTCGCTGCTCATAAGGATAAGTGAGCTTGTTAATTTAAATTCACAATTTATAATTGCCACTCACTCGCCGATTCTTTTGGCTATCCCGAATGCCGAGATACTTGAAATAACCGACAAAGGTATTCTCCAAAAGAAATATTTTGAAACTAACCATTTTAAAACAATGAAAAACTTTTTTGAAAATACAGAAAAAACAGTAGATTCACTTATAAATGAGTAATTTATATTCTATGAGGTGATAACAGATGGAAATAAGAAGAATCGATGAAAATAAAAAACAATTTTTAGATTTGCTTTTGTTGGCAGATGAACAAGAAAACATGATTGATCGTTATTTAGGAAGAGGCACGATGTATGTTTTATATGACAATGGTGTAAAAGGTGAAGTGGTAGTAACAGATGAGGGGAACGGGATTTTAGAGATTAAAAATATAGCTGTATTACCTGAATATCAAGGTAATGGCTACGGGAGATTACTTATTGCTTTTTTAGTAAAAGAGTATAAGGATAAGAAATACCATGAATTGCAAGTTGGGACAGGAGATAGTCCACTAACACTTTCTTTTTATAAAAAGTGTGGTTTCATTTACCACCACAGAATAAAAAATTTTTTTGTAGATAATTATTATCAGCCTATATATGAATGCGGAAAACAACTTGTAGATATGATATATTTGAGAAGAAAAATGTAGTTTTAAAATTACTTTTAAGGTGTATTGAGGGTAAAAATGGAAATAAGAAAAATCAAAAAGCCTGATGATATAAACGCTATTGGTAAAATTTATGAGAAGTCTTGGAAGTTTGCCTATAATGGAATAATTCCAAAAGATTATATTGACAGCATTTTGGGAGATAGTTGGATTCCTCATTTTGAGAATAAAGATATGTTTAATCTTGTGCTTATAGAAGATAATGAGTTTATCGGTACTGCAAGTTATTGCAAATCAAGAAGTAAAGAATTTAATGATTTCGGTGAAATTGTTTCCATATATTTGCTACCTGAACATATGGGAAAAGGCTACGGGAAGCTATTATTTGAAGCTACTTTAAACGAACTTATTAAACTTGGATATAAAAATGTTTTCCTTTGGGTACTTGAAGAAAATACGAGGGCAAGACGTTTTTACGAAAAACAAAAATTTAAACTTTCAGATAAGTCTAATTATGTAAATATAGGCAGTAAAAATCTAAAAGAAGTTGCTTATACGTACTGTATGCAATAAAAAATACTTTTGAAAAGTGGTGGCGTTATGAAAAAAGATTTTACAAATATGCCTTATAGTGAAATAAAAAGCAAATTTAAGAATGTATATTTTATAATTGGTACTGCTTATGCCGGAAAATCAACTATGGTAAAAATGCTAGCCGATCACAATAATGGCATAATGTGCGGTGAAAATTACACAACTAATGTTTTTAAGGATTATGGTGTCAACTTAAAAGACCAGCCTAATTTGTGCTATACTGATAATCATAGCATGGAAGAATTCGTAAGCAGAACACCCGATGAATACTACAACTGGATTAAAAACTGCGATATAGAGGTAACTCCAATCGAAATAAGCGAATTGCTTGAGCTTACATCAAAATATCCTAATAAAAAAATTTTTGTTGACACGAGTATTCCTATGGAAATTTTAAAAGAAATATCAGACTATGACCACGTTGCAGTTATGCTTAGTGAAAAACAGATGTCAGTTGATAGATTTTTTGAAAGAGATGATTACGAAAAACAAATTATATTTCGTGCTATTAAAAATTCGAAAAATCCCGAAGCAACAATGGCAAATTACAGAAAAATTTTAGAAAAACTAAATAGCCAAGAAAGATATAACAAATTTCTAAATAGTGGTTTTTGGGTGTTCAAAAGAGATGATTCTTTAACATTAAAGCAGACGATGGAATGTTTAGAAAAGCATTTTAAGTTAAGATAAAAAATTGGGAGAGTAAGTAATATGGATATAGAATATAACGAGGAAAAATTAAGTGAAGATATCGGTAAGTTAATAAATATCGGATTCACGAAATATGCGGAAGAATCCGGTATAAGCACGAATTATAAGGAGTTTAATTTTGTAGCTTATGAAAGTGGCGAGGTTGCCGGTGTATTAGAAGGCATTACACTTTATGATGAAGTCAGGGTAAATAATTTAATAGTTACCGAAAGGTACCGCCAAAAAGGTATCGGCAGTAAGCTTTTAAATGCTGTTTTTGAGCGGTTTGATAGTAAAGCTTTTAGGTATGTTTCGCTGTGCACTTTCGAGTTCCAAGCTCCTAAGTTTTACGAAAAATGCGGTTTTGAGCTTGAATTTGTGAGGGGAAATAAAAAAAATCCGAAACTTACAAAATACTTCTTTGTGAAATATTTTTAAAGTGTTGACATTAACGCTACGGCAACCTTTATAATTAAAAACATGGAGGTGAAGAAATGAAAACAGTCAGCGAAATATCAAAGATCACGGGTCTTAGCAAACGTGCTATCAGATTTTATGACGAATCGGGATTATTGCATCCGGTCGGGCATTCTGATGCAGGTTATAGGCTTTACGATTACAAAGCGCTTGAAACTTTGCAGCAAATAATGTTTTTTAAAGAATTTGATGTTCCTCTTAAAGACATTAAAGTAATACTTGAAAATCCGAATCTTGATAAAGTGGCATTGCTTAAAAGCCATAAAGAAGCGCTCACAGTAAAAAGAGACAGGCTAAACAATCTGATAAAGCTTGTTGACAAAACGATAAAAAATCCGGAAACGATGAGCTTTATGGAGTTTGATTTTGGGAATATAGAAAAAGCCTTGTCCGAAAATTTTGAATTTTTAAAAAATAACCCGAGTCATCAAAAGCAGTATGACGCTTTAATATCAGAATACGGAAGCTACGAAAAATTTAATGACGTAATGATGAGCGGAATGGTTGCAAATCAAGATTTGATAGTTGATCTATACGGAAGTTTAGAAAATTACCATAAATCCATGCAAAACTTACCTAAGCGGATTAAAAACATGGAAGAATGTAGCGATCGGTTGCTTAAGCTTTATTCAAAGCTTGCAAAAATGACAGACAAAGATGTAAGCGATAAGCAAGTTCAAACTATAATTGCAGAAATGGATAGTTTAATGCTAAAAATGGATGCGGGAGGTTTTGAGGGCAGTGAAAAGGTAAAAAAATGGTCTTTAAAACAAGTTTCGAAAGATCCTGAACAAAAGAAAAAATACAAAGAAGCTTTAGCAAAAGCCAAAAAAATGCAAGATGAAAAGTACGGCAAGGGATTTACTAAGTTTTTAAACAGCGCATCTGATTATTATTTAAAGAACTTAAAAAAATAAAGGAGTATTAATTTAAAATGAAAAATAGGGGAAAAAAGTTTTTATCGGTAGGATTGGCATCGTTAATTTTATCAACAAGTGTTTTTAGCGTGCGTACCAGTGCACTGGATTGGACCATGGTGATGCCAAATGTGGTAGGCTCGGTAATTGTAGGATCTGTTCCGAAAATCTTGGGAAAGACTTACGATGCTGTTACATCAAATTATGATAGGTTTATAACATACAGAGATATAGAAAAGCATAGAGGATTTAGAACCCCGCAAGAAATAGTGAATAAGTTGGACGATATTGTAAAAAATAAATCGGAAATAAAAATATATGGTCAGGAAAAAGCAAAATCTCAAATGGTAGATGCTTTAAGCAGCGTAGTAACTAGAATTGATAATATAAAACGCCATAAAAGTGACGTTAAAGAAATAAGAGGAAATATAGTCTATTTAATAGGACGTCCCGGAGTCGGGAAAACTAAAATGTGTTATGCGATTGCCGATGCATTTTTAAAGCACCCCGAAAAATCGTCAATTTTTTTACATAGCGAAAGCATTACCGATGAATCAACACTTGGAAATCAGCTGTTTAAAACGGTGGGCACGAAAGATATCGGTGAAAGGCACAAGAAAAATATATTCGGTGGAATAGTTGCGAAAGAAGAAGAATCTCCGATGCTCAAACATCTTCTTAATTGGTATGACTCAGTTGTAATCATAGATGAATATGAAAAAATGAAACAACAAAGTGCAAAACCCGGAACAACTATGATGGTGGGCGGTATGAGTCTCCCCATTGCAGGAGGTCAGGCCACGGCTCCAAAATGTGATAATAGCGCAGATGAGGT
This sequence comes from uncultured Clostridia bacterium, assembly GCA_937912175.1. GTDB lineage: Bacteria > Bacillota > Clostridia > Oscillospirales > Acutalibacteraceae > UMGS1491. Next base: position 5,335 of record CALDOU010000075.1, read on the forward strand.
GCTCCGGTCAATTGCTTCAACCGGGAAATATAAATTCATGAATAAAGAAATTGATTGCAGTAGAACGCTGTTTTTAATCACAACAAATGAAACGAAAGAAGAATTAGAGCAAAACTTCGGCATCGGTGGTGTAAAAGGTGGCGGAGTGCAAAGGCTTAATATAATAGAATTTGATGATTTAACAATAGATGCTTGCAGAGGTGTCGTAAATGATTTGGTAGAAACGGTTTCAAATGTTCTTACTGATCAGCAAGGGCCTTTTAAAGTTAAGAGCGTGACTTTCGATAAAGACAGCTTGGAATCAATGGCAAATTACATCTTTAACGATAAAATCATGCAAGGACGTGCCAAAAACAAACTTGAAGATAAAATCTATAGTATGTTTTCAAAAAATATAGGAAAAGACGCAAACAAAAAAATTCAAATTACTTTTGATAAATCAAATAGTACGTTTTCTTATGAATAATTCTATTTTTACTTTTGGACTTCGTTCCCATAATAAAACTTATAGCGTCAATAAATTGAATTTTTAAAAGACTAATAACTGAAAAAACATTTCAAGCACCTGCCTAAATTGTGGTAAAATTTAAGTAACTCGTTACTTTTAGTATTATCAAAATAGGCAGGTGAAAACATTTATGAATCGAATAATCTTTCATATTGACGTAAATAGTGCGTTTCTTTCGTGGGAAGCTACAAGGCGAGTTAAAAACGGCGAATCTGATATATGAAAAATAGCTTCTTGTATAGGTGGCGACCCGGCTACAAGACGAGGTGTGGTTCTCTTGCAACAAAAAAGCTGTTTATGTAAGTTATTATGCTTTCGATGAGCATGCAAATTGTAAATGGTTTTGAAAATTCATTCATAAATCATGGTATATATTTCTATATTGTAACCTTCCGATATACAAAAATGTGTGCAATTTTTTATATAAAATATATTGATTTTAAGTGGATATACGATACAATAGAATATATAATTCTATTATTAAGGAGGAATATTTATGAAAAAATATTCACTATTATTGTACCTTTTTTAATGATATTTTTCCTAGTCGCTTGCGATAGCAGTCGATCTCAAAGTGATCAGAACCAAAATTCTGAAACAACTATAGTACAGTCGCTTGACTTGACTGGAAATTGGAAACAGATTAATAGTAATTCCGAAACATCCTATCAGAGTGCTTCTATTGAAAAAGATACAATCGAGGTATATTGGGTAAATACAGAAAATGATACAAAATCACTTTATTGGTCTGGTACATATATTGCTCCTGATGTTTCAGAAAATTCAGTATATAGTTGGGATTCAGAAAATAATGTTGAGAAAACCAAATCTTCTTTATTAGCATCGAACAGTGCTACGAAAAAATTCTCGTATGAAAACGGCATATTAAGCTATGAAGCAACTGCTATGGGAACTACTCAAACAGTTAAATTAGAAAAAATGAACAACTAAGTTAATTAATATATGTTATAGGAGTTGCGATAATAATAAATCCGCAGATCTTGTTTTACTTGATAGTGATATTGAATCAACTCCGGTAAATCAAATTGAAAATA
>CALDOU010000076.1 GCA_937912175.1 uncultured Clostridia bacterium
TCCAACCGGATTACTGTTAATTCTGGCTTCCATTGTAAACCTCTTATCATGGTCGGGGCCAACTTCTTTAATTAAAACATATTCAATTGTTTCCTCCGGATTTTTCTGAACGATTTCTTGCAAATCGGTTTTATAGTCATGTATATCCGGCAACATAGGGTGTTTTAATGCGGGAACAATAAACTTAAGAATAAATTTCGAACTTTCCGTCAATCCGGAATCAAGATATATTGCCGCACATATTGATTCAAAAATATCAGCTAAAATAGAGGCCCTTTCTCTACCACCGGAATGTTGCTCTCCACGGCTCAATTTAAGAAATTTCCCAATTTCCAATTCTTTTGAAAACACGCAAAGTTGCTTTTCGCAAACCAAAGAAGCTCTGAGTTTTGTAAGGTCTCCTTCAGGATAATTCGGAAAATTTTTAAATATATAATCAGAAGTCACCAAACCAAGTATAGAATCTCCCAAAAATTCCAAACGTTCATAACTTGATAATTTTCCTTCAGATTCATTTGCAAATGAAGAATGTGTTAGGGCTATCTTTAAAAGTTTTCTGTTTTTAAATTTATATCCGATTTTATCTTCTAATTTGCTTAAACCAATGTCTGCATTTTTCAATTTACTCCCTACCCCCTTACAACTTTATATTATTTATAATCTATCTTCGGTTTCATTATCCAAATTTTTATTTTTCAATAATTTTTCTTCTTTTAAGGAATCCGTAATTAATTTTACCACATTACGTTTTGTATATTCTCCCGCCAACCTTATTGCATTTTTAAAGGTGACTGCGTCAGAATTTCCGTGAGCTTTAAAAACGGATTTTGAAATTCCGATAAGCGGTGCACCACCGTATTCTTTATAATCCATTTGTTTTTTCATTTTTTTTATATCAGGCAACAATACCGATGCAGCCAATTTATTCTTAAAGCTTTTTGAAAAGATTTCTTTGAATTTGCCAAAAAGAGATTTCGCCATACCTTCATAAAATTTAAGAATTATATTTCCCGTAAATCCATCCGTTACAACTACATCCGCACAATCGCCCATAATATCCCGAGCTTCGATATTACCCACAAAATTAATATTTGAATCTTTTAAGAGATTAAACGCCTCAAAACGCAACTCATCGCCCTTTGTACTTTCGGTTCCGATGTTTGCAAGACCAACCTTTGGATTTTCAACAGTCATAATATTTTTCATATATATAGAACCCATTATTCCGAATTGACGAAGCATTTCCGGACGGCATTCAACATTGGCGCCACTATCTATCAACATAAAAAATCCATTGCCTTTGGGAATAACCGGAGCAAACGCACAACGTTTTATACCTTTTATACGCTTTACGATTAAAGTTGCTCCCACACACAAAGCTCCGCTATTTCCCGCAGAAACAAAAGCATCGCCTTGATTTTCCGCAAGTAACCTTAATCCCACAGCCATAGAAGAATTATTCTTGGATTTCATAATATCAGTAGGGACATCTTCCATATTTATAATATCCTCGGTATGAACAACCTTCATATTATTGAGCGAAATATTGTTTTTTTCTGCCTCACTTTTTATTATATTTTCATTACCGACCAAAATAATTTCATATCCCAGCTCATCCGCCGCCATACGAGACCCCTTGATGATTTCAAGCGGTGCATTGTCCCCACCGAAAGCGTCTACTATTATTTTCATTTAATAAAACTCCCTCTTATAAAATTAATAATTCAAATTATTTAAATAATTTATTGAGCGTTTTGCAAATTCATTATACCTTATTTTTTTATCTTTTATAACCTCTGAAAGTGGAGAAATTATTCCGAAATTCGCTCCCATAGGTTGAAAATCAATTACGGAACTGTCGCTTATATACCCTGCCAAAGAACCTATTATAGTGGTTTTTGGGAGGCAAAATGATTTTTTTCCTTGAAATCTTTTAGCCGCATTTATACCTGCTATCAATCCCGAGGAAACAGACTCCATATATCCTTCGACACCTGTTATTTGCCCCGCAAAAAACAAATTAGGATTTGAGTGCATGCTATAATCCGCATTCAAAAGTTTTGGGGAATTTATAAACATATTCCTGTGCATTACGCCATATCGAATAATTTCCAAATTTTTCAAAGCCGGAATCAACCCAAAAACTCGACGCTGTTCGGGAAATTTAAGATTTGTTTGGAAACCGACCATGTTATAAAGTGTACCTTCTAAATTTTCTTTTCTTAATTGAATTACCGCAAACGGTCTTTTGTCGGGCGCTTTAGGGTCACGCAATCCCACGGGTTTCATGGGTCCAAATCTTAAAGTGTCATACCCTCTTCCCGCCATAATTTCCACGGGCATACATCCTTCATAAACTTTGGGGTTATCCACATCCACCCCATGCAAAGGTGCTCTTTCCGCAGAAACAAGCGCTTTATAAAAAACCTCATATTCTTCTTCGGTCAAAGGACAATTAAGATAATCATTTCCGTCGCCCTTTCCGTAACGAGAAGCAAAAAAAGCATGATCCATATCAATGCTTTCAAATGTTATAATAGGCGCAGCAGCATCAAAAAAACTAAGAGATCCCCCGCAAAGTTTTAAAATGTTTTCGGATAAACTTTCAGAAGTCAACGGACCCGTGGCAATAATCGTTATTTCTTTATCGGAAATTTCTGTTATTTCTTCGGAAATAAAATTAATCAAGGGATGATTTTTAACTTTTTCCGTTACCAATAAAGAAAATTTATCTCTGTCTACTGCCAAAGCCCCTCCGGCCGGAACTTTGCATTCATCGGCACAACAAATTACAAGAGAGTTCAAAATTCTTAATTCTTCTTTTAAAAGTCCGGCCGCACTGTCAACTCTTTCGGCTTTAAAGGAATTTGAACACACCAATTCACATAAATTTTCGCTTTTATGTGCAGGAGAAAACTTTTGAGGCTTCATATCATATAAATTTACATTTATTCCGCGTTCGGCAATCTGCCAAGCAGCCTCACAACCTGCCAGACCAGCTCCTATAACATTTATTTTTTTGTTCATTTTTTCTCCTTTTTGTTGACAAAATTTTAAATACATGATAATATAAAACAAATTCGTGCTTTTGAGGAAAGAGAGAAATTTATGGATTTAACAAAGATAAAAGAAAGTTGGACTAAAATTCCCAAAGAAGATAAAGAAAAAATCTTATCTTCAAAAAACTTAAGTGAAGAAGAATTACAAAAAGTAGCAGGCGGGCTTAGTAACAAAGCCAAAAATATTATCAAAGGGCTCGCAGCTACGAGCGCATTTGCGGGAATGGCAGCGGGAATGTATCATTTAGGAAATAAAAAAGGATATGGCGAAGGTCACGCAACAGGAAAACAAGAAGGGTATGGCGAAGGTTACAAACAAGGTTACAAAAAAGGAGAACAAGCAGGATATCATATAGGTACCCAAATAAACTACCAAAAAGGAATGGAAGATGGCGCAAAATTAGGATATATACTTGGCAGAAAAGAAGCCGCAGAAAAATCCGTACCAGAAGAATTACAATGGCTTATGCAACTTTACGCAGCGGTTCTTCAACCTCCAACGCAACCAACTGAATAAACAAAACAATAAAATAACTTTAATAATTTTTATTAAAACAAAAGGAGAGATTAAAAATGAAAAATTTAGAACAATTAAAGAAAGATTTTGAAAGCTTGCCCGAACAAGAAAAAGACATAATTAAAAATTTAACAAAATTGGAAGAAAAAGACTTTGAAAAAGTAGTCGGCGGGCTTAGCGCTCTGGCCAAAAGAATTTTAATTGGTTTAGGAATTGTGGCAGCAGTAGGCGGAGGCGGAACAGCGCTTTATAAATTAGGGGAAAGCCAAGGTAATAAAGAAGGCGTCACAAAAGGTAAAGACCTTTTAGTGGGAGCAAAACTAACTCTCGAAGCTTTACGCAACAATTTCATGACCGGACACATAAGTAAAGAGACATATAACGCTTCAGCAAAAGCAACAATACAACAGCTGAAAAGAGAACTCGGATCAGATTTTATTTTAGAATTAAAGCAATTAAATTCAATGTTGGAAGATCAAAGAAATTTACTTTGAGACCAATGATAGACTGTTATCCCTGATATTTGCATTCTTTATTGGCGCAATATATTTTAGGCGTTTTTGTGTTTTTCTTATACAACAATTCACCGCATTGAGGACATTTTTCATTAGTCGGCTCATCCCAAGAAACAAAGTCACAGTTGGGATAATTATTACAGCCGTAGAAAATTCGTCCTCTTTTACTTTTGCGCTTAATAACCTCGCCATTACATTTAGGGCATTTTACGCCTATTTCATTCACAATTTTTTTAATATTTTTACAATCGGGATAACCGGAACAAGCTATAAATTTTCCAAACCTACCATGTTTTATCACCATTGGTTTACCGCATTTATCGCAAATCTCGTCGGTTTGGTCTTCTTTTAACGTGATTTTTACATCTTTCATATCTTCTTTGGCTTTATCCAAAGTTTTTGAAAAATCATCATAAAATCCCGCAAGAGTATCTTGCCATTTATTTTTTCCATCTTCTATGGAGTCCAAGTCGCTTTCCATTTGAGCCGTAAACTTAAGATTTACTATTTTAGGAAATCTTTCTTTCATAAGTCCGGTTATTGCTTCGCCTAATTCCGTAGGTTTTAACGATTTATTTTCTCTGGAAACATACTCCCTGGAAGTAATTGTGGAAATAATGGAAGCATAAGTCGAAGGCCTTCCGATTCCGTATTCTTCCAAGGCTTTAATCAAAGAAGCTTCCGTATATCTCGGGGGAGGTTCGGTAAAATGTTGATTTGGCTCCATATTTTTTAACTTTAAGGGCATTTTTTCTTCCAATTCAGGCAAAGCTTTAGCTTTTTCCTGTTCAATATCTTTATCCTCTGTATAAAGAACGGTAAAACCATCAAAATCAACCGTATAGCCCGAGGCTTTAAAAATATAACCTTTATTGTTCATACCATCTTTATTTATTGCTATTATATCAGCTTGAGTGGTACTTTGAATACAATTTGCCATTTGGCTGGCAATAAAACGCTCCCAAACAAGTTTATATATTTTAAATTGATCGCCGCTTAAACTGGATTTTATTTTTTCCGGCTTTAAATCCGGCATAGTTGGACGAATTGCTTCGTGACCATCTTGAGCATTGGATTTTGTTTTAAATTTGCGTGCGCTTTCAGGCAAATATTTTTTACCCCATACGTCTAACACAAAGTTCCGAGCATTTTCAACAGCGTCTTCGGAAACACGCAAGGAATCGGTTCTCATATAAGTAATTAAACCTACGGCGCCCATATTTTCAATTTCTATTCCCTCATAAAGTTCCTGCGCCGCTCTCATGGTTCTTTTTGCTTGAAATCCTAATTTTCTTGAAGCTTCTTGTTGCAAAGTTGAAGTAATAAACGGCGGAGCGGGAGATTTTCTTCTTTTACCTTTTTTCAATTTAAAAATTTCATATTCGGAATTTTCCAAATTTTTAAATATTTCTGTGGCTTGTTGCTCATTATCTATTTCTATTTTTCCGTTTACATCTCCATAAAAAGATGCAGAAAATTGTTTACGCGAACCCTTTGGAATAAATTGAGCATCAATAGACCAATATTCCTTTGGCACAAATTTATTGATTTCTTCTTCCCTGTCAACAATAATACGCAATGCTACGGATTGTACACGGCCGCCTGAAAGCCCCTTATGAATTTTTTGTGACAAAAACGGACTTAATTTATATCCGACTAACCTATCCAACACACGTCTTGCCTGCTGAGCGTCCACCAAATTCATATCAACGCTTCTTGGGGATTCTATACCCTTGTTTATTCCGGATTTGGTTATCTCATTAAAAGTAATTCTGTTATCGTCATCAAGGTCTAAATTTAAAATATACGCCAAATGCCAAGAAATAGCCTCCCCTTCACGATCAGGGTCGGTAGCCAATAAAATTTTATCTGCTTTTTCGGCTTTTTTCTTAAGTTCTTTTACCAAAGCTTCTTTCCCTTTGATAATAGAATATTTTGGCTCAAAATTTTTTTTAATATCTACACTAAGTCTTTTTTCGGGTAAATCTCTGACATGACCCATAGAAGCAACCACATCATAACCTTTGCCCAGATATTTTTTTATGGTCTTTGCTTTTGCGGGAGACTCTACTATTACTAAATTCTTCATGTTTTTATCCATCCAAACAAATAAAATATATTCAGATTAATTATATACTATAAATCAAAAAATAAGTACACTCTTATTTTTAAATTATTTCATACATTCTTCCGGCAACCAACCTAATCAATCCTAAAAGCTCCAATTCCGTTATAATCGGTAACAATAATTTTATGGAAATATTTGTTTTTTTACTAAGTTCATCTATATGTATTCTACCATTTTGTATTTCTTTATATACGGATTTTGCATCTTCCGATAATTCTGCAAAAATTGGACTTATCTGTGCGTTTTTATCAATTTTATTTTTTTCGACTGCTTCTTTTTTTATATGGTGGGTTTTATTATCGGTTTGATAAAATTCGGATATATTATCAATTTCGGAATTTATATTTTTTTAAATTTTTCAAGATTTTCCTTTATACCCGTCTTTGTTATATAATTATCCAAAATATCTTGAGCGGAAGTTATTACTTGTGCTCCGTCTTTAATCAAAGACATAGGGCCTTTGGAAAGAGGGCTGCTTTCTTCCACCGGAACAACAAAAACGTCCCTATTTTGTTCACATGCAAAATTTGCACTAATAAGCGAACCGCTTTTTTCCCCGGCTTCAATAACAAGCGTCCCCAAAGAAAGCCCGGCAATAACCCTGTTACGAATAGGAAAAGTATATATATTTCCCGGATAATTGGGAGGAAATTCTGAAATAACCGCTCCGGTTTTGGAGATTTCTTCCCTCATTTTTTTATTATGCATAAGATAAGGGTAATTAATTCCACAGCCCAATACGGCAATTGTATTTCCGCCCCCGGAAAGAGCTCCACAGTGAGCAGCCGAATCTATACCCATCGCTCCTCCGCTGACAACCGTCGCACCGGCTAAAGAAAGGTTCTTTCCTATCTCAAAAGCCATTTGTTTGCCATAGCAAGTTGCTCGACGAGTACCTACGATAGAAACAGGTAGTGCAGAATTTAAAATCTCAACATTTCCTTTAACATAAAGTACTCCGGGAGGATTATAAATTTGCTCCAATAGGTGAGGATATTTTTCACTGAAAAGAGGTATAACTTTATATCCTAATTTTTGTGCCAACTCAAATTCTTTAACAGAGTTATTTAATGGTTCATTTTTCAAATTTTCAAGTTCTTTAACGGTAAGACATCCGCTAAGTCTCCACTCTGTTTCTCCGCCGTTATAAAAGTCAGAAATATTATTATATAAAGACTTAATAAACTTTACTTTTCCGCTTGTAAATTTAAGAGCTTTAGACAGCCAAATATCGTAAATTATTTCTTCCATATAATTATTTCCCATCATAATTTTTAATATGTTTTTCGCAATTCATCATTTCCCAAATTGAAATTCCCGCCGCAACGGAAACATTAAGGGATTCCGAATTTTTATTCATCGGAATTGTAATTTTTTCATCGCAAGACTTAATTGACTCAAGCTCTATTCCGTTTCCTTCATTGCCTAAAATAATTCCGCATTTACCTTGAAAATCCACATTTTTCAAATTTACCGCATTATCATCCGGCACCGTAGCATACATTCTAAATCCACAAGCTTTAAGCATATTAACAACATCAATCGTGCTGCCGAATTCTAATATACGCAATCTGAAAACCGCACCCATACTTCCGCGCAACACTTTCGGATTATATATATCACAAGATTTACCGGTAATAAATACAGTATTAAGTTTAAGTGCATCACAAGTTCTTAAAATACTTCCCAAATTAGAAGGGTTTTGAATATTTTCCAAAATAATTGCTTTTTCAAAATCAAACATATCTTTTTGAAAAAATTTATCACACTCAAAATTTTTATTTTCACAAATACAAACTATTCCCTGAGGCGAATCGGTATCTGTTATGGATTTAATTATATTTTCCGTGACCAAAAAAGCTTTGGCACCATTAATAATCGGATTCAAATTTTCTTGGAATTTTTTCAAACAATCTTGTGTGTAAAAAACTTCTTTAATTTTTACAAAATTTAAAAAAGCATCCGAACAAAGTCTTACTCCTTCAATCGAAAAACAATTTTCTTCTTTTCTGAATTTTGAAGAATTTAAAATTTTTTTTGCATATTTAATATGTGGATTTTCTTTACTTGATATTAGATGTTCCATTAATTTCCTCTTTATAAAAAATTTACGTCCGGAATACATATCTCCGGGCGTAATAATTTATTAAAATTTAAAACTATTTAACCTTAGCCACTAATTTGGCAAAACCCTCAGAATCAGCTATTGCAATTTCAGAAAGCATCTTTCTGTTAAGAGTTATTCCGGCTTTTTTCAATCCATTCATAAATTGAGAATAAGTAATTCCGTTCATACGGCAAGCTCCGGAAATACGAGTAATCCAAAGTCTTCTAAAATCACGTTTCTTTTGGCGACGTCCTATGTAAGCATAATTTCCTGACTTCATAACAGCTTCTTTAGCCATTTTAAAATGTTTACTTTTTGCGCCCCAATATCCTTTTGCAAGTTTTAAAACTTTTTTTCTTCTGTTTCTTGTTGTGACTGCACACTTTATACGTGCCATTTTATTTACCTCCAGTTATGGTTTTATTATTTTTTAAAATTTATAAGGCATTAAACTTTCCAATTGCATTGTATTTGTCTTATCGACGGTTACAATGGTTCTTAAATTTCTTTTTCTTTTTCTTGTTTTCTTATTAAGTATATGGCTTTTATTTGCATGAGCTCTTAAAATTTTTCCGGTACCGGTTACTTTAAAACGCTTTTTTGCTCCGCTGTGAGTTTTTAATTTGTACATACTTTTTGGAAATTTAAACATATTACATGTTTAATTCCTTGTCACTACCTTTCTTTAAAAAAATTAAAATTCGAAAAATAATCAATGGATTAAAACTTTTGGTAATTTATATTTCACCGATTGGATTTTCAACCACTTTTTAATTATTCAAATTTTTTGAGTTTCCGGATTTTTGTTTGGCTTTAGGAGCTAAGAACATCAACATGTTACGTCCCTCAAGTTTTGCAGGGCGTTCAATATCAGCAAATTCAGAACACAAATCAGCAAACTTTTTCATAAGTTCATAGCCAATTTCAGGGTGCCCCATTTCTCTGCCTTTAAACCTTAAAGACACCTTTACTTTATCTTTTCCTTTAATGAATTTTTCCGCATGTCTGACTTTGGTATTAACATCATTCGTATCAATATTAAGAGAAAGCCTGACCTCTTTTATATCCACCACATGCTGATTTTTTCTGGATTCTTTTTCTTTTTTAGCAAGTTCAAACTTGTATTTTCCGTAATCGATAATTTTGCATACAGGCGGTACGGCTTTTTCTGCTATCTTAACAAGATCCAAATTTTGCTCCGTGGCCATTTTTTTAGCCACCGCTATTGAAACCACTCCTACTTGTGAACCGTCCGAATTAATAAGACGCACTTGAGCATCTTTAATCCCATCGTTAATTTGAAGTTCTTTGTTGCTAATACTTAAGCACCTCCACAAATTTTTATTTAAAAAGCATCCGATACTTTTTAAATGACAAATAAATATTGTATGAGCAAAATTCACTCATACAATAACTTATCAATCAACGTCTAAACGCTAAATTTCAATTATTGACCCGAAGTGACTTTCCACCGAAGGTGAGAACATTGTTTGCTCTACTTTTATTTACTTTAATCATTTTACACCATCTGCAACGCAAAGTCAACCATTACTTTTAAATTTCAATAATTTTATATATAGTCTTGCCGACATTATTTTTTTCTTTCTTTGATTTTCCGGTTTTGTGGATTTCCATTATTTTATTAAGTCTATTTTTAAATTTGACCGGAAGTTTATTGATAATGTTTTGATCATTAATAAGTTTACTGCCGATAGTATCAACATATAGCTTATTAATTTCAGGGTTCGTACTAATCTTTTCCCACGTTAAAAGAAATTTTAAAAATTCTATTCTGGCTTTTTCACTTTTCAAATGCCCAAATTTTTCCCAATTTTCTCTAATCTTTTTATAATTATGCATACGATCTCTATACGTTTTTTCAAAACCGGAAACATGCATTAATGAGGAAGTATTATTCAAACGATAATAATATAACCCATCGGAAATTGTTTGAATTATTTTTGCCTTTGGAATACATACCATATTAAAATATACATCTTCCCTCATACTTTTTAGATCATAATAATTTATATTATTATTTTTCAAAAACTCTCTTTTATATAATGCGGACCAGACACAA
>CALDOU010000077.1 GCA_937912175.1 uncultured Clostridia bacterium
AGTGATTCCACTCAGCTCGGCAAGTTTCCATAATGAAAGTATTTATATATGAATCATTAGGTTTAATGGAGTTCAAATTTTTTTTTGAAAAACCATCTTTTGCTACATATTGAGGGAGTTTATCTTTCCATTTTTTTATTTTTAATTTTTTTACATAGAAGCTTCCGTTTTTTTCCCAACTATATTTTCTATATAAAAATTTATTGGGGTTAAAAAATGAATCCGGAAGTATATGGCATAGAAATAATATAATCAGGTGCCATAATATCATAAAAATTAAATTTATTAAAATAATATTTAAAGGTTTTAAATTATTAAACACAACTTTTACTTCCTTAAATTATTGTAAATTTTTCATTTCTTTTTGGGCAGCTGTTAATTGCTCTTGAGCCTGGTTCATTAGAGAAGTTCTTTCTTCTCCCAAATTTTTAGGTACGGCTTTTTTATATAATTCTATTGAATCAATATACATGTTGTAAGCTTTTATCATACCTTCATAGTGACTTTTTGAATCGCTGGGAACTTTTGGACCAAGTTTTTCTTTTAAAGCTTCTGTAAAACGAGTTATTTTATTAGCGGAGTTTTCCAGTTGTTCTATAGATTCTTTAGAGCCACTGTAAGAGTCGACTTTGTCTAAAAATTCGTCCAATAAGTTATTGAAATTCTGATTTTGGATTACAACTTCTTTAATATATTCACTACGAGTGAAAACACGGGTATTATCTTTATAATAGAAAAAAATTATTCCGGTAAGGCATAAAATTACAGCAATTACAATAGATATAGTCCATTTTTTGTTCAAATTTTTGGTTTTAAAAAAATCCATTTTTTGACTCCCCAATCTGTTTTATTTTATTGAATTTATACTTAAATTATATAATAGCATATTAAAATGATTATTACAATTTTTATAAAATATATTTTTATTATATAGACAAAATAACAATAAACATACACCCGCATAGCGAGTGGTATGTTATTGTTTATCTTTGACTTTCTATACTTTTTTAAGAAAAATATTTTTATACGGGAGTACTCTTACGCATAGCTTAAATTATCAATATATTTTATTAGAAAATTTATACCATTTAGAAGTTAATTATGAAATAGTGGTTTTTAAAATCAAAGTTGTTTATTTCCTTGACAAAATCCCCATTACTTTTATGTGATGGGTTAAGGCAATGTAATAATCACACAACATGGGAATAAATCTAACCTCGCAGTACGCGAAAATATACTATTCCGATAAACTGGAATTTGTCTTTTAGTTAGTTTTCTTTAATTCCAAAATAAATCCAACGCCCGTCAATGTCTTTGATGACAAATTCTTGATTGCGATAATCTGTTTTGTGCAGTCGTTGAATGATATTAA
>CALDOU010000078.1 GCA_937912175.1 uncultured Clostridia bacterium
ATTCACTTGTTTAGTCAATGTTTATCATATCATAAACGCCCATATTTACTAAACCTTTTAATATTGCGTTACCTATTTTTCCTCCGATATATGCGCCAAAAGCCAAACCACTCACTCCGGTTGCTACAGCACCGCTTAAAGCACCTTTCATAGAAATGCTTGTCCAAATTTCGCAATCTCGTTCATCACATTTCGGGTGTAAATTTTTAATACGTTCTTTATTAATCCATTTATTAACCTTTGGCCCAAACAATACTCCCGGTACAATACCAACAGATGTACCGAGGGCAACACCGATATAAGTGCTCATGCGCACTACTTTTACACCAAAACCTGTTCTTTTAATTTTACGCAAAAGTTTTTCTTTACGTTCCTGTTCAATTTGTTTTTTTGTAGGTTTCGTTTCGATGCATTTATCATCTTTCTTTTTGTTTTTCTTCGAATCAGAAATCGATTGAGAATTTAAATTGGTATTATTATTTTCAGCTCTGACAGATATCGGGGCGGCTATTATCAAAAAACACATTACCATCGCTAAAAATTTTTTATTCATATTTTACCTTCTTTTTAATTCATTCTAATTACATTGTATCATTATTTTAATATTTTGTCAATTTTTTGATTTTAATATGATTCTTGTTATATAATTAAAACAAAAGCTATAAGGAGTGAAATTAATGTCAATAATTTTAGCAATCATAGGAATATTGCTTTTCAACCTAATAATTTTTGTACATGAACTCGGACATTTTTTCTGGGCAAAAAAATTCGGTGTAAAAGTCAATGAGTTTGCGCTTGGAATGGGACCTAAAATCCTTAAATTTCAAAAAGGTGAAACCCTTTTTTCGTTAAGAGCGTTCCCGATTGGCGGATTTTGTGAAATGGAAGGCGAAGACGACAAAAGTGACGACCCAAATTCGTTTGGAAATAAAGCTGCATGGAAAAGATTTATAATTATCGCTTTCGGCGCAATTATGAATTTTATTTTGGGATTTATAATGACGGCCGCACTTTTAATCCAAAATCCATATTTTACCTCAACCAAAGTTGCAAAATTTGCAAATGAAGCAACTTCATGCTTCACCGGTTTAGCCGTCGGAGATGAAATAATCAAAGTTGATGATATAAAAATTTACACTTATAAGGACTTAGCGTTTAACCTTTCTGCCGACGGAAAAGAAAAATTCAATATTACCGTAAAAAGAAACGACCAAATAATTGAATTAGAAAATGTAACATTTAAAACCGAAACCAATGATGTCGGAAAACCCGTTACCATTTTAGATTTTAAACTCCAACCAATAGAGAAAAATTTTTGGACGCTATTAAAACAAACATGGTTTGATACCATATCAACCATAAAGGTCGTATGGCTTAGTTTAGTCGGAATTATTACCGGAAGATTCAGTATAAACAATATGAGCGGCCCGATAGGAATAGCTTCTATCGCAGGAAAAGTCACAAACGAAGGTTTAAAAACCGGCTTTTTAGTCGCCTTCAATAATATTTTATCTTTGATGGCCATGATAACAATTAACCTCGGAGTTATAAATTTATTACCTTTACCTGCGCTGGACGGTGGAAGATTAATATTTTTGCTCATAGAAATTATAATACGCAAAAAGATAAATCCTAAATATGAAAATTGGATTCACGCCCTTGGATTTTTCTTGTTTTTGGCTTTCACCATTTATATTTCTTACAGCGATATATTAAGGCTTTTAGGAAAAATTTAATTTATAAATCAAGGTAATAAAAATGAGAAGAAATTCAAAAGAAATTAAAATAGGAAAAATTAAAATAGGAAAAGAAAATCCGATTGCCGTTCAATCCATGTTGAATATTCCCTCTTACGATATAGAAAATAGCGTTAAACAAGCTCAAAAATTAAAATCAGCAGGCTGTGATATTTTAAGAATCGCAATCCCGGACGCAGAAGCCATAAAACTAATTGATGCAATAAAAACAAAAGTTGACATCCCGCTTGTCGCCGATATTCATTTTGATTACAAACTCGCTTTGGAATCAGTAAATGCAGGGATTGACAAAATAAGAATAAATCCCGGAAATATAGGAGATAAATCCAGAATTAAAATGGTAGCATATGCGTGCCGTAATAAAAATATTCCAATAAGAATAGGGGTAAACTCGGGCTCTGTTGAGCGACATATTTTGGAAAAATACGGATCGCCAACTCCCGAGGCTATGGTTCAAAGCGCACTTTATAATATTAAATTGCTTGAAAACTTTGACTTTGATAACATTGTGGTATCTTTAAAATCTTCATCCGTAAATAAAACCGTACAATCATATAGACTTTTAGCCGACAAGTGCAATTATCCGCTCCATTTGGGTGTAACCGAAGCCGGAACAGAAGAAATGGGAATTGTGAAAAGTTCAATAGGCATCGGCTCACTGCTTTTAGACGGAATAGGTGATACAATACGAGTTTCTCTTACAGATGAGCCCATCAAAGAAATTACGGCAGGAATAAACATCTTAAAAGCTATAGATTTATATAAACCAAGCATTAAATTTGTTTCCTGTCCCACATGCGGCAGAACAAGAATAGATCTTATTAAAATTGCCAAAGAAGCAGAAAACGCTTTAAAAAACTGCAATAAAAATTTAAAAATCGCTATAATGGGTTGCGTAGTAAACGGTCCGGGAGAAGCCAGAGATGCTGACATAGGCATTACCGGCGCAAACGGCATGGGAATAATATTTAAAAAAGGCAAAATAATAAAAAAAGTTAAAGAAAACGATTTGGTACAAGAGCTTGTAAACGAAGTCAACCGGATGTAAATAAAAAACTTAATCAATAACAAAGGACATAAAACATTGAATAATTTTAAAAAAATTTTTGAATCATACATAGATACAAATAAAATTCCTCCCTCTATGGCCAAATCAACCATAGAGGCTTTAAAAATTAACACTGAAAATCAAAGTCTTATCATAAATATTAATTCCATTGAACCCATATCGGACGAAGATGTAAAAATTTGCAAAGAACTTTTGCAAAACTCAACATTGAACCTTAAAAATGTTGAATTTTTTATATCTTTAATTTCTTCAAACAAAAATAAAGCCCTTAATTTCAAAACCGATTCAACTCAAAACCCCAATACAAATGTTGAAAATGCGAATATTGAAAATATTATAATTTCTTACTCTGAAAAAAGCCCCACTCTTAAAAGAATATTTAAAGATTTTACCGTTTCTTGTGAAAACAGCGAAGTAAAAATAAACTTATATCATGGCGGTAAAAATTTTCTTATGCAAAAAAAGATTAACAAAGAGCTTTCGATTTTAATTTCACAAAAATCAGAAAAACCCATAACAGTAACATTTCTTGAAAAAACAAACGATTTTCAAAATTCAAATGAAAATATTCAAGAACCTGTCAAAACAATTGATTTTCCCCCTGAAAATATTTCATATAGCGAAAATACTTCCAACAGTATCAACCCCGAAATTAAAGAAATTGATTCTTCCGATATTGATGAAATCAAAACACAAATTCCGAATATAGAAGTCAGAGACCAAAACAACATTATTCCAAAAATCGTATTGCAAAGTTCAAAACCGCTATATGGAAGAATAATAAAAAAAGAACCTATATCTATTCGTGAAGTTAATCCCCAAATGCCGAATGCAGTCATCTGGGGCGATGTATTCACTGTTGATTCTCATGAAACAAAAGACGGTACAAAATTAATTTACAGCATCTACATAACCGATTACACCGGTTCTATAATACTCAAAATAATTGAAAACAAAAAGCAAAGTGCATATCTTGAAAAAATAAAAAACGGTACAACTATTTTGGTGGAAGGAAATATTTCCGAGGATAAATACGAACATGAAGTTGTTTTAAAACCAAAAAATATAAATTTTGTTTCTAAAATCGAAATTACAGACAACGCTCCGAAAAAACGTGTAGAATTACATCTTCATACAAATATGTCGGCTATGGACGGCATCAATTCAGCTTCGGAATTAATTGAAAAAGCACATAAATGGGGTCAAACAGCCATAGCAATAACCGACCATGGTGTAGCACAGGCTTACCCCGAAGCTATGAATACCGCAAATGCAATCAAAAAAAATGGCGGAAATATGAAAATTATCTATGGAATAGAAGCTTATTTTGTAAATGATATGCTACCCATAGTAATAGGTGATGCAAAACGAGAATTAAACGGAGAATATATTTGTTTTGATTTAGAAACAACAGGCCTGAACGCAAATTCGGATTCTATAATTGAAATCGGTGCGGTAAGAATAAAAAACAACGAAATACTTGACGAGTTTTGCACGTTTGTAGACCCGGAAATTCCAATTCCGACTCAAATAACGGAGATCACAGGCATATCTTCACAAATGGTAAATGGAGCCCCAAAAATACAAGAAGCCATTAAAAAATTCATGGATTTCTGTGGCAGTTCTCCTGTTTTAGTCGCTCACAATGCCAATTTCGACGTTTCATTTATAAAAGCCGCATGCAAAAAACTGAATATAAATTTTGATTTTACTTTTGTAGACACTGTGCCAATGAGTCGTTGTCTTATTATGAGCATAAAAAATCACAAGCTTGACACTATTGCAAAATACTTAAAAATCCCCGAATTTAATCACCACAGAGCTTCTGATGACGCCAAAGCATTAGCCTATATTTTTATTAAACTGTTGGAAATGGCACATAAAATAAGAAATATAACCTCTTTACAACAAATAAATACTTGTCTTTCGGAAAGTGACCCCAAAAAATCAGTTTCACATCATATGTCAATACTTGTTAAAAATCAAACAGGACTAAAAAACCTTTACAAACTTATTTCCATGTCACACTTAAATTATTTTTATAAAAAGCCAAGAATCCCCAAAAGTCAGCTTTTAAAACACAGAGAAGGGCTATTAATCGGCAGTGCATGTGAAGCAAGTGACCTATTCCGTGCAATCACCGGCGGACGTCCGTTTGAAGACCTTTTAAAAATTGCTGAATTTTATGATTATTTGGAAATTCAGCCTCTTGGTAATAATTCTTTTATGCTCCGTGAGGGAATTGCCAAAACAGAAGAACAATTAAAAGATTTTAACAAAACAATAATTAAATTGGGGGAACAGCTAAAAATCCCCGTTGTGGCAACGGGAGACGTTCA
The DNA here is from genome assembly GCA_937912175.1 of uncultured Clostridia bacterium. Lineage (GTDB taxonomy): Bacteria > Bacillota > Clostridia > Oscillospirales > Acutalibacteraceae > UMGS1491. The sequence continues at coordinate 5,166 of CALDOU010000078.1, forward strand.
CTTTTTGAACCCCGAAGATTCAGAATACAGAAAAATATTAATGGCAGGACAAGGATACGAAGACGCCGATAATCAAGCGCCGCTTTACCTGAGAACCACCGCGGAAATGCTAAATGAATTTTCATATCTCGGTAAAGAAAAATGCTACGAAGTCGTTGTTGAAAACACTAATAAAATCGCAGATATGATTGAAGAAGTTTCACCTATTCCGCCGGGAGTATTTCCCCCGTTTATTCCGGGAGCCGAAAAAGAACTTGTTGAAATAACATGGAAAAGAGCCAAAAAAATTTACGGGGATCCGCTCCCTGAAATAGTTAAATCACGTCTGGACAGAGAACTCGGTTCCATAACAAAACATGGATTTTCAGTGCTTTATATGGTCGCTCAAAAACTCGTTGCCGATTCCGAAAAACACGGTTATCTTGTTGGTTCCAGGGGTTCGGTAGGGTCATCTTTTGTAGCAACAATGTCCGGTATTTCGGAAGTAAATCCGCTGTGTCCGCATTACCTTTGCCATAAATGTCATTACAGTGAATTTATAAACGACGGAAGTTACGGTTCAGGCTTTGACTTACCCGAAAAAAACTGTCCTAATTGCGGCGCTAAGCTTGGACGAGATGGCCACGATATTCCGTTTGAAACATTCCTTGGTTTTGACGGAGATAAAACACCTGATATAGACCTTAATTTTTCAGGTGAATATCAAAATGATGCTCATCGATATACCGAAACTTTATTCGGCAAAGATAATGTGTTTAAAGCCGGAACAATCGGCACTATAGCCACTAAAACAGGCATAGGATTTACTAAAAAATTCGCAGAAGAAAGAGGACTGACTCTCGGTAAAGCGGAAACTATGCGTTTGGCCACAGGATGCACGGGCGTAAAACGTACAACAGGACAACACCCTGGTGGAATGGTCGTTGTTCCGCAAGGAAAAGAAATTTATGATTTTTGCCCTGTACAAAGACCTGCAAATGACCAAACCTCCGATAATATCACCACCCACTTCGACTTTCATGCAATACACGACACCATATGCAAGCTTGATGAACTGGGACACGATGTTCCGTCAATTTATAAATATTTGGAAGATTACACAGGCGTTAAAGTAACTGACGTTTCAATGAGTGATCCTGAAGTAATGTCGCTTTTTACATCCACCAAAGCTTTGGGGGTTTCACCCAAAGATATAGATTCTCAAACAGGTACATTTTCCATGCCGGAAGTCGGTACTTCTTTTGTAAGACAAATGTTGGTGGAGTGCCAACCCAAAACCTTTGCGGACTTACTTCAAATTTCAGGGCTTTCACACGGTACCGACGTTTGGAACGGCAACGCTCATGACTTGATTCAAAAAGGAATTTGTAGCATCTCGGAAGTAATCGGAACACGTGATAATATAATGGTATATTTAATGCACAAAGGCGTTGAACCGAAAACCGCATTTAAAATCATGGAAATCGTGCGTAAAGGCAAAGCAACAAAACTTTTAACACCGGAACATTTGAACACCATGCGTGAACATGGTGTTCCCGAATGGTACATAAATTCCTGCATGAAAATAAAATATATGTTTCCTAAAGCTCACGCAGCGGCTTATATGATTTCAACGCTTCGTTTAGGCTGGTATAAAGTGCACTATCCGGCTGAATATTACGCCGCTTATTTTACCGTACGGGGAGAAGATTTTGACGGTCTTACCGTCATGCAAGGACACGGAGCCGTTAAAAAGAAAATGGCGGAAATCTTAGCAAAAGGAAAAGAAGCAACCGCAAAAGATAATGCCACCTACGCAACATTTCAAATAATAAACGAAATGTTAGCACGCGGAATAGAGGTTCTTCCGGTAGATTTATATAAATCAGATTCTTACCGCTACATCGTAGAAGACGGAAAAATAAGGCTTCCTTTTTCATCGCTCGGAGGAGTAGGTGTATCTGCCGCAAAAAGTTTAGAGCTCTCCCGCGCAGACGGAGAGTATATATCTATAGACGACGTTCAAATCCGCTCAAAAATTACCAAAGCCGTTATAGAAACACTACAGGAAGCGGGAGTCCTTAAAAATTTACCTCAAAGTAATCAAATTTCATTTTTTTAAAAATATAGATTTTTAAATTAAATACAATCTACAATGAAAAAATTAATAACAATATCTTATAAAAAACTTCTGAAACTTTGTATGTCTACTGTTGATATAGCATATAATGAGTACTGTAATTATCAATTATTCCTCCGATCAGATCAACTTCCACCAATTTTAAAAATAATCAAGAAATCAAATTGACTTTCTATTTAATTTATGTTAAAATAAAAAATGTAATAAAAAATATTTAAAAGGAGTTTATACACATGAATTCTAATATGGTAAAATTATCAAATAACGAATTGGACAACATTTCCGGCGGAAAAGTAACCGACTGCCTTCCCACATGGGAAGATTTTAAAGCTTCTTGGAATCCTGTTTTTGGTGAAAAAGGTATGCTTCATGAAAAATTTTCCCCCAAATTTTGGGAAACAGCCGGTTTGGCTGCATGGGGTGGAGCTATTTTGGTACTAAAAAAAGGTTTAGACATTTTTGAAGAAAATGTACGTAAAGCACGTAAAGCACGTAAAGCATCTAAATAACTTTAAGATTTTTCGGAAAATTCAATTTCACGATAAAACTCTTTAGTGCTGTTATCTCTGATAACGGCACTTTTATTTTTTTCCAAAAGTTTTGTTATTGCATAAAGATCAATCCATATTTCGTTATTACACTCTTTTTGTGATTCGTCAAAAATAAGCTCCATTCCCCAATGCAGGTGGCTTTGTTCTATATTATTAACATTTTCTTTGGTGCTGTAGCCCGTTCTCCCTGTATAACCTATAACATCTCCGGCGTTCACGGTTTGCCCTTCTTTTAAATTCACATGGAAAGGACGATTTTTTCTTAAGTGGGCATAATAATAATATCTTTTCTTATCAAAACTACGTATACCGATTCGCCAACCGCCATATTGGTTCCAACCCATAACTTCAACAGTGCCTGATTCCACTGCAATTACAGGGCATCCTACCGCACACATCATATCGTGCCCCAAATGCGGTCTTGCATATCCATAAGAACGAGAAGCGCCAAAGTCATTATAATGACAATACGGAAAAGTTTTAGCAATAGGTGAAAATGCTTTTAAACCGTAAACTTCTTCCCATTCCCCGTCTTTACCGCTCTTTATTTTATAATTTCCCAAAAATTCTTTTAAAACCGCTTCATATACCTCTTTAAAATAATTATAATTCTTATTTTTTTTAGATAATTCTTCTATTGAAATTCCTGACTTTAATGATTTTATTATTTCATCCATATCGGATTCATTATATTTCTTAAAATCTCCTCCATACTTTGCGCCCAAACATGCCAAAACTTCTATCCAATTTATTTTTATATCTTTGTTATGAGATTTAATATCTTCTTTCATGGCTTTATCAAGCGCTTCATAAGTAGGATTAAATTCGGCATATTTTATAAAATTTTTATTTTCATGAGCACCTACTGAAAAATTAAGTTTATTGACAAAAGTAAATATATAAATCCCTAAAAGTAAAATAATTACTCCAATAAAAATAAACTCTTTTTTCAATTTTATAACAAACAAATTCGTTCATCTCCGCCAAGTAAAAATATTCAATATAAAAGTACTTTAAATTATATGTTTCTAAAATTTGTAAAATACAAAAATCTTCTTTACAGCAAGAATGTTGTTGTAAAGAAGATTTTATTTCATTTGATAAACCTAATTTTATTACATTATTCTTCAGCAATAGCTTCCACAGGGCATACATCTTTTGCTTCTTGAGATTTTTCCTTTAAATTTTCCGGAATTTCATCCACTGTACATTCAGATTTATTTTCGGAATTATATTTAAACACTTCCGGACAAATATCTATACACATTCCGCACCCGATGCATTCGTCTTGATTAACAACCAATTTCATTTAAGAATCTCCTCTTTAAATTTATTTATTGAATTCTCTAAATTCATTTAATATTATATATAAATTTTTCCTTCTTATCAATCCCATATTAAAAATACAATTTTAAAAAATGTATATTTTGGAAGAATTTTGTCAAAATAAGAATATATTTCAATAATAAATAATTGAGGAGGTTTCATATGAAAGCCACAGGAATTGTAAGAAGAATAGATGAATTGGGAAGAATAGTTATACCAAAAGAAATTCGAAGAACTTTACGCATACGAGAAGGAGACTCTTTGGAAATTTTTACAGAACCTTCCGGAAAAATAATGCTCAAAAAATATTCACTAATAGAAGAAATGTCCAATTTAGCAAATAATTATGCGGAAGTATTATCCAAATCAATTTTTTTGCCGGTATTAATCTCTGACCGAGACCATATTGTTGCAGTTTCAGGAACACCTAAAAAAGAATTTATAGATAGAAAAATAACTGCATATTTAGAAGATTTAATGGAATCTCGAAAATGCTTTTCGTTTTTTGAAAATAAAATCAATTCGGTTGAGCCAATAGAAGGAGTACAACCTAAAATCCTATTGATTTATCCGATTATTTCCAACGGAGACATAAACGGAAGTTTAATCGTTTTAAAAAGTGAAAAAGCTATGCAAAACCCTGAAATCATAACATTGGTTTCTAAAATTTCGTCCCAACTTTTAGGAAAACAATTAGAAGAATAACAAAAAATTG
>CALDOU010000079.1 GCA_937912175.1 uncultured Clostridia bacterium
GTACAAAAATTTTATCATCGCCATAGCTAAAAGATAATGAAGTTGGATTTATTTGTACCGGAAGTATTGAGCCTATGGGTGCAAAGTTTAATCCCAAGACCTTGCTAAATCCTTTTAGTTTTTTAAAACTGTCCATGCTACCGCTTTTTGGTGCGGATTTATAGATCCTAAAAAAAGCTTTTGAAACCACGCTAAAATCATTAAGTACGCTTGTACGATATGCCATAAATTCACACGACCGTTTCTTTAATGTTATATTTTTTGTTATTAAAACATAATTTTATATGATTATACAATCAATAATGGAACATGTCAACAATTTAAGCGGTAAATTAATAGGTTTAAAATATTAGATTAGTTAATGTTGAAATAGTGTTTAAAATAGAAATAAACTGTGATATAATTACAAATAAAAAACTAAAAACGGGGGACGTTATTTGAAGAATAAACTAATCGGTAAAAAGAGTGGCTATTGTTGTTTTTTGGGATTAATTTTTTTGTGTGTACCGGGATGCAGTATGAAAAATTATTTTGATATTCAAAGTTCGATGATTGCGCCGAAGTATGAGTCAGAACAGCAAAATATAAAAGATATTATTGAAGGCTGTGTAGGAAAAAATATAATTTGGAAATACCCATTGCATGATGGTAAATATTCATCGGTTATAAGAATGAATATAGAAAAAAATACAGACTGCCAAGATAAAAATTATGCAGTTGCATTTTTTAGCGGAGCGGAAACTCCCGACGAATTACATATGATGTTTTTGGTTATGACAAATAATAAATGGAAACCGCTGAAAGATATAACTTATAATGCGTTTGATGTATCTAATGTTTATATTGGCGATGTGGACGATAATCAAAAAAACGAAGTGGTTGTTTTTGTAAACGGGACCAACGATTTCTATGAAGAGGTTCATGTATATCAGTATGAATCTGAAAATTTGAAAGAAATTAATATTTCCGATGACCTTTTGAATAAACTGAAAGAAACAATAAATTAGTATTAAAAGTCGAATGACATATAAGTATTACGGGAGGAAAAATATGAAACGTATATTAGTAGCAGAAGACGAAGAGGCTATAAGAGAGTTTGAAGTAATAAATTTACAGCGTTCAGGCTATGAAGTAATTGATACAGACAGCGGAGAAAAAGCATTGGAAATGTTTGACCGCTATAACGGGGATTTTGATTTGGCGGTGTTGGATATTATGCTGCCGGGTATAGACGGTATGAAAGTTTGTAAAGAATTACGCAAAAGAAGTAGCACAATCGGTATAATCCTTTTAACTGCAAAAACTCAAGAGATGGATAAGATAAGCGGTTTGATGTTAGGTGCCGACGATTATATCACAAAACCGTTCAGTCCATCGGAATTGGTAGCACGAGTGGATGCTCTTTATAGAAGAGTGGCACTTAATGCCCTGCGTTCCGAAAATAAATTTAATGATGAGATTAAATTCGGTGAATTTGTTTTAAATTTAAGAAACAGAGCTTTAAAAAAACGCGGAAAAGTAATTGAACTGACTCAAGTAGAATTTCAAATAATGGAATATTTGTTTTCTAATCCGGGTATGGTTTTGAGCCGTTTGCAAATTTTGAAACACGTTTGGGGAGAAGACTATAAAGGTGAGGAAAAAATAGTTGACGTTAATATTCGAAGATTAAGAATGAAAGTTGAGGATGACCCGTCTGTTCCTTCACACCTTATTACCGTTTGGGGAATGGGATATAAGTGGGAAAATTAATAGCAAAGGATTGTTTTAATTATGGTAAAAGGAATAAAGAAACGTTGGGTTCTTAACAGCCTGGGGTTTACAATTGGTATTTTTGCACTTTTAACTATGGGTTTTGTGCTTATGATAAGAGGTTATTTTTATAGCGGTGTACAGCAAGTTATCAAAGACAAAGCTGATGAGTTTCATAATGTTTTTAAGGGTGAACATTGTCTTTCCGGTAAAGAATTTAAAAAAATTTCAAGATCATATGTAGAAAATTTTTCCGGTAAAAACAATATGGAACTTATGATTTTTAATGAAAACAATGATGTTATAATAACCTCCAAGGGCTTTTTTGCGGATTGCTCGGATGTTCGTCCCGATTACGAACAGGCCAGAAATTCTGAGGATGGATTTGGATTTTGGGAAGGAAAATCTTGTTCGGGCGAAAAAACTATGGCTGCCACACGCTGTATTTATGATAGCTCTGAAAATTATATCGGAGCGGTAAGATATGTTGTTTCACTGGAAAAAGCTAATTTAAAAATTATTTCCGGTGCGTTGCTACTATTGTTTTTGGGTATTGCAATAATTCTTTTTACGGTTTTTTCCGGTATGAGTTTTATTAAGTCTATTGTAGACCCCATAAGTGAAATTTGTTTAAAAGCTCGCATTATTGCTCAAGGAGATTTTCATATAAAAATAGAGAAAAAATATGATGATGAAATCGGTGATTTGAGTGATACTGTAAATTACATGGCTGAAGAGCTTGATAATTCCGAAAAGTTAAAAAATGAATTTATATCCTCGGTATCTCATGAACTCAGAACTCCTTTAACCGCAATTAAAGGGTGGGCGGAAACCATGCAAATGTGTGACTCCGATTCATTAACAGCAAAACGTGGTTTGGATACTATAGTAAAAGAAGCGGAAAGACTTTCATGGATAGTTGAAGGTTTGTTGGATTTTTCCAGTATAAAAGAAAAACGCATAAATCTTATTAAAGAAAAAATTGATATATTAGCGGAATTGGGCGAAGCGGTTTATATGTTTAAAGAAAGAGCAGAGAGCGAAAAGAAAACATTAATATATAATGAACCGAAGATGTTGCCTGTAGTTTTTGGCGATAGAAACAGATTGCGTCAGGTATTTATTAATATAATAGATAATGCTTTAAAATATACCTCTGAAGGCGGGGGAGTGAGCGTTACTGCCGGAGTAAATGATTCGGAAGTATATATAAGTGTGACTGATAACGGGTGTGGTATACCTGCGGAACATCTTCCCAATGTTACCAAAAAATTTTACAAAGCCAATTATTTAAAAAGGGGGTCCGGCATAGGCCTCGCTATAGTTGATGAGATAATTGCTTTGCATGGCGGTAACTTAAACATAATAAGTGAAGAGGGCTTCGGAACTACCGTTACGGTAAAACTTCCGTCTTATGAGGAAAATCCTGAGGATACTGCTGAAGAACAATCATGACGCTGTGGGAAACTTATAAAAAAGCAGAAAACATCTTAAAAAATGTTTATCCCGAAGATTTTAAAAGCGAAGCGGATAGCATTTTTAAATATGCGTTTAATATGAATAAACTTGACCTCATTCTTAATAAAGAGAATGAAGTATCTGAAAGCACTCAACAAAAATTGTTTGAAATTGTGGAAAAGCGTTTATCTCATATTCCGCTGCAATATATTTTAAAATCTTGGAATTTTATGGGGCTTGATTTTAAAGTGGGTGAAGGTGTTCTTATTCCCAGGGATGACACTTCCGTGTTGGTGGAAGCAAGTTTAAAACATTTACTTGCCGAAAAACCTTTTAAAATAGTAGATTTATGTAGCGGAAGCGGATGTATACCAATAGCGATTGAAAATATATTGAGAAAAAGAGCAAAAGACAATTTTGAAATTTATGCCATAGAACTTTCCAAACAAGCTTTTGGCTATTTGAGTGAAAACATAAAATTTCACAACAGTAATGTGAAAGCTGTCAATAAGGATATTTTTAAAGCTTGTGATGATTTTAAAAACTGTTTTTTTGATGCAATAATTTCCAATCCACCGTATATAAAAACATCGGATTTAAAATTTTTACAAAAAGAAGTTCAAAAAGAACCTGAAATGGCTTTAGACGGTGGGAAAGATGGACTTGTATTTTATGAAAAAATATGTGAAAAATGGGTTCCGAAAATAACTTTCGGTGGCTTTTTGGCGTTTGAGGTCGGGATTAATCAATCACAAGAAGTGAAAAAAATAATGGAAAATGCCGGGCTTAATGTTATTGATATTGTAAAAGATATAAATAATATTGATAGAGCCTTAATAGGAATAAAAAATCAGAAAATTATTTAATTTTCTGAGAATATATTTTATAAAACAGTTTGACTTTTAATTTTAGGAATGGTATAATGTATAAGCCGCATACTGTGGGCTTTAAAGATTTTTATCTGCCTAATTGGTAGCGAGATAATTTAAAGGTAGGTGCGTAAAGAACAATGTACGCAATTATAGAAACCGGTGGCAAGCAATATAAAGTTTCTCAGGGTGATGTTATTTACATTGAAAAACTTGAAGAAGCTGAAGGAAGCTCAGTTAATTTTAAAGTTATTGCCGGCCAAGACGAAAAAGGATTTTATACTGAAGAAAGCGAATTGTCTTCTGCAAAGGTTTCGGGTAAAGTACTTAAAAACGGTAGAGCAAAAAAAGTTACTGTATTTACTTATAAACCGAAAAAAAGTTGTAAGCGTAAATTAGGACACAGACAGTCCTACACAAAAGTTGAAATTGAAACAATCAATTTTTAATTTCAAAATCTAATTATTAAGTAGGTAATTTATGCTTGAAGCAAAATTTTTTGTTTTAGAGTCCGGTGAAATTATCGGATTTGAAATTTTAGGGCATTCGGATTATTCTGAGTTTGGTAAGGATATTGTATGTGCGGCGGTTTCGTCGGCGGCTTACATGACAGTAAATACCTTAACCGATGTTGTTAAAGCTAAAGTTGAAGTATTTGTAGAAGAAAAATCGGGATATATGAAGGCTGTTATTGATGAAAAAGATTTGCTTTCCTGTAAAGATATTTTAAAAGGATTTAAACAGCATTTATTATTGCTTGAAGAACTTTATTCAAAAAACATAAAAGTTAGTTATATGGAGGTGCAGAATAATGCTTAATATTAATATACAACTTTTTGCACATAAAAAAGGTCAAGGCTCCAGTAGTAACGGTCGTGATTCGGAATCTAAACGTTTAGGTGTAAAAAGAAGCGCCGGACAATTTGTTTTAGCCGGAAATATTCTTGTTAAACAACGCGGAACTAAAATTCATCCCGGGGAAAACGTAGGAAAAGGTAAAGATGATACCTTGTTTGCTAAAATTGACGGTGAAGTAAAATTTGAACGTGTAGGTCGTGACCGTAAACGTGTAAGTGTTTATGCAGCAGGCTAATACGGTTAAAATTATACTTTTTTAAGCGAGTCGGTTTTGATTCGCTTTTTATTTTTGTGCTAAAAAAATTATATTAAAACCCGATTTTAATAACATAATATTTTAATATCTAATGTTATTGGGAAACAAGCAATAGTTCTATATGTGTATGTTTTTGTTATGTTAGATAAAGCTATAAGTATTTTAAAAATTATTTACATGATTACGGGTTAGAATAATAAGGGCGGTGAATATAATGTTTGTAGATATAGCAACTATAAAAATAAAAGCCGGGAACGGTGGTAACGGGGCAGTTTCTTTTCATAGAGATATTTATACTGCCACGGGTGGTCCGGATGGTGGAAACGGCGGACGTGGAGGTTCTGTTATTTTTGAAGCGGATAGCAATTTGTCCACACTTTCCGGCTTTAGATATAAGAAAAAATTTTATGCTCCAAACGGACAAAACGGGGCATCCGGTCGGCGTTCCGGGAAAAGTGGGGAAAACATGATAATCAAAGTCCCATTTGGAACTTTGATTAAAGATGCAAAAACAGGAGAAATAATTGCCGATATTTCCACAAATGAGCCTCAAGTAATAGCTAAAGGCGGTCGCGGGGGAGCCGGAAATATGAATTTTGCGGGTCCTATTAAGCAATCTCCACGTTTTGCTAAACCCGGTGAAAAAGGTTTAGAATTGGAAATAACGTTGGAATTAAAGCTTTTGGCTGATGTGGGATTAATTGGATATCCCAATGTCGGAAAATCTACTCTTATTTCTGTAGTCAGTGAAGCTAAACCCCAAATTGCGAATTACCATTTTACAACTCTTTCTCCGATTTTAGGAGTTGTAAAATATAATCAAGAAAAATCTTTTGTTATGGCTGATATCCCGGGACTTATAGAAGGTGCATGGAAAGGCGTGGGGCTTGGACACAGATTTTTAAGACATGTTGAAAGGTGTCGCCTTTTAATTCATATGGTGGATGTTTCCGGTAGCGAAGGCAGAAATCCATGTGATGATTTTGATGTTATAAATAATGAGTTATTTAAGTTTAGCTCTAATCTTTCTTCAAGACCCATGATTGTTGTTGGAAATAAATGCGATATGGCGTCAAAAGACCAAATTGAAGAATTTAAAAATTATGTTACTCAGAAAGGTTATGAATTTTTACCGATTTCCGCGGCTACCAATTTGGGTATTAAAGAGCTTCTTAATGTTATTATAAATAAACTCGACAATTTGCCGCCTTCATATTTGTTTGCTCCCGAAGCAGATTACGAATCTTTGGCGCGTGTTGAAGATAAGCTTGAAATAACTAAAAACGGAGATGTTTTTGAAGCTAAAGCCTTATGGCTTGATAAGCTGATAGATTCCGTTAATTTTGAGGATTATGATTCTATGTGTTATTTTCAAGATTCGCTGAATAAAGGTGGATTTACCGAAGCAATGAAACAAGCGGGTGCTAAAGAAGGCGACACTGTTAAGATAGGGGATACAGAGTTTAATTTTTATGATTAGGCCGTGAACATTATGGATAATAATATGAATAATGATGAATTTTTTGATTTTAGTCAGTCTATGAGTTTGCAAAAGCTTGCGTTTATAGGCGATGCCGTTTTTGAGCTTATTGTAAGAAGTAAAATTATTTGTGAAATTGAAGGCAATATCGGAATTTTAAATAATATAAAAGTAAGGAATGTGTGTTGCGGAGCACAGTCGGATTTATTTGAAAAAATAAAAGATTTTTTAACCGATGAAGAAATGGAAATTTTTAAAAGAGGGCGAAATGCTCATATAGGTAATGCACCTAAAAAAAATTCTCCGCTTATTTATCACCGCGCCACAGGCGTAGAAGTATTATTTGGATTTTGGTATGTTAATCATAATTACGAAAGATTAAAACAAATATCGAAATTTATAAATTTATAATGTGTTTGTTGATGTTCAAAAATTATAATAGTTAATCGGATAAAATAGCGGATATTAGTTTATCTGCTATTTTATTTATCTTTTTGTAATTCATGGCTGAAATATAGTATTTTTCTATGTTATTGTGAATTTGATAAGCTTGGTTTAAACAAGATATAGACTCCTTTAAAAACTCTTTGCAGATTTTATTATTAAATTTTAAAGCATTTTTATGTTGATTAAGGATGGAAGTATCTAAATATTTTTTTGTTGGAATTTTTTTAAAAGTATATTCGGAATTTTTGAGTTTTAAATTTTTAAAATTATTTATAAAATTTGTATACTCATTGTTTCCTTTGATTATGAAGGACGTATTTAGCGAAGGAATAATCAGCGCTTCAATTTCTTTCCGGGGGTTGAATGGGGAAGGACAGACCAGTATATTATAATTAAATTCCAATGCTTTTTTTCTGATTTTTTGCAAAATATAGTTTCCTATAATGTTGTGGTTATCTTCAATTATAAAAATTGATGAGGTCTTTAATAAAACGCTTTCATCAAACGTAAGAATGCCTTTTGGTGTTACGGAACTTAAAAATCTAAAATTTTCTTTTCTTTCTTGTGTATTGTTTTTTGTTTTTTTGCTGAATATATTTTTTATTAATTTTTCGATATTTTTATCCAAATATAAAAAGTTTATGTTTTGAGATATGATGCTTTTTCTTTCTTGGTCTATAATTCCATAGGCTTTTAAGTAACTTTTGGATTTTAAATGAAGCTTGCTGTTTTGAATGCAAAGGTTTAAAATTTCATTTTTGGATTTTTTTAATTTTTTTTCGTCCCAGCATTCCCCTAAATTTATAATTAAATCCGATACACCGGGAAAAGCGGGCTCAATAACGTGTGGAGCCGTTCCGTCTACAACAGCGGTTTTGAGTTTCGGAAGTATTACCGCATCTAATGATTCCGGGTCGGACGAACATTTTATTATTTCTGCCGATATATTATTTTTGGCGGCTTTTTGAGCTATTTTTTTCATAATAGTGGATTTACCTGTTCCCGGTCCGCCTTTTAATATGTAACAAAACCACCCGTCTTTCGGAAAATATAAGTTATCATATAAAGAAAAAAATCCGTTTGTAGTATTGGCGGAAAGAAAAAATTGAGGAATTTTTAAAGAATTATTCATGAAAAACCACTCCTTATGGGAATATATTATGACGTGTTTTTAATAAATGTGAGGAAATAAATGATTTAATTATTTGACTATGATGACAAAACCGACTAATATGAAATTATAAGAAAAATCTTAAAGGTAGTGCGCTTTTAAAATGATAAAAAAAATGACAGTCGCCAAAATTGCAGTAAGCAAATTGGGTTTTGAAAATGATATTCTATATAGTTATAGAATTCCGGAAAATTGTAAAAATATTGTTAAAGCGGGTCAAAGAGTAGTCATTCCTTTTGGTGTTGGAAATGCTAAAAGGACAGGATTTATTATGGAACTTTCGGAAAACGATAAGACCGAAAACTTGAAAGAAGTTTATGCGATTTTAGACCCCGAACCGTTTATTTCAGATGAATTGATAAATGTTATTAAATGGCTGAAAAGCAATTGCTTTTGTACTTATTTTGAAGCTGCAAAATCAGTGTTCCCCTGTGGGCTCGGTATGGGTATAAGCGGTATAAAATATAAGGTTTGTGATGATTTTGAAAATTGTTTAAGCAATTTAAATAAAGAAGAAATCTTGTTTTTGAAATGTATTAATAAAACATTTAAAGGGGTTTTTACTTTAAAAAATGTTTTGGATTCCAAAATAAAAAATTACAATAAAATATTAAATTCATTGATATCTCGGAAAATAATTTTTGAAGAGTTTGCCAATGTAAAAAATGTTGGAGAAAAAACTATTAAGTTTTTAAAAATCAATGAAAAATGTCCTGTTAATTTTTCTTCTTTAACTCCCAAACAGCGGAATATTTATGATTATATAAAAAATAATGAAAGTTCTACCGTTAAGGAAGTTTGCTATTTTACCGGTATTAGTGAATCTACGGTCAGAACATTGATAAAAAAGCAAGTTTTGATTTGCAATTCAAAATTTGAATATACAAGTCCCGAAAATGGTTTTATTGAAGATAATGTTTCGGAGTATATTGCCCCTAAATTGAATGCGAAACAACAGAAAGCTTTGGAAAGCCTTATGGCTACTTTAAAAAGAGGCCGATTTGGAATATCTCTTCTTCATGGTGTTACAGGGAGCGGTAAAACTGAAGTTTTATTGAACCTTGTGGATCACGTTTTAAAATTAAATAAAAGCGTTATATTTATGGTTCCGGAGATAGCTCTTACATCTCAATTTGCCGAAGTATTTCGAAAAAGATATAAGAGCAATGTGGCGATAATTCACAGTAACCTTTCGGATTGGCAAAGATTTGATTATTGGAAAAAAATCAATGAGGGAAAATGTAACGTTATTTTAGGTACAAGAAGTGCTGTTTTTGCTCCCGCTAAAAATTTAGGCCTTATTGTAATTGATGAAGAACATGAGTATACATATAAATCTGAATCTTCTCCAAGGTTTAACGCTAAAGAGGTTGCTAAATATCGTTCTAAATATAATAATTCATTTCTTGTTTTTTCTTCCGCAACACCGTCTGTTGAAAGTTATTATAACGCCAAAATAGGAAATTATCATTTGGTTACCTTAAATCATAGATTTGGAGAGGCTAAAATTCCGGATGTGCAAATTGTAGATATGAACGGAAAATCTGAAATTGTTGAAAGCAATCAATTAAGTGAGGAATTATTAGAGGCATTAAGAAAAAATTTAGTTAATAAAAAGCAATCTCTGATTTTTATAAACAGAAGGGGATACAGTACTTTTGCAAAATGCCGTAATTGCGGAGAGGTGTTAACATGCCCGAATTGTAGCGTTTCCCTTAATTATCATAAATCTAACGGAAGACTGATGTGCCATTATTGTGGACACAGTAAACCCTTTACGATTAAGTGTCCTAAATGCGAAAAAGATAAAGTTGTATATATGGGTTCCGGAACTCAAAAGATAGAAGATATTTTGTATAAAGATTTACCTAATGCCCGAATTTTAAGGATGGACTCCGACAATAAAAATTTAAAAGAGTTTTATAGTACTTCATTTAAAGATTTTACCGAAGGAAAATATGATATTTTGGTGGGAACGCAAATGATTGCCAAAGGATTTAATTTTCCTAATGTTACATTGGTGGGGGTGGTTTCCGCCGACCATTATTTATATAGCGAAGATTTCAGAAGTTATGAAAAGACTTTCTCATTATTAACTCAAGTATCAGGACGCTCAGGCAGGTATAAAACTCCCGGTAAAGCTATAATTCAAACTTTTACTCCCGAATGTGAAATTTTTAAATTTGCCTCGGAACAAAATTATAATGATTTTTTTAATCATGAGATATCAATGAGAAAATCTATGCTTTATCCGCCGTTTGCTGATATTTGTGTAATAGGTTTTGTTTCGGAAAATGAACGCAGCGTTTTGAATTTTGGAATTAATTTTTTTGAGTTTATAAAGAAAATCGCCAAGCAAAAATATCCTAAAATTCCCTTAAGAATTTTTCCGCCCGGAGTAGCTGCAGTAAAAAAAGTTTCCGGAAAGTATAGATATCGTATTGTTATGAAATGTAAAAACAATAAAGAATTCCGAAATTTGATTTCGGAATCTCTAACTGTATTTTTAAAAGAAAACAAACTTAAAAACGTGCACGTTTTTGCGGATATTAACCCCGATATGATTTTATAAATTCAGATAAAATCAAAGCAGAGTTTTGAGAAGATTTTTTTATGAACGATTTAAAGTCGCCGGTTGAGTTTTCGTTTGCCAAATCAGATATGCTCCTGATTATTCCGAAATCCACATTGTTTAGGTAGCAAACTTGTCCGATGCTTCCTGCTTCCATTTCACACGCCATACCGTTAAATTCATTTTTTAATTCATATAGTTTTTGAGAAGAATTTATAAACTGGTCTCCCGTTAAAATATTTCCTGTGTGGATGTTTAAATCCATGATATTTTTGGCAGAATATAAAATTTTGTCATTAATCCATTTTGTGCATGGTATTTCAACAGCGTCAAACCCACTTATTTGTCCTTTTTTTCTTCCCGGAAACACCGATACATCAAAATCATGCTGAATGACATTTTGAGCTATTACTATGTCTCCGATGTTTAAATTTTCTTCTATTCCTCCCGCTACTCCCACATTTAAAATCATATCCGGATGATATTTCAGTATTAAAGTTTGAGTACAGATTGCGGAATGAACTTTGCCAACTCCGCTCATGACAATTATGCAATTTATTCCAAACAAAACGCCTAAAGTAAATTCAAAAGAATTTACTTTTTCTTTTTTTATATTTTTCATGAATATCATTATTTCATTCATTTCTTCGGGTTCCGCACATATGATTCCAATCATTTTAAATCTCCAAGATTTATGAATTTATTTTGTAATAAGTCACATAATAAAGTTGATGTTTATATTAAAGTTTAAATTATTTGGTGTTATATTGCAAATTTAAATTAAAAAATTTTGGAGGTAAAAATTAATGGAATACTTAAAGGCGTTTGTTGTAGGTGGGCTTATATGTTTAATCGCACAAATATTTATTGATAAAACCAAAGTAACCCCGGCAAGAATCTTGGTGGGGTTGGTTGTTAGCGGTGTGTTACTTACCGCTTTAGGTATTTATGAGCCACTGGCTGAATTTGCGGGTGCGGGAGCTACCGTTCCGCTTTGCGGATTTGGATATTTAATGGCCAAGGGTGTGGCGGAAGCTGTTCAAAAGCAGGGTGCATTAGGTATTATTACCGGAGGATTAACAGCCGGTGCGGCAGGAATATCCGCTGCTATATTTTGCGGATATTTGGCAGCGTTGTGTACTCGTTCCAAGGATAAGTCTTAATTTGAAAGCTCTTACTGTTTAAACAAAAATAGTAAGAGTATACTTACATAAAAGACGAACTTGACATATTTTGTATAAAGTTTATAATTGTTTTGTATAAAATATAAGGGAGTGAATTTTATGGGATTTTTAGATTGGTTCGGTGTAGGATCCGGGTTAGCTAAGGTTACGCTTACGCCTATAGCGGGAAGAAACGAATTTTTAGAAAAAGAAGCTTTTTTAACGGATGAATTGACCAAAAATGTTATTAATGATTTATGGCATTATAAATTTGACCTTAATACTTATCCGAGTCTTCTTTCTGACTATGTCAGAAATTCTCAAAATTATATTAATAAATCCACAGCGGAATTAAAAAACTATAGAAAAATCATTGCGGAATGCGTTAAAAAATTATCCAAATACAAAGATATGGAGGGTGAAACAGAAGAGGTCCGAAAAGTAAAAGATCCTTTAATAAAAAAATTGAATAATTCACTTAAAAATTTGAAAGCAATTAATGAATATATTATTCGTAAAAAATATACTAGAAAAGAGTTAAATGATAAATATAAAGAGCTTAATGAGCGATTTACATTTGGTGCCAACAAACGTACCACACCTTCTCCCACCGATGCTTGGATGATTGGTGATTATGCAACCAATTTGAATAAAGTTTGTCTTAAAATTGGTAATGGAACTCACCCTCTCCATTTATTAAGCATTTTAGGTGTTGTTAAAGAGCAGGTTAGTGACCATAAATATTATAAACCCAAAATTTCGGATAAAGCATCTCAACTTGTGTCAAAAGTTGTCCGCGCTGCTTTAACTTCTACCGGCGATGCTCTTCAATCAAGTGTTTATGTTGACCCTATTGAAAATATTTGGTTTAATGAGGACAAATTTTTAGGAAGTAGCTATGCCCATAGCGTTATTACTGCATTGAATTCATATGATGTTGCTTTAAACTCTTATCCTAAATCATTAGCCGATTATGTTTCCGAATCTAAAAAATATATTAAAGAAATAGTTTCATTATTGACCTCATATCGCAAAATACTTGAAATTTTTAAGAAAACCAAAATTTCCATATCCGATTTGCAAAAAACAAAAGCTGCAATAATGGCAAATTTTAAATCACTATACGAAAAAAATATAGAAATTATTAAAGGTAAATTTAATGAAGATTATGTTACAAAAAAACTGCAAGAATTTACAAGTAATGGATCCCCTATTGACGTATCAGGTTTAATGCTGGTTGAATTTGCCCAAGAATTTAACAAAGTGGTTAAATATAGTTCAGAAGAATTAGACAAAGTTATAAATTTAGATTATGCAAAAAGAGATGAAAAGAAAGCTACCCAAGCCAATGTTAAAATTGATTATGATAAGTTGGAAATGAAAGCGGTTAAGGTAAATGTTTTTGGAAAAGAGATAAAATATAAAGAAAGCATTGAGGGAAATTTAAATGCTAAATTGAATAAAGAAAAAGATAAACTTCAAGATGCTGTCCAAAAAATTATTAATTCTACGAGAAAATATGTAGAAAAACTAACCAAAAAAGTTGATGGTATTGGCAGTGACAAGATTTTGAGTAAGTCTGCAATAGGAGAAGAAATTGGAAAATTAAAAACTGAATTTACAGAAAATACAATTGATTCTTTGGAAAAAAAATTTCTAACAATTGTTGAACAATGTAAAACAAAAGTTGAAAGCATAGAAACATTAGAAGAGTTGGAAAGTAAAAAAGCAAGGGTTGAGGCTTTGAATAAAGAATTAGAAAAACATATTAAGGAATGCGATAAAGCCTTTAAAAAATTGAAATCAGACTGTAAAGGAATCAAGTGAAGCGCTAAGTAATATTTTTATTAAAAAACAGAAGTTCCGTTTATTGAATATAGGTAAACGGAACTTCTAATATATAATTGATGAGAATGTTGTTTATATATTTAAAAACAATTCAAATAACAAAATATCCACCCATTTTAGGGTGGATATTTGTATGGTAAAACCTTATTACATTAAAGCATAAATTGCATTGGGGTTGGCTTCCATTTCCGGAGTTTGCAACATTTTAACAACTATACCGGCGTGTTCATATTTAGTTCCGTTTTGCAATTTTTTACCGTCATAGTCATGCCATCTGTCATCTAATTTGTCTTTAGGAATGTATGTATAACATCCGCCTGTTGATGGATCCATAAAGAATATATTGTCTTTATTATATCCAATGGCTATGGCATAGTGTCCGCTTTCCCATTCATCTTTGTAAGGAGCGTTCAAATCGTAGTCTCCTGTTTCGGTAATGTCGTAACTCCACGCTTGTATTGCACATACAACGGGGTTTCCTTGATCAATTTCATTGATTAAGTTTTCGATTGTCATATTTTGGCGAATTTCTGATTCAAAATATCTCTTTTCATCATCTAATCTTACGGCATTGAGGTAATTTGACATGTTAATCATGCTCGTGCCGACATTTTTATTTGAACCAAGTGCTTTGCTTGCATTATCTTCACGTATATCAAGCATATAATTGGCATAGCGCAAAAGTGATATTACGCATGCTGCACCGCAAGTATAATTGGTGGACTGGCGATATAACGGAAGGTGAAGTAATTTTTCGGGTTGACTGTCTGACCTTTGAGCATTAAAGGTGTAGAAACTTTCCCATCCGTCAAAATTATTTTTTTTGGCGTTTACGGCGTTTATTATTAAAACAGCGCCAACGGAAACAGCGGCCAAAGAGCCCAACGCTATTCCCCAAAATTTTTTCTTGTTCATAAAATCTCCTCCTTAATAAATAAAAAATTAAAAATAGCCACGACTATTTTGATAGAAAATACACAAATATTTTCTTACGGGTATGTTATACCCCACTTTGAATAGCATGTCAAGTTAAAATTTGGTTATTTTTTAATATAAATTTTTATATAATAATCACAAATAATGTTTGATGTAACAATTTATGTAAAAAATAAAAAATATATTGTTTTTTCGATTAGCTTGTATTATAATATTCAAACAATATATTGTTTTTAAAAAACAAATCAAAAATTAGAGCGATTTTAACTAAATTTTGGGGGGGAGGAATTAGTGGTATGAAGATCAAACAATATGTAAAGAAATCTTTGGCAACATTTGTTTCACTGCTGATGTGCATGGGAATAATATTACCTTCGTGTTTTGCAGAGGGTCAGAACCCCATTTATAACGGAATGGGGAATTATGTGTTGAAAATGACGTCCGACCCTTCCGCATCAAACCCAAGCGGTTTTGGAGATCCATCTTCCGATGGTAGGGTTTGGGTTGATAAATCCGTTGACGCAAATAAAGACAATTTTAATGTTACTCTTTCCGCTTTAGCGCAAGAATATTCGTCCAATACAGGCGAAGTGGACCCCGAAACCGGTGAATTTGAACCCAGTAATACTGCCGCAGATGTTTTATTGATTTTGGATGTTACTTCCTCTATGACTAAAAACGACATGGAAAGGGAAGATAAAAATGGAGATATGAGGCGTATAGAAGGATTGGTTGAAGCAACCAATAAAGCTTTGCATACAATCTTTTCCGCAAATGAAAACAACAGAGTAATGGTATATGTCTATGGTAAAGAGTGTTATGAATTCATGCCGCTCGCTCATTATATAACTACTGAAGTGAAAGATAATGAACATGTATATATTAAACTTACAAATCTTTCTGATAGTAATTTTACCGTTAAAACTTCCGATACTTTAGAAAAGCAAAATTCTGAAACCGGAAAATATGAAAGTTACAGTAAATCTCAAAGCAAAATACAGTGGACTTATACTCAAAAAGCTATGAAATTCGCTATGAAAGGCTTTATAGATGCAACCGACCCCAAATTTCCTCCAAAAGAATTTGTAAAACCTTACGTCATGCTTTTGACTGATGGAGGCGGCACTGCGGCTAAGGATGTATGGTACAGCAGTGAATATGAAGGAGATGAGATAGTTGATGAATGGGACACTACAATAACGCCCGAGCCTCGAGCGGATTCCGTTAATAAAAACGCTTTAAATGTTTTGGCCGGTGCCTATATGAAAAAACAAGTGGATGATCATTATGAAGCATTAAATAATGCTATAGTAACTGCTAGCGGAAAATCTAAACCCGATACAAAAATTTGTTTTTACAGTATAGGTTTGGGCGGAGAAGTACAAAACAAATTTCCTGCTGTGTTTTTAAACCCAAGAGAGGGGATTGGCGCCGTAGGAACGGCAAATTATACGGAAACAGATGTAGATAGCATTGGAGTTTTAGATAAAGACGACTCAGTAGCACCTTCCGACCCCAACAATTCATTGTATTATCCGTTAAGTGAAGCTTTACGGAAAGAAACCAAAGATGACGCCATAGATATTGCTAAGGCCATGTCTAGTTATATAGATAAAGCTCCAAGCGTGAGCGGAGGCCCGGATTATAGTGTGTACAAAAAATTGGAAAATTATTGTTTCCCTGATGAATACCGTTCGTTTCTTGTTATGAGTGAGAAAAAATTGAATGAGGCATTTGCAAAACTTTCCGAGGATGTAAGTGATGCCACTAAAAATTCATCGTCACCTTTTGTACCATATGAAGGTGAACCTCTCGAAACAAATAAGCCCACATCTCTTTCCAGTTTTGTTACATTTATTGACAAGCTCGGTCAAGGAATGAAATTAGATGAAAGTGTTATTCCTAAAATTGTTTTAAATGGCGTTGAAATCGAAGGGCACTTGATAAATCCCGATTCTTTATCCGATAAAATGACTTGGGAGTGGGCGGATAAAAATATATCTATGGATTATGATAAAAGTAATAATACTGTTACATGGAAAATACCGACCAATCAGTTACCTTTGTATAAAATTGTAAATGCCAAGAGTGAAGCGGGAGGCCGTGAATATCAATCCAGCGACCCGATTCGTCTGAAATACTGTGTTCAAAAGGAACAAACCAACCAAGTGGAAACACCGGTTTATACCAATTCTTGGGTTGATGGAGTAATAGATAGTATAAAGAGTCTTTTTACCCCCGCTTTTAACAATCCATATTATTATAAAGGCGTTGTAGGTAGCACAACACCTGAACAAAAATTGCCCGATGCGGTAAAAAAAGAAGAAAACATTACAAAAACATCCGAAAACCTGGAATCCACTTCATCCGATAAAGAAGGAAACCTTACGGTGTGGCTTGGTAATAACGGTTCTATTTCACGTGTGGCAAGCTTGGAAAAGAGCGTTAATAAAAGTGAAATTCCAATGGGAAAGGAATCAACAGTTACCTATACTTTAAAGGTTGAAAATATATCTGATGAGTCTTTGAAAAATATAGTTGTTAGAGATGTATCGACGCCTACACGTGAAAAAATTAATGTAAGACTTCCCGAAGGTGTAACATTAAAAGATGATAATATCTTTAAAATTTCAGAAATCCCTGCAAATTCGGTTTGTGAAATTTTTTATGATGTTGTTTTAGATCCGAGCAAACTTACTGATGATTATAAAAACACAGCAACAATAACCGAAGTGGATGGGCAAGGTGATTTGGCGGTATCTTCGGATAAAACCACTACTGATGTAATCGTTGTTGAAAGTTATATGGCTACCGTTAATGTATATTTAGACGATGTCCTGACAGATATGGATAAAATACCTGATGAGGATGATAAATTATACCTAAAAGTCGGTGACTCATATCAAGAATTAGTTAAAGTCGGTACGGGAACTTATATATGTGAGAATTTAATGCCGGATATTTATGAGATTTATATTGGCGACGGAGAAGGTAATTACAAAAACACCAATGTTTCAGTGGACTTAAGAAACGGTGATGGATTTGCCGAGTTAAGGTACTATACCCCCAAGCCTGATCCTAAACCTGATCCCAAGCCCGATCCCAAACCCGATCCAGATCCAGATCCCGATCCCGAACCCGAACCATATATTACGGAAATTGATGATGTTGATGATTTGTTACCAATTTTGACCGGAGATTCAAATTATAAAATGATTTATTATATTAGCGGTATATTGCTTATTTCCGCCATAGGTTTTATTTTAATAAAACGGCATGAAAAAACGAAAAAATAAAAATACTCAAAAAGCTCCCATGACTTGGGAGCTTAATTTATATCAAAACGCTTTCGAACGGTTTAAAAATGTAATTTAAATAAAAAGTCATTATATTATTGACAAACTTCAAACCTTATGATAATCTATATAATGTTGTGATTAAAACAAGTAAGCGGTCATGCTGGAATCGGCAGACAGGCATGTTTGAGGGGCATGTGTCGCAAGACGTGCGGGTTCAAGTCCCGCTGACCGCACCAGTTTGTTGTATATATTGAAAATGTAAATATTATTCCCACCGATATTTTCGGTGGGAATTTCGTATATAAATTAAATTTTTTATATAAAAATACTTGACATTATATATATATATATATATAATTGACACAAACCGAAAGGTTTAATCTATATTTTGATTTAGGTTGGTGATTTTATGATTAATTCAGAACAAATTTTAGCGTATTATAAAAGGCAAGGAGGGAAGCAAGAATTAAAAAAGATATTATCAGAGTTTGAAGACAGCTATAAGAAAGAAGTTGACTTTTTAAAAAAAGCTGTTGCCGATAAAAACGCGTTGATTGCTTTTACGCAAAATACTGATTTTGAAAAATACATTTCAGCAATGACCAGTGAAGACAAATTTAAAATAAGTCTTAAAGAAAATTTGAATGATATTGACGGTAGAATAAAATATCTAATAGAATTATTTGATGCATTACAAAAAATTTATATGGATGCAAAAGATAAAGAAAATAAAAAGGGTAAATTGTTAAAAATGGTTGTAGCAAGACTACTGCATTTATGTATAGAAAAAAGAAAATATATTTTAGAAGAAGTTAAAAAGCAAAGAATGGCGGGTGATACATTAGAGGTATTACATGAAAATTTTGGAAGAGTAGAACCGTTAATACGTAATGATTTTGAAAAAGCATTAGGAAAAAATATGGATAAAAGCGGATATCCGTTCAGTATTAAAAGCAGCGACTCAATTCGCTCAAAAATAGCAATGGCACAAAGAAATTTCTTTAGAGATAAGGGGTATAGCGACCTAGAAGCTTGTAAAAGGTGTGTTATAGATGCTATTAGATATACAGCTCTTTACTCACTCGAGGTGTATGTTCAAGGATATAAGGATGCAATATCAAAATTAGATAAGGAAGGCTATAAATTAATTAGATGTAAAAATTTTTGGAAAGAACCCGGAGCATATAACGGTATAAATTGTTTGTTTTTAACACCTTATGGGTATTTTGTTGAAGTTCAGTTTCATACAAATGAAAGTAAACAATTAAATTTAGATACACACAAATTGTATGAAGAGCAAAGAGATGTGCGGACAAGCGAGAAACGCAAACAGGAAATAGCTGAGCAAATGCAAAAATTGGCAGAAAGTAGTACACCCGAAAAAAGCGTGTTAGAGTTAATCAAAAAAATCAATAGTTTTGAACTGTCAGAAATAGTTTGGAGTTTGCCACCATCGTAGTGTCCTGTTTATATAGAAAGTTTAAAAGATTAATAATGGTTTTTGGAGCAGATATAGATTATCTGCTCCTTTGGTTGTATATAAATGATTTTAAATTTTATCATATGCAAAAATCATATAATGGTTTTGGGATTGGGACTACTGCTCTTTTTGTAAACGGAAATTTTTTGATTATTGTCTAATGAAGCGAGTAATACATCTGATATATCTGTAATGTTTAAATTTTCAAGTTGTTTTTTTAACCACTTTTTATCTTTTTGTAGGTTTTTTAAAACGTCTTCCATTATAGTTCCATCAATTATCAGGTTTGCACACAGACCTTTATATTGAGTGGGTAACCCCATGCCTTGGGGAGTAAGAGGCAAATGTGGCGGTTTTAGTTGTACGCTGACTTGACCGTTTGTTTCAAGTATTGCAAACTCAACTTCTGATATGTTAAATGCATTTTTTAGCCTGCATTCTTCGAGCAGTTCACTTACGTTGATGCGTGTTTTTCGCAAGTTGTTTTCAATTATTTTTCCGTTTTGAATTAAAATAGTGGGCGCCCCGTTAAGAAGTTTTCTGGCTTTATGACTTTTGAGACTGATTTGAGCCAAAATAATGGGGAATAGACCGTAGATTATCATTGCGGTTAAAAATTCAGGAAAATCAATATCCATATCCACTGCAAAAGAAGCAGCAATGGAACCTATGGATATTCCTGCAACATAATGGAAAAAGCTTAATTGAGATACTTGTTTTTTTCCGGAGGCACGAGTAAAAATAAATAAAATTATAATTGAAACCAATGAGTGCACGATAGCTTTTATTATGGTTTCCGACATGTATAATTCACATCCTTTAATATTATAAATTTTTAAATATATTATTGGACGTATTTTTATAATTATACTTTATTTGTTGTCAAAATTATTTTTTAAAATTTCCAATGCTCTTTTTTCTATTCTGGAAACGTAAGATCTGGATATATTTAACCTTTTTGCTATTTCCCGCTGTGGCAGAGGAGGTTCTCCGCATAATCCGTATCTTAAGCATATGATTATTTTTTCTCTTGGATTTAAAAATTCGTTTATATAGTTATTTAGTTTTTGAACGTTGATTTTAGTGTCTATTTGTTCTGCTATGGAATCATCTGTTGAAATGGTATCCATTAACGTTAAAACATTTCCGTTTTTGTCTGTTTCTATTGGTTCGTTTATTGAAATGTTCATAAGATTTTTTTTGGAGTTTCTGAAATACATTAATATTTCATTTTCGATACATCGCGAAGCATAACTTGAAAGACGGATACCTTTTTCGGGATTAAAAGTATTTATAGCTTTTATAAGTCCGATGGTGCCGATGGAAATTAAATCGTCCGGGTCATTTTTGCTAAGATAATATTTTTTTGCAATATGTGCAACTAATCTTAAATTGTGTTTGATAAGTTTTTTTTTGGCATCTGGATTTTTTTGTTTTAATAAGTTAATGTAGTTTTGCTCTTCTTTTTTTGAAAGAGGTTTTGGAAAAGAATTCGGAATAATAGCATGAAGAATTATAAAAGGAATAGAAGAAAAAATTTTAATTAATTCGGTTAACCACATGAAAAAATCACCCACAAATAGTTGATACTACAACTTATGTGAGTGATCCTTGTCTTTATAACATCAGTTAAAATATATAATGATGATTTAAAGATTTAATAAAATTATTTTTTAGTAATATATGGCAAAATTATTTTTTGACGTATTTGGTCTTTAATACCGTCATCTGTGATAAGAGCGTATAAGTTAATAAGTATTTGATTGGTACGTGAGTCTGATTTTGGTAACGGGGGATATTTATCAGTATATTGACTCGCGGGTAAAATAGGTTTCCAATTTCTGTTTCTAAAAAAACATTTTTTTATAGTTTCAAAAGAGCATTGTGATAAATCACCTTTTTTTCGTGAAACAATAGAGATTAATTCTTTAATAGCGGAAGACAGGAATATTGATTCATTGCTTTTTAATTTTTCTTTTTTTTCTTTTGTGGTGGTGTCTATAAATTTGACCCATTCTTGACAGTGTTTAAGAAGTTTTTTGCGTTTTGATTCTTGTTTTGCTTTAATTTCATTTTTGATTTTTTCGGTATATATTTTTGCAAGTTTTTCAATTCCGACTACAATTTTTGCTTTTTCACCCAATAAAAAAGTTTTCTCACATCTATACCAGTTGAAAATACATTGAGTAATATCTTTTAAACTTAATTTTGGGTTTTGGGTAATAGAAGAGATGAATTTTTCGAATTCCGAAACACGATTATATCGTAAACGTTCCTCTAAAGTGGTTGATTCAAATTTTATATCATGAAGATAAGCAAGAAGATAATTACGGTGATAAGAAAATTCACTTATGACTATATTGGATATGGTAGCATAAATATTAGGAATTTTATTGGATTTTTTATCTTTATAATATTTTTTATTAGTTTCATCGTCATTATATCTAACGCTATCCTCATATAACAAATTGTTATCGCTGTTGAATTTATCTATGAGTAGGTTAATATCTTTTATTACTTTTTTCTTTTCTAATGGATGAACCCCTTTGTATTTTATATCGGTTACATGTTCAACACCCGGAAAATATGACATTGGCATAAGACTTACCTTCTTTCTTAATATTTAATATATAATAAATTATAAATATTATACAAACTGTATTATTGTGTCAAATCATTTTTTGAAAATTTATAAAATTTTAGAATATTTGTTGTAAAATTTTTCAAAAGTGTTTTGGCTTAAGGTTTCTCTTATTTTTTCCATTAGAGAGTTATAGAAATAAAGATTGTGCATTACGGCTAAACGCATACCCAACATTTCGCCGCTTTTTAAAAGATGACGTATATAGGCTTTGGAATGATTTCGGCATGTGGGGCAATCGCAATTTTCGTCAAGCGGGGAAGGGTCTTGTTCATATTTTGCGTTTAATATATTTATAGCGCCGTTCCATGTGAAAATTTTTCCATGTCTTGCGTTCCTGCTTGGCATTACGCAATCCATTAAGTCGACTCCTCGTGCAACTGCTTCCAATATATTTCTTGGTGTGCCTACGCCCATTAAATATCTTGGTTTGTCCTGTGGCATAAATGGTTCGACCGCTTCTATGGTTTCATACATTTCTTCTGCTGTTTCTCCGACGGCCAGTCCTCCGATTGCATATCCGTTTAAATTAAGCTCCCGAATTTGCTTCATGTGTTCGATTCGAATATCTTTATATGTGCTGCCTTGATTGATTCCAAAAAGCATCTGTTCTTTGTTTAAAGTGGTTTCCAAGGAATTAAGTTCATCCATTTTTTTCTTGCATCTTTTAAGCCACCGAACGGTTCTGTCACAAGAATTTTTTGTGTAGGAATATTCTGCGGGATTTGCAATGCACTCATCAAAAGCCATGGCTATTGTAGAGGCTAAATTGGATTGTATTTGCATGCTTTCTTCGGGGCCCATAAAAATTTTACGACCATCTATATGGGATGAAAATTGAACTCCTTCTTCTTGGATATTCCTTAATTTTGCTAAGGAAAACACTTGAAATCCTCCGCTGTCCGTGAGCACGGGACCATTCCAAGATGTAAATTTTCGTATTCCGCCCATGCTTTTTACAACTTTATCTCCCGGTCTTAAATGAAGATGATATGTATTGCAAAGTTGAACCTGACATTTGATTTCTTTTAAGTCAATTGCAGAAACGGCACCTTTTATAGCTCCGCATGTAGCAACATTCATGAATCCGGGTAATTTAATTGTTCCGTGAGGAGTTTTAAATTCACCAAGCCTGGCGTTCATTTCTTTCTTTTTTAATGTATACAAGTTTATATCTCCAATATTGATAATTATTTTTAATTAATGTATTTTTAAATTAATTAAATCGATGTGAGGTTTTGAAAAATGAAAGCATTTTTTGCTATAAAATATTATGATGATATGAAGAATGAAAAATTAATAGAAAGTGTATGTAACATTTTAGAAAATAAAGGAATTGATGTTTTTGTTTTTGCGCGTAATATTCAAAACTATCAGCCTTGTGCTTTATCGGGTAAAGAGGTAATGAATATTGCTTTTAATGAAATAAAAAATTCGGATATTTTTATAATTGATGCTTCGGAGCTCAGTATAGGAATAGGAGTGGAAGCGGGAGTTGCATATTCAAATAAAATTCCTATTTATGTAATTGCTCAAAAAAACGCTTATGTTTCCGAATCAATAAAGGGTGTAGCTGAAAAATGCTTTTTTTATGATACCCCGGAAGATTTATCTGAATTTAAAATATAAATATAGTTTTCTTAATTATTTATCATATCTTTCATACTATATAGACCGTTTGACTGAGAAATTAAATAATAAGCGGCTTTAATTGCTCCGTTTGCAAAAATTTCTCTTGATTCCGCATGATGAGATATGGTAATAACTTCTTTTTCACCTGCAAATAAGACTTCGTGATCTCCTGTAATGCTTCCTCCACGTACAGAATGAATTCCGATTTCGTTTTTGGTTCGGGGCGCCCTTTTTTGAGTACGGTCATAAATATATTCGGGAGTTTGTTCCATAACCGAAGATATTTCATTTGCAATCATAAGGGCCGTTCCGCTTGGGGCATCAATTTTGTGGTGATGGTGTTTTTCGATTATTTCAATATCGAAATCGTTTCCTAAAATTTTAGTGGCCATTTTAGATAATTCCAAAATAAGGTTAATACCCAATGACATGTTTTGTGAATAAAATATCGGTACGAATTTTGAGGTTTCTTTTATTTTATTAATTTGTTCATCAGAAAAACCGGTAGTACAAATTACTGCAGGAGTTTTTGTTTTTAATGAATAATCCAACAAAGAATTAAGTGCTGCCGGGTTGGAAAAATCAATAATAACGTCGGCTTTTTCTTGTACATCATTTAAATTTTTGAAAATCGGGCAATTGGAATTTTGAGTTTTTTCCGATATGTCTACGCCGGCTATAACTTTACAGTCGGTATATTTTTGTACGGCGTTTGATATGGCTTGTCCCATTTTACCGTTATAACCACAAATAATAATTTTCATAACTTTTGTACTGCATTATTAATGCAGTGCTTTTTCACCGTCCATTTTAAATTAAAGAATATTTTTTCAATAATCTTTCAATATTTTTTTGATTTGTTTCGCTCAAAGATGCTAATGGCATACGGCATTCTCCGCAATTATATCCCATTAAATTAAGGGCTTCTTTGACAGGTATTGGATTTACGTCACAGAACATGGCGTTCATAAGTTCGAGATATTTTATTTGAATTTCTGTACTTTTTGCGGTGTTTCCTTCAAGATATTCTTTTACAAGATTATGGCATTCTTGTGGACAAATATTGGAAAATACTGAAATCACGCCAATTCCACCTAAAGATAAAAGGGGAACAATTTGGTCATCGTTGCCTGAATAAAGGTCAAGGTTGTTGCCACATAAAGCTTTGATTTTAGCTACTTGAGATATATCTCCGCTTGCTTCTTTGGCAGCACAAATGTTATTGTGTTTTGAAAGTTCAAAATAAGTTTCGGGTTTTATATTTACTCCCGTTCTTGATGGGACATTATATAAAATTATAGGAGTTTTAACTTTATCGGCAATGTATGTGTAATGTTTTATAAGACCTTCTTGGGAAGTTTTATTGTAATACGGAGTGACTATAAGCAAGCCGTCTGCACCGAGCTGTTCTGCTTCCAATGAACTTTTCAAAGCCGCTTCGGTGTTGTTGCTTCCGGTTCCGGCTATTACGGGTATTCTTCCGCCGGCCTTTTCGATTGTGAATTTAATTACTTTTTTTCTTTCTTCAGGAGAAAGAGTAGCGGATTCTCCTGTTGTTCCGCAAGAAATGATGGCATCTGTACCGTTTTTGATTTGGAATTCAATAAGATTTTCCAAAGTTTCATAATTAACCGAACCGTCATTATTCATAGGAGTAACCAGTGCTACGCCTGCACCTTTAAAAATTGTTTTTTTCATAAAATTTCCTCCAATATTTTTAATAAATATATCCCTCACGACAAAGCATTTCCGCAAGAAGTATAGCTCCTCCCGCAGCTCCTCGTATCGTGTTGTGACTCATACATATAAATTTTATATTATATTGTGAATCTTCGCGCAACCTTCCGACGGAAATTCCCATGCCATTTTCTAAATTTCTGTCTGATTTTATTTGAGGACGTTCGTCTTCATCAAAATATGTAATAAATTTTTGCGGTGAGCTTGGCAGTCCCAAGCTTTTTGGATCTCCTTTGAAATTTTTGATTAAATAAATCGCTTCATTTGCCGATATTTTTTCTTTAAAGGAAGCAAATACCGCTGCCGTATGTCCTTCGCTGACAGGTACCCTTAAACATTGTGATGTGATATTTATATCTTTGTTATTGA
>CALDOU010000080.1 GCA_937912175.1 uncultured Clostridia bacterium
ATTTCGGTGCCATGTGGTTTTGACTCCAAAGGCTTACCGATTGGTATGCAAATTTTGGGGCCAAAATTCAGCGAATCAAAAATTTTAAATGTAGCACATCAATACGAGGTTGCAACAGAGTACGTAAACAACAAATGTGTAGACATGGGGGTAAGAATATGAAGTATGATTTAGTGGTTGGACTGGAAACCCATGTTGAACTTATTACAAAAACAAAAATATTTTGCTCATGTGCAAATAAATTCGGATCCGAACCTAATACAAATTGTTGCCCTGTTTGTATCGGATTACCGGGAACGCTTCCAAAACTTAACAGAGAGGTTGTCAATTTTGCTGTGAAAGCAGCGTTGGCTCTTAACTGTGAAGTCAATCTTATTTCCAAAATGGATAGAAAAAATTACGTTTATCCCGACCTTTCCAAAGCTTATCAAATTTCTCAATTTTATATGCCGATTTGCAAAAATGGCTATATCGAGCTTGATAGCGGTAAAAAAATTCGAATTAATCACATTCATATGGAAGAAGATGCCGGAAAGCTGATTCATAAAAACGGGGATGTATATGTTGATTATAATCGTGGCGGAGTACCGCTTTTGGAAATAGTAACAGAGCCGGACATAAGTTCTTCAGAGGAAGCTCGTGAATATGTTGAAAAACTTCAAATGATTATGCGTTATATAGGTGTTTCAGATTGTAAAATGCAAGAAGGTTCCATGCGTTGTGATGTTAATGTTTCCGTTAAGCCCGAAGGTTCAGAAAAACTTGGCACAAGAACCGAAATTAAAAATATGAATTCCGTAACTTTTATGACAAAGGCAATAGATTACGAGTACGAACGCCATATTGATGTTATTGAAAGTGGCGGTAAGGTAATGCAGCAAACTTTACGATATATAGAAGAAACAAATTCAACCGAAAGTATGAGAAGTAAAGAAGATGCTCAGGATTACAGATATTTTAAAGATCCTGATTTGGTAAATGTGATTTTAACTCAGGAGGAAGTAAACAGTATAAAAGAAACGCTTCCCAAATTACCTAATGAACGATTCAAAGAATATACCCAAACGATGGGAATTTCAGAAAAAGACGCCATGCTTTTGGTAAAATATAAAAATGTTTCCGATTATTTTGAAAAAGCGGTTTCGGAAATCAAAAACCCAAAAACTGTTTCTAATTTTATAATTGGTCAAATTTTCAGAATTCTTGAAACAGAATCCGAAAAAGAAGAATTTAATGTTTTAACTTCTCCCGAACAACTTAATGAAATGGTAAGGCTGATTGAATCCGGAAAATTAAATATGAATTTGGCGAAAAAAGCATTTTCCAAGATGCTGGAAACGGGGAATGGCATAAAAGAATTTGTTTCTGAAAGTGATATGCAGGGGATATCTTCTGAAGAATTGGAAAAATTATGCACGGAAGCAATAAATTCAAATCCGAATGCAGTTAAAGATTATCTTTCCGGTAAAGAAAAAGCATTAAAAGCACTTCTCGGAAATGTTATGAAGCAAACTCGTGGCAGGGGTAATGCTCAAGAAACCGAACAATTATTATTGAAAATATTGAAAAACAATTGACAAACACAGCAAAAAACTGTATTATTTAAGCAAGCTACGGATTATGGTTTGCTTAATTTATTTTAGAGGGTATTTGATATGGATAACGAAAAAAACATGCAAGGAATTAATAGCGAGGAATTG
This sequence comes from uncultured Clostridia bacterium, assembly GCA_937912175.1. Taxonomy (GTDB): domain Bacteria; phylum Bacillota; class Clostridia; order Oscillospirales; family Acutalibacteraceae; genus UMGS1491. The sequence continues at coordinate 1,701 of CALDOU010000080.1, forward strand.
GATGAAATTTCCGGAGGAATAGGAACAAGTAAAATTGTTGAGAAATTTAATTCCACCGCTTCTAAGATAAAAAGAAAATGTGTGGATTGCGGCAAAGAATTTGTTTATTACGATCTTCCCTTTGGCGGTGTTTTGGAAGCAGCCGAACGACACATTTATAATTCTCAACGTTGTCCGGAATGCCGCGAAAAAAATCCTTATAAACCTAGACAAATGGGAATATTGCAAAATGGTGTTGAAACTTGTACCAGAAATATTCAAAAATAATTAACAATTATGACATAAAATTATATTAAGCAAGCCACGGATTATGGTTTGCTCAATATGTTTTAGGGAGGGTTTTATATGAAAGAAATTCAAAAAATTAACGATGAAGATTTAAATGTTTCAGGTGGGATAAATAAATTTGGGAAAAATAAGGGAACTTTATTACCTGAGGGGTTATTAACCAAGCCTTATTCAGAAATGAATGAAGAAGAAAAACAAATGGTTTATGATTATAAAGTAAATCTTTACTGCAATCCATTAAGATATGATACATGTGTTATGGGGCAGTGTCCGGAATGTGGTAAAAAAAATACTCGTGGTGGAAATCGCTTGTGTGATGCTTGTAAAAGAAATAAGTTTTATGAAGAGATTTTTGGAAAATCATTGACTGATACAAAAGATAAAAATATTAAATAGTAGTAGTAATGAGTTAGATAACGTTGCGGGGGTATTCTATCCGAGAACGAACGTTTGCGGCTGTATCAGGTGTTTGATAGGTACAAAGTATTGAAAAAATGCGTGGATTGCGGCAAAGAATTTGATTATTACGATTATCTCTTTGCCGGTATTGGAGAAGCAGCAGAACGGCACAATTATAACTCTCAACGTTGTCCGGAATGCCGCAAAAAAATCCTTATAAACCTAAACAACTGACAGTATTATAAAACTGTCTTGTGAAACTCTTACCGGAAATATTTAAAAATAATTAACAATTATAATATAAAGTTATATCGGGTAAGCTACGGATTATGGTTTGCTTAATATATTTTAGGAGGTATTGATATGAACAAAGAAAAAAATATTCAAGAAGTCAATAATAATGAATTGGATAACATTGCTGGAGGAGCGGAAGAAGACAATCAAGGGTTTGGGGTTTGCAAAAAATGCGGTGATAATTTGTTGCCGGAACAGTTAACTAACGGATTGTGTATGAGGTGCCTTCATACTCACAGTTGCAAATGCCAGTATTGCGGCAAAGAGTTTGAAGTTGTAAATTATGGATTAAGGTCACCTGACGGTAGTACAGATTATCGCATGACAACTTGTGATAATTGTCAAAAAACACATCCTTTTACGCCTGTTATACCTTTTACGCCTGTTGGATAATTGGTATGTTGCATATTTTTTCAATATATTGTATAATCTGAGTGGTTTATTTTAATTTTATAAGCCACTCAATTTTTATAAGTATTATTAATCCTTATTATATTGGAGGAATTTTATGTTATCAGCAGGAGATTTTAGAAACGGTTCTACTTTTGAAATGGACGGTAACGTTGTTACAATAGTAGAATTTCAACATGTAAAACCCGGAAAAGGAGCCGCTTTTGTTAGAGCTAAAATTAAAAATGTTATGACCGGTGCCGTTACTGAACGTACGTTTAACCCCAGTGACAAGTATCAAGAAGCATTTATTGAAAGACGTGAAATGCAGTACCTGTATAATGACGGCGATCTTTATTATTTTATGGATAACGAAACTTTTGAACAAATTCCGATTAACTCCTCAGTCTTAGGTGATAATTTTAAATTTGTAAAAGAAAATATGGTATGTAAGGTTCTTTCATATAAAGGAAACGTGTTTGGCGTTGAGCCGCCACTTTTCGTGGAATTATTGGTTACCGAAACCGATGCCGGATTTAAAGGTGATACTGCTACCAATGCCACTAAACCCGCGATATTGGAAACCGGAGCTGAAATTAAAGTTCCCCTTTTTATTGAAGAAGGTAATATACTTAAAATTGATACCAGAACAGGCGAATATATTGAAAGAGCTTAGCCGAAAATAATATAAAAATAAATTGGAGGAAATAAAAATGACTATGAAAGAAAAAGCCGCTTATGTTAAAGGTTTATTTTCAGGATTAGAACTTGATGAGGATAAAAAAGAAACCAAACTTTTATCCGCTATCATTGATTGGATGGATGAGGCTTCAAAATCCATTGATAATTTGGAAGAAGACGTTGATGATGTTTGTGAACAACTTGATATAGTTGACGAAGATTTAGCATCTGTTGAAGATGAAGTATTCGGGGAAGATTCTTGCTGTGATTGCGGATGTCATTGTGACGATGAATGTGATGACGATTGCGATTGCGATTGTTGTTGCCATGACGACGATGATAATTATTATGAAGTGGAATGTCCGTCATGCGGAGAAAGAATTTGTTTAGCAGAAGAAACACTTTTGGACGAGGATATGGATTGTCCACGTTGCGGCGAACGTTTGGAATTTAGTTTTAGCGATAGTTGCGATTGCGGTTGCAATGATGAATGTGATGATGATTGCACATGTGGCTGCAAGGATGAAAAATAGTTGCATTGTTTTACAATATATTAATTTATAATTTTAAAAAATTCTGCGCAACTTTAAATTTAGGGGTTGCGCAAATTATTTGTTTGGTATAAATTATATATTGGAAAGGATGTTAAAATAAAATGAAAAAGTTTTTTAATCGATTAAAAATTAGTGCGATACTACTAATTGTTATAACTTGTTGTAGTGGATGTTGTGTAAATGACTCATGCAAGAAAGATAAATTAAAAGTTGGAATGGAATGTTCTTATGCGCCATTTAACTGGATTCAACCTACTTCAAAAAATAACGGAGAAAAAATTTCAGGCGGATGGTATGCGTGTGGATATGACGTTTACATGGCACAAAAGATAGCAAAATCTTTAAATAAAGAGTTAGAAATAGTTAAAGTTGATTGGGATGGTCTTTTGCCGGCGCTTACTTCCGGAAAAATCGATGCTATTATTGCCGGTATGTCTGCCACCGAAGAGCGTAGACGTACTATTGATTTTACCGATAATTATTATGATTCGAATATAGTGGTTGTTTTGAAAAAAGATAGCGTTTATGCAAATTCAAAGTGTTTGGAAGACCTTAGAGGCATAAAACTTACCGGGCAACTCAGTACGGTGCATTATAACTTAATTGATCAAATACCTGAGGTAAGCAAACAAATTGCGATGGAGGATTTTCCTTCTATGATTTCTGCGGTAACCGCAGGAAAAATAGACGGTTATGTCAGTGAAAAACCGGCAGCTATGGTGGCGGTGTATACCAATCCTTCTTTGACGTATTTGGATTTTGAAAAAGGTAAAGGATTTAATTTTTCTCAAGATGATGTTGCCATTGCCATTGGAGTGAAAAAAGGTAATCCTTTAAAAGATGAGATTAATAAGGCTCTTAAAAGTATTGACGAAAACACTAAAAACGAACTTATGAATAAAGCCGTGCAAAGTCAACCCGCTTCAGGAAATTAATTATATGGAGGTGCAAATATAAATTATTATGGAAAAAACATTTTTTGAATGGACGGTTTACATATTACAGCATTATGGTAATTGGTTTTTAAGAGGTACACTTACTACAATTCTTATTGCTCTTTTAGGTACGGTTATCGGATTTTTAATTGGTCTTGGTTTGGGGTCAATAAAAAAAATTCCTCCGTCAAGAAGTAAGTTGAAAAGATTTTTTATGGCGATTGTTAATTTTATAATTACATGTTATGTGGAGATATTCAGGGGAACTCCAATGATGGTTCAAGCTATTGTAATTTATTTTGGAATGCAGGAATTTATGGGAATAGATTTTAGCCCGACTGTTGCGGGAATATTAATAGTTTCTATAAATACCGGTGCATATATGGTGGAAGTTGTACGTGGAGGAATAGAAAGTGTTGACCCGGGTCAAATGGAAGCCGCAAAAGCTATTGGTATGACTCACGGACAAGCTATGAGAAACGTTATACTTCCTCAAGCTATAAGAAATATTCTTCCGGCTACGGGAAATGAATTTATTATTAATATTAAAGATACATCTGTTTTGAATGTTATATCGGTGGCCGAACTGTTTTTTGTTACGAAGTCCATTAAAGGTGCTATTCTTAGAACATATGAAACATTTATAGTGGCCGCGGTTATATATTTTGTTTTGACATTAACGGTTACCAGGTTGCTGAAACGCCTTGAAAAACACATGGATGGACCTCAAGAGTTCATTCACGCTTCTTCAACAATGCCAATTCTTTTTGTTAAAAAGTCGGGTGAAGAAAATGAAAAATAATATTATAAAGATAAATAAATTGTGTAAGTCTTTTGGAGATTCCAACGTACTTAAAGGGGTTGATTTTTGCATAAATCAAGGCGATGTTTCATGTATTATCGGACCATCCGGTTCGGGAAAATCAACTTTTTTAAGATGTATTAATTTGTTAGAAGAGCCAACATCGGGAGAAATATTATATAAAAACGAAAATGTTTTAAACGATAATTATAATATAGATATGTATCGTTCAAAAGTGGGTATGGTATTTCAACAATTTAATTTGTTTAATAATCTAAGTGTTTTGGATAATTGCACGGTAGGGCAAATTAAAGTTTTAAAAAGAAATCATTCTGACGCTAAGAAAAACGCTATTAAATTTTTGGAAAAAGTTCAAATGGCTAAATTTATTGATGCAAAACCAAGACAATTGTCCGGAGGACAAAAACAAAGAGTAGCGATTGCTCGTGCTTTGGCTATGGATCCCGAAGTTTTGCTTTTTGATGAACCTACTTCAGCATTAGACCCCGAAACAGTCGGGGAGGTTCTTAAGGTAATGAAAGATCTTACCGAATTTAATATTACAATGATTATAGTTACGCATGAAATGGCTTTTGCCAAAGAGGTTTCCAATCGTATTGTGTTTATGGATGACGGAATGATTTGTGAAGAAGGTAAGCCCGAAGAGATTTTGGTTAACCCTCAAAACGAAAGAACAAAAAACTTTTTGCATCGCTTTATTGTCGGCGAATCCAGTTAAAAATTTATTGATTTATGATTTTAAAGGTTTCTTGTTTGAGAATATAATTTTGTTTTTATAAATAAATAAGACCTACCAGATTACTGATAGGTCTTTATTTTAATTTTTTATTCCTTTGCTGTTTCTATGTTTGCAATAGCCCATTTTTTAATTCTTATTTTGTCAGAACCCGTTTCTATTACCAAAGAATCAGAATCATTTTTTACGCTTATTACCTTACCGATGATTCCGCCTATGGTTGTTACTTCGTCTCCGATGGAAATTGATTTTCTCATTTCTTCTTCTTGTTTTCTCTTTTTTTGTTGAGGTCTGAACAAAAGAAAATACATTCCGCCGATAACTACAGCATAAATAAGGATAGAAACTAATAGCTGATTGGACATGTTTGCGCCTCCGAATAAATTTTGCATAATTGCACTAATCCCCCGAATTTTATTTTAAGTGTGTAATAATTACACCTTACTCTTATTATACCTTAAATTGCCTATTACTTCAATAAAGCAAAACTATTTTGCGAAAACCAATAAAAATATTGCATATTTTTTTGTTAATTATTAAAATAAAACAAAATAGATCACAAAATAAAAGAAAGGGGATAATAATATGGCAATAGGTAGTAAAATTTCAGAGTTAAAGGAAAAAGCTTCTAAAAAATTATCAAGTGCAAAAGAATTAGCAAGAGCAAAGCTTCCAATGGGTAAATCAGAAATTAAAGAAATAACAAAAAAAGCTGAGGAAATCGCTTCTGCTATAAATGAAATTTCAAACCGGCTAAATCAAAATAAAAATGTAGTTGTACGGTTGCGTAAACGTTTTGAAAATGAAACAATAATCCGTAAATATTTAAAAAGTGATGCGGGTAAGTCTAAAGGTGGTATAACTACGGCGTTTTTAAAAAAATTCAACGAGAGATTAAATGATTTTATAGAAAAATTAGATGAATATCAAAAACAAAGAGATAAACTTGAAGATACGAAACTAAATGTAACGAATGACGAAGGATGGTATAACTTTTTTAAACAGCGCATGGAATTAATAAAAGAAGGATGTAAACTATCTGTTAAGGATATTATGCAGTTTGAATCCGGTATTAACGTTTTAGGCACAAGGACGGGAATCGAGGATTTTAAAACATTACGCCGAACCCTTTTAGATGCAACCAGATGTAAAAATTTGCTGCATGATTGGTGTGTGAATGAAGTCAAAAAATTAAAAAAGTATAAAAACAAGATTGTTAATCCTACGATATGCTATGAGTCTGTTATACAAGCTATTGAAGACTTTAAAAAGACTTTAAGAAATTTTCCTGTAGGAGTAGTTAATTAATATATCTTGTAATGTTGTAATGTTTATGATATAATAATATCTCATAGATTAGATATGAGCTTTTAGTAGCTAAAGAGGTGAAAATAGTGCGAAAGGGAATACATCCTGAATACGATGAAGTAGAAATAAAATGTTCTTGCGGTAATGTTATTAAAACAAAGTCTACCGGAAAAAACTTGAATGTTGAAGTTTGTTCCAAGTGTCATCCTTATTTTACAGGTCAACAAAGATTTGTAGATACAGGAGGACGTGTAGGAAGATTTAACAAACGTCTTGCGGGTGTTAGAGCTTAAATAATTACAGCTTAAAAATTTTATTTTGAATTTAAATTGTAAAAATAATAGGCGGCGCAGTTTATGCGTTGCCTATTTGTGTCAGAGTGGTGAAAATTTTGTCGGGATATAAAACCATAAAAAGCAATAATATTGTTGAAGAAACTGAAAAACGTTCCAAATTTATTTCTTATGCTTTTCGGGTTTACTCTGAAGAAGATGTTCGACAAAATTTAAAAAATATAAAATCTAAGCATTGGGATGCCAAACACCACGTATATGCATACAGACTTAAAGAAAATTTTCAGGAAAAATTTTCTGATGACGGTGAACCTTCGGGTACAGCGGGTATGCCGGTTATGAATGCAATAAAAAGCTTGGATTTACAAAATGTTTTGGTTATTGTTGTAAGATATTTTGGGGGTATATTATTGGGAACTTCCGGTTTGCGTAAAATGTATGGTTCGGGAGCTTTAAAAGTATTGCAAAATGCCGAGATATCCGAAATGAATTTGTGCAGTCATGTAAATATAAATTGTAATTATAAAGATCATAATAAAATATCCTATGTATTTGCGAAATATAATGCCAAAGTAAATAATATTGAATATTTAGACCAAGTCAAATTTGATGTTTATGTAAAAAAATGTGATTTAAAGTTAATGTTGAGTCAAATTTCCGATATTACAAAAAACGGTTTTTCATATAAAATTTTAGAAGAAAGTTATCAAGTAGATTGATTTTATGTTTTTGATCGACGGGGGTGCCTTTAATTTATGTTGAGTATACGCGAAGAAACTGAAAACAGGGAATTAAACACATTAAGTAAATTTGCTTCTTTTTCCAAAAATTCCGTTGGTAGAAAAAATTTTGAGCAACCTTGTGAAATTCGTACGGAATATCAAAGAGACAGGGATAGAATAATTCATTGTAAATCTTTTAGGCGTCTTAAGCATAAAACCCAGGTGTTTATTTCGCCAAAAGGTGACCATTACAGAACACGTCTTACGCATACTTTAGAAGTTGACCAGATATCACGAACAATAGCCAGAGCTTTAAAATTAAACGAAGACTTGACTGAAGCAATAGCTCTTGGGCATGATTTGGGACATACGCCTTTCGGTCATGCGGGAGAAAAATCATTAAATAATTTATGTGATGGGGGATTTACTCATTACGAGCAAAGCGTGAGAATACTTTCAAAATTAGAAAAAGATGGTCAGGGACTTAACTTAACAGGTGAAACTTTAGACGGAATACTTTGTCATACCAAAGGTAAAGAAGCTTTTACCGCAGAGGGAAGAATTGTTCGACTTTGTGATAAAGTGGCATATATAAATCACGATATAGAAGATGCCGTTAGAGCGGGGCTTTTAACGTATGACAGTATACCCATAGATTTTGTTGAAACGTTTGGAAGTACTTATTCCAAGCGAATTAACTCTATGGTTATGGATATTGTAAAGAATAGTTTTGAAAAGAATATTAAAATGAGTGAACGGTCAGAAAAAGCATTCAACGGTATACATGATTTTATGTATTCGAATGTTTATTTAAATAAGCAGTCTTTTTCAGAGGATTCCAAAGTTCCGTTTATCATTGAATCACTTTATAATTACTTTTTGAAAAATATTGGTAAAATCCCCGTTTATCTTCAAAAAATAGCTGCGGAAGAAGGACCGAGCCGGGCGGTTTGTGATTATATTGCGGGAATGAGTGATGAATTTGCAACTTCTGTTTTTAAAAATATTTTTATTCCTCGTTCCATAAAAATATTTTAACGGTTGCATTAACGATATGTTTAAAATAAGAGGGTGAAGTCAAAATGCTTATTTCTGAAGATTTTATCAGTGAATTGAAGTCAAGAAATGATATCGGTGAAATAATAGGCGACTATGTTAATTTACAACGTAAGGGAAAAAATCTTATGGGATTATGCCCTTTTCATGCTGAACGTACGCCCTCTTTTTGTATTTATCCTTCTAACGGCTCTTTTTATTGTTTTGGTTGTGGAGCCGGTGGAGATGTTATTACTTTTTTAAGATTAATGGAACATTATGACTATATAGAGGCCGTTAAATTCCTTTCCGAGCGTTCGGGAATGAATTTGGAAATAAGCGAAGAGGACAATGCTTTACATAATAAAAAACTTTTGATGTATAAAATAAATCGTGATGCCGCAAAATTTTACTTTAAATCACTTTTCAATCCCATAGGTAAAAAAGCTTTGGAATATCTTCAAAAAAGAGAAATCAAAAATTCCACTATAAAACATTTCGGGTTAGGGTATTCGCCTCCTTCGGGATATGCGCTGGTGGACTATTTAAAAAAAATAGGGTATAATAGTGAAGATATAATTTTGGCAGATTTAGCATTTAAATCTCACAGTGGGAGAGATGTGGACAGATTTAGAAACAGGTTAATGTTTCCTATAATTGATGTAAGAGGAAACGTAATTGCTTTTGGTGCTCGAACGATGGGAAACGATGTTCCTAAGTACATAAATACTTCCGATACTTTAATTTTTAAAAAAAGTTCAAATTTGTTTGCTCTTAATTTTGCAAAAAAATCGGGTAAAAATAATTTGATACTTACCGAAGGTTATATGGATGTAATTTCCTTGCATCAGGCGGGATTTACCAATGCGGTTGCGGGATTGGGCACGGCTCTTACGGTGAATCAAGTAAAACTTTTAGCAAGAAACGCCGATGAGGTTTTAGTTTCTTATGATGCTGATGAGCCCGGACAGAAAGCGGCAGCAAAAGCAATAGAGATGCTCAAAAACGATGGTCTTAATGTTAAAGTTTTAACCATACCGAAAGCCAAGGATCCCGATGAATATATACGTTCTCAAGGAAAATACGGAGCTGTTAAATTTAAAAATTTAATTGAAAATTCTAAAAATGAAATTGAGTATAAGTTGTCAAAGTTAAAATCTAAATATAATTTAGAAGATCCCGAAGATAAAATTAACTATTTGACAGAAGCTTCAAAAATTTTGGCAGAATGTAATAATTCAATAGAAAGAGAAATTTATGCAATAAAACTCAGTGCAGAAGCGGAAATAAACAAATCTTCCGTACTGATACAAATCAATAAGTATTTAAAGCAAAAAAACAAAAAAAATCGTAAAAAAGAATTTAAAAATATAGAGAAAATCACTTCAGCCGTAAATGATAAAATAAATCCGGATAAACATGACAATTTAAGAGCTGCCGTAGCAGAAGAATCTTTAATTTCATGTATTGTAAATAATCCTGAATTGGCACGAGATGTATTTTTAAAACTTTCGGTGGAAAATATGGTTACAGGATTTAATAAAAAAGTTTTTGAGGTTTTAAAGGATATTGTTTTAAATAATAAATCACTTGATATTACAACTATTTCATCTTATGGGTTTAATTTTGAGGAAATAGGTAAAATTACTCGAATGATATGTACGTATAATCCTTCTATGGGTACGAAAAATGCTATTGATGAATACATTAAAGTAATAACAAATGAAAAATTAAAAAATCAATTTAAAAGTATTGAAAATGTGTCTGAAAATGATATTCAAAATTATATTGAAAATTTAAAAAGCAAATAATAAAGTAGTTTAATTAAATAGAATATACATAAAATAAAATCAAGGAGGTATAAAATGAAAGATTCTAAAACTTCGCCAAAATCCATGGAAATGGTGATTAAAGACATTGTAAAACATGGTAAAGCAGTAGGTCATATAAGTACAAATGAAATTTTAGAAGCTATGGGTGAACTTGAATTTGACCCCGATCAAATAGAAAAGTTATATGACACTATAGAATCTATGGGCATAGAAATAGTTGAAGGTGTTGAAGATAATTCGAGTGAAGATTCTTCGTCTTCCGAACATCCGTCTTCAGAGACTTCTTTAATAGGGGAAATTTCCTCCACGGATGACCCCGTAAAAGTTTATCTTAAAGAAATAGGTACGGTTCCGCTTTTGAGTGCGGAAGAAGAATTGGAGCTTGCTCAACGTATTAATGAAGGGGACGAAAAAGCAAAAAAGCGTTTATCTGAGGCAAATTTACGTTTAGTGGTAAGTATAGCAAAAAGATATTTGGGAAGGGGTATGCACTTTTTGGACTTAATCCAAGAAGGAAATCTCGGATTAATAAAAGCGGTGGAAAAGTTTGATTATTCCAAAGGATTTAAGTTTTCTACTTATGCCACATGGTGGATAAGACAGGCTATTACTCGCGCGATAGCTGACCAGGCGCGTACCATTCGTATTCCTGTGCACATGGTGGAAACCATGAATAAAGTAAAGAGAGTTTCGGGGCAGTTGCTTCATAATAACGGGCAAGAACCTACTCCCGAAGAGGTAGCCGCAGAGTTGAATTTGCCTGTGGAAAAAATCAGAGAAATAATGAGGGCGGCTCAAGATCCTGTTTCTTTGGAAACTCCTATCGGTGAAGAGGATGACAGCCATTTGGGAGATTTTATTCCGGATAATGATGCACTTGCGCCGGCAGAAGAAGCTTCTCATGTATTGTTAAAAGAACACCTTTTAGAAGTTTTAGATACTTTAACACCAAGGGAAAAAAGAGTTTTAGAGATGCGCTTTGGTATTGATAACGGACGACCTCGTACTCTTGAAGAAGTGGGAAAGGAATTTGATGTTACTCGTGAAAGAATTCGTCAAATAGAGGCAAAAGCTTTAAGAAAATTGCGCCATCCCAGCAGAAGTAAGCGTTTAAAAGACTATCTGGATTAAATTAATTTAAAATTTGAAAATATGACAGAAGTTATATTGTGTATTATAAAATTATAGCAAAGTATGGTTAATATTTGGTATTTTATAGCTTTAATTATTTACAGTGACAATAAGACATTATTTTAATTAAAACGAAAAACGGAAAAGTCAATGTAAGGCTTAGAAGTGTTAATTTACTTATGCTTAGATGAAATGACTATGATTTTTTCCGTTTTTTGCTGCATAAATAAAAAAGCCGCCTATTGACGACTTTTTTGGTACACCATCGGGGGCTCGAACCCCGGACACCCTGATTAAGAGTCAGGTGCTCTACCAACTGAGCTAATGGTGCGTACACAATAAA
>CALDOU010000081.1 GCA_937912175.1 uncultured Clostridia bacterium
CAATAGATAACGTACCGCAAGGAAGCACCGACGGTCATAATACAATCAGCGTGCCTTACGGTTCAAAGATAAATTTTCTTTTGGCAATAAACGGAGAAGACAAAGCTAATTATAGCATGCGCAAAGTAAAAGAAGTAAAAATAGTCCCGGAAGGTGAAGAGCTCCCCCTTTACTTCCAAAAAATCAACCCGGACGGCACTCCAGGATCATATCCGCAAGAAAACGAAACTTTTGGGAGATCAACCTATATTACCCCTAATTTTTATGTATGGAGCGATAAAAAATTCGAATTAACAGGAATGGAAAGAAATAAATATACAACCGAAATAAAGCTAAATAATAACAGCTATAAATTAAGTGAAGCCGTAAATATAAAATATCAAATAAACAGTAATGACTGGGAAAAAGTCGAGTGCGACAACAGCTCTTCTTTCACAATAGAAATTTATGCAAATGACACACTAAGATTAAATATAAGTACAACAGAAGCTTTCTCAAACTCTATCCTTAATTACACAAAAAACGGCATAGACCTTTCGGATTTCACAACCGATGGAAAATTGCAAACGGAATTTGCCGTCAAAGAACCCACCACTATTTCAATCGTCAATGCATATAAAAATAAATATCACATTAATTCAAATATTGAAGGGAAAACAATTTATTACTCCGATAAAAAACCTGTCTATGATGAGTATTGGCCTTGCAAGAAACTTCCTCCGGAGTCCGGCATAGACGTAGAACACGGAAGTGCTTTATACTTTGCAATTCCAACGAAAACCGGCGATTATGAAGTTGTTAATAGTTATCAAGATAAAAATATAGCTTTGGATAAATATATAACTTCCGACTCCGGACAAGATGAATATTACTTCATTTCGGATATTAAAAACAATGTTACGATTTCTCATATAAACAAAAGAAGCTGTCGATATAATATCTTAGCAAAAATAGAATCGAATGAACCCATTTCTTCGGAGGATATATCAATTACACCAACAAACTCAACTAATATAGATCTAACAACATCTTGTGAATCAGTAAATTACGGAAGTACATTTAATTTTAAAATAAAACTTTCCGAAAAATACCAAAACCCAGCTAATAGCGGTTTAAAAATTTATGCTATTCCAAAAAATGAAATATCAAGCGAAAATGAATACACGAAAAACGACAAATATTTATTTGGGCGTGCCGACCAATATAATATTGAATTTAACAATATGTCCTATACATTCGACTGTAAAATTAATTCCGTAATACAATCTTATCTTATAGTCGTAGAAACACCTGAAATTAATACTCCTACCATAACTTTACCAACCCGTATTCCGGATTGCAGTTATCAAGTAATTGGTTTGAACTCACTCGATGAAAATTACAATCAAATGAATTATAAATTCCGTTATGGTGACGATTGCACAATAACTATAACTGCAAACAAAGGAAAAACTCTTTCTGAACTCAGAGTTACAGCTCAAGATAAAAACAATACATCTACATCAATCAACGGTGAGTTCAAAAATAACTATTCAACGGGAACATACACAATCAAAAATGTAACAAAAGATTTAAAAATTATAGTGGAAAACATTAAAAACCGAGAATATATTATTAATTTTCCCAAAGAGTTAGAATATACCACCAACCCTGAGGATTGTA
>CALDOU010000082.1 GCA_937912175.1 uncultured Clostridia bacterium
GGAACAAAGTTAATTTCTACTTTAAGTGCAACTTATAATCCCACAACCCAAAAAACCGAATACACACTTACCAACATAAAATACAATTTTACCATTACAATTAATCGACAATTAAAAGAATGTTCAATTACATTCGCAGCACCGCCTTCCTTAGATTACGGTAACGGTACCAGTAACCCCGCATTCAATTATAATATCATTACACCATCAAATTATGCCAGCACAAATATATCAGACACAAACTATACTATTAAAGTAACTTATGGTGACACGGTTTCGTTTACTATATCTCCCCAAGGTGGCATTGACACTTATAATGCCATTATAAGCAAACAAAAACGAATAACCGGTGAAAATTATGAAGTAATTAATCTTGTAAACGGAAAATATACAATAAAATCGGTTACAGAAGATTTGCAAATTAATTACGAGAATGTTAAATCCATAGAAAACACCGTAACATTCACTCAGTACGATGAACTAAGTTTTAAAGACAATAACGGAGAAATTTTACCGCAAAGCAAAAACGTAAAATATAATGATTCCATAAAATTTAGAGTCATAGCTTCAGATGCTTATTCAAATTCTATCAACCAATTAAAAGTATACGCAGAATATGCTTCAGGAGAAAACAAAGAATTAACAAGAACCGATGAGGGTAATGACGCCTATTATTATAGCCTTGAAAACATAAAAGAAAACGTAAGAATATACTTGGAAAACTTTTATCCAAACGTATATACGGTTACGCTGGTTCCCGGCGACGGAATAGAATATTATAATCAGTACGGAACCGAAAAACTGAATTCTTCAAAACAGGAGATATCTTACGGGGAAAACTTCAGCTTTAAAATATCGGCCAAAGAAGGCTATGATATTTCAAACTTAGAAGTATACGACCAAAGCAGTGAAACAGGCGCAGCCCAACAACAATTATTATCCGCAAACGAAGTATACACAATAGAAAACATTAAAGAAAATCATACTATTACAACTCAAAATATAAGTCTTAAAAAATATAATATAGAATTTAGAGTTGTAAACGGAGGAAAATGCGTAGATGCATCCGGAAACAGCATAGGATCCTCCCAAGAAGTTTCTTATAATGACAATTTTACTTTCAGGCTTTCTTTGGACAGTGCTTATAATAAATCCACACCCACAGTGACCTTAAAAGGAAGCACCAAACCGCTCACTCCCAATCCCGATGGAACCTACACTATTCGTAACATCAAAGAAAATACAATCGTTGAAGTAATAAATATTACCAAAAACTCCTATACCGCAAAATTCATCCCTGCCGAGGGAGTAATCTTTAAAACTTCCAAAAACAAACCTTTTTCAGGGACTCAAGAAGTAGAGTACGACAGTAATTTATATTTTAAAATTTCACTTCTGGATGCTTATGATAAATCGGTTCCGTGGGTACTTCTAAACGGTCAAAAAACGCTCGTGGAAAACGGTGGAGTTTACAGCCTTGAAAATATTCGAGACGACGTTGAAGTCGTAGTAAAAAATGTTGTTAAAAACCCCGAGGAAGTCACTATGGACGATGTCAATAACGTTCCCGAAGAAGTCTCGACCGAAAATGACATTGACGCCGTTATAAAAGCAACAAAGACTTATGAAAACTTGAGCGATGAAGAAAAAGCTCAAGTCACAAATCTATCTCAATTAAAATCGGCACAATAT
>CALDOU010000083.1 GCA_937912175.1 uncultured Clostridia bacterium
TAATGTTGGGGCTTTGGGTTTTTAAAATAATGAGTTTATACTATAATAGGTTAGTGAATTTTATATAATTTTGTCGATTGACATAACGCGTAGTGATTTTATATTATTAAAAATGAAAAATAATAAATAAGAAGTAAGAAAGGTAGATTATTAAATGGAAAAAACAAATTTAAAAAAAATGAAGATAGGTGTAATTATATCTGCAGTTTTTATAATTTTAGTCGGAACTTTTTTTACCTTAAGGCAATATGGATTTTTTGAAAAGACCAAACCTATTCCCATTGCGATGGCTTTGGATGACGGATATTTATATCCTACAATAGTTTCAATAACCTCAATGATGGAAAATTCTCATGAAAATACGAATTACGATTTTTACATAATGCACCCGGGAAATTTTAAAGAAGAAAGCAAAGAAAGACTTAAATCCTTGGGAAAAAAATATGACCGTTGCCATATAAATTTAATAAATATGGAAAGTGAATATTCTACTGCATATGATAAAGGGCATATAACCACCCCTGCATATTATCGTTTGTCGCTTTCGGAACTTTTACCGAAACTTGATAAAATGTTGTGGATCGATGGAGATACGCTTATTTTTGATGATTTGCACGGCATGTATAACTTGAAGTTGAACGATAATTATTACTTGGGTTATTTGGATGACCGCCGAGGAGCTCTTAAAGAATTTGGGCTTAATGATGATAATTATATATGTGACGGTGTAATGGTGGTAAATCTTAAAAAACTTAGAGATGACAATATGGTGTCTAAGTTTAAGAAATTTATTGAACAGTATAATGATAAGTTGGTTCAGCATGACCAAACCGTAATTAATGCCGTGTGTAACGGAAAATTAGGGACACTACCTCCGATATATGGGTTGTATAACTATTACGAAAATGCACAAGATGCACGGAATTATTCAACTGCATTAGTTGCGGAAAACAAGTATACTCCCGACGAAATGGAATATGCTTTTAATAATTTAGTGTTGCTTCATTGTGTGCATAAGCCATGGAAAAGCACAGATTGTAATTTTTCTGGTACATGGTGGGCGTACGCCGAAAAAACAGATTTTTTTGATGAAATACATAATGCTTATCCTATTTTTTAAAAGAAAGGTGTACTTTTAAGTGAAGAGGAATTTAAGAATAAGGACTTTTATTGTATTTTTAGCAGCATTTGTTTTTGGCTTAGGATTTTTGTTTGTAAAAAGTAATATTGTAAAAGCTGAAACTTCTCAGCAATCACTTTTGGATAAAGAAGAAATAGACGTGGTGATAAAATATATAGATTTAACGGACCCGAACTTAAAACGTAACGGGATACCTCAAATAAAAAAAGATGAAGATAATAGTGAACTAAAATACGCTGTTCGTTCTGTTTTAAAAAATCTTCCTTGGGCAAGAAAAATATTTATAGTGATGCCAAATGAAAAAGTACGTTATTTTAAAGACCCTGAATTTATAAATGATAAAATAGTTTATATTAAAGATAAAGATGTCTTAGGATTTGACAGTGCCTCTTCAATTACATTTGAATTTAATTTTTGGCGGCTTAAAAAATTTGGGGTTTCGGAAAACTTTGTGTATTTAAATGACGACTATTTTATTGGGCAACCGTTGAAAAAATCTGATTTTTTTTATGAGGAAAACGGAAAAATAGTACCGTATGTGCAGAGCACTCCTGTGAAAAAATCAAAATCTCAAGTAAAATCTGAGTTTGACATATTTATGAATCAAAAAAGTGCTAAATTTTCTCAAGATGGTATTGGTTTTGCTATCCAAACATACGGAACATATTTATTTGCTTTTAAAATGCTTGGTGATAGTATGAAAATTTGTGATTTTAGGCATAATGCCATGGGTGAAAATTTGGCAGATTTAAAAGAACTTTATGACCTTGTAGAAAAAAATTATGAATATCCGGATGCGTGTTTGAAATCAATTAAGCGGGAATATGAATCTCTTCAACACCAAACTCTTTATAATTGTTATTTTTTTAATAAATATAAACGCAAAACAAAAAATATAAAAAGTAGATATATTGATATAAGTTGGGCCAATTTTGAAGAATGTAAATCGCCGTTGTTTTGTATAAATACAGGGAGTGGAAGGTATAATTATCGAGATTATGAAGCGGCAAAAGCAGTTATGAATGGGACTTTTCCTGTTCCTACCCCATATGAAAAATTGGTAATGGAAAACGGAATATATATAATAGAAAGCGCGCTTGACAGAAATAAAGTTTTAGATATTGCGGAAGCCTCTCCGGGGAATGGTGTAAACCTTAGGCTTTGGGAAGATAATGGTACAAACGCCCAAAGATTCGAGGTTATTTATCAAAGTGAAGGTGACTATATTTTAATTCCGCTTTGTTCGAAAAAAAGGGTAGATGTTGCAGAAGCGTGTAAAGAAAACGGAGCAAATATTTGGCAATATGAAACAAACGGTACCGATGCTCAAAAGTGGTATATAATTCCTGCGGAAAATGGATATTATCATGTGATTTCAAAATGCAATAATCTTTTTATGGATGTGGATAATGAAGGTACGTATAATGGTACCAACATTAAGTGTTGGAAAGCTACCGGAAGCAAAGCACAACAATTTAATTTTAGAAAAGTGGGTTGAAATTAATATTTTATTGAAATGAGGTTTGTTACAGATGAATATTAAAGAAAAAAGAAAATGTAGTGTATTTATTGGTTTGGTACTGAGCTTTTTTCTGTTTTTATTTCCCAATAACTTTAAAGGAATTGAAAAAAAGGACGAAAACTCTATACCTGCGGTATCTGTAATTGTGCCTGTATATAAAACCGAAAAATATCTTAAGGAATGTGCGGATAGTATATCTGGTCAAACGTTAAAAAATATAGAAATAATATATGTTGATGACGGTTCACCCGATAACTGCCCCCAAATACTTGATAAGATAGCCGAAAATGACAAACGTGTTAAAGTAATTCACCAGAAAAATCAAGGCTCATCAACAGCAAGACAGGCAGGATTGGATATAGCCATCGGTGAATATATTAAATTTGTAGATAGCGATGATATATTGGATTTAAAGGCGTGTGAAATATGTTATAATAAGGCCAAAGAAAGCGGCGCGGATGTGCTTTATCATTCAACATATTGTTTTAGTGACATTAATAATAAGAAGTTTTTTCAAAAATTTAATGATAATATTATTAATAAACAACGGTTTACGCTGATTTCCGGTTGTGTCTGGTCCGCATTATATAAAAGAGAGTTTTTGAAAAATAATAATATAAAT
>CALDOU010000084.1 GCA_937912175.1 uncultured Clostridia bacterium
CCATAAAAACTTATCGCTATACTTTGTGCTATTTATAAGTGATTTAAAAATATTTATTTTATTCACCCCCAAGAAATTTATATGTTAAAAATTTCAAACTTAACTAAGATTATATGATTTGTTTATAAAAAACGTTATGAAAAATATTACCGAAGAAACCAAAACTATCGTTGCTCCTGCGGAAGTACCCATGTAAAACGAAAGTATTAATCCGGTTATTCCTGAAATCAAAGAAAAAATAACAGATACAATATGATAAGAACGCATGCTTTTTACTATATTTTTTGCCGATGCGGCAGGTAAAACCAAAAGAGAATTAATAATAAGCATTCCAACCCATTTAATAGAAACAGTAACAATCAAAGCAATTAAAACAGCAAATAAATTTTTATAAAACTTAACGTTAATCTGCTTACTCTTTGCCATATCGCTGTTAAGACTTGCTATCATAAGCCTATTAAAAGACAATACCCATATCACAATCACAATTAAAAGTGATACAGCAAGAGCAACAATCTCTTTTTTGGTGATAGACAATATATCGCCTATTAAATATCCCGAATATTTTGAAAAACCACCATTCACCGAAAGAATTACTATTCCCAAAGCAATTCCCGCAGAAGAAAAAACTCCTATAATAGTATCCGAAGAAGAAATCCCCGATTCAATAATAGTAGATATTCCAAGAGCAAACAATAAAGCAAAACCCAACATGGAAACGGCATAATTCCCCACGCCAAGCATAATTCCGATCGCTATTCCCGTTAAAGCACAATGCCCCATTGCATCTGAAAAAAACGACATTTTGTTATTAACAATCATCGTGCCCACAAGCCCAAACAAAGGTGCTATAAGAAGGACTGCCAAAAACGCATTTTTCATGAAAGTAAATTCAACCCATGAAAACGGCAAGCAAGTTTCCATTATAGAATATATTACTTCCATATTTTTTCACCTCCGCCGATATCCATTCCGAATATTTCACGAACTTTAGCACTTTGAGGTAAATTTTCCGCTTTTTCAACTTCTATTACGGTATGATTTATAAGTGCATAAGAAGTGGCATATTTTACAACGTGCCCCAAATCGTGTGAAACAAGTATTACCGGCATATGGAAATCTTCACGCATAGATTTGATTAAACTGTAAAATGTACTTATTCCCTTGCGGTCTACCGCGGAAACAGGTTCATCCAAAAGCAAGATATCCGGATGAGGTTCCAAAGCAAAAGCCAATAATACCCTCTGAAGTTCTCCACCCGAAAGACTCCCGATAGATTTATCAATATTTTTTTCGGCACCGGCTCTTTCTAAAATTTCATAAGCTTTTTCTTTCCTTTTTTTACTATGACCCAACCATACCGGAATAGCCGAAGAATTAGCGCAAAACAAATCCAAAACCGTTATTGGAGTATTCCTGTCAAAACTAAGCCTTTGGGGCACATATCCAATTTTTGGATTTGAAATTTTATTCCCGTTTGAATTAAAAAAATCAATTGAACCTTTATAACCCACATTACCCAAAATAGCCTTTAAAAGAGTGGTTTTGCCCGCTCCGTTTTTACCTATAAGCGCCAAAATTTCCCCATGATTTGCCGTAAGAGTTACATTATCGATTATTACATGCCCTCCACGTTTTACTTGCAAATCTTTTATCTTAACACTGCAATGACATGTGTCCATAATAACAATTCCTCTTTAACTTTCAATAATTTGCTTAAAAATCAATTTTATATAATATCGGTAGTCTGTTTTGATTTTTTAACTTAAAGATTCTTTCAAAATTTTTAAATTCTGCATCATTGTGTTAATATAGGAATCTTTAACATTATCTCCCGTAACGGCGGGATCTAAGGTATAAATTTTAGCTCCGGTTTCAGCGGAAATTATTTCGGCTGAAGAATCCGAATATTGCGGTTCCACAAATAAAGCTTTTATATTATACTTTTTAACAGCTTCAATAACCCCGGCAATTTCCTTTGCCTGAGGTTCACTGTCCGGTTCGTGATTTATTACCTCAACAATATTAAGTCCAAACTCTTGGGCAAAATACGGAAACGCTTCATGAAATGTGATTATATTTTTATTGGAAAGATTATCCAGCTGTGAATGCATATTGTTTTTTAAATCTGTCAACTTTTGAATATATAATTCGGAATTTTTTTTGTATTGTTCTTTATGATTTGGGTCAACTTCAGAAAGCTCTTCGGCAATATTACTTACTTGTTTTATGTAATTTGAAATTGAAACCCAAATATGGGGATTATATTCATGAGTGCAACTGTCTTCTTCACAATCACAGTCTTCGTCTTTTATAAGATCTATGTTTTTGCTTGAATCTATAACCCTGACTTTCGGCAGTTCTTTTATAACTTTATCCAAAAAAAGTTCCATTCCGGCACCGTTTATTATAAATGCGGAAGATTTTTCAATTCTTTTTAAATCTTCCGACTGTAACTGAAAATTATGTAAACATCCCTTGTGGTTTTCTGACATATTTAAAACTTCCACATTTTCAACGCCGTCCGTTAAATTAAGGGCCATTATGTAAATAGGATAGCATGACGTTACAAAAGTCATTTTTTCACTGTCTTTTCGATTTTTACACCCGCTTAAAAAAATAAAATTAAAACACATTAACACTGAAAACAGCATACTTAAAAATTTTTTTATTCCTATTTTTTTCACTTTTTAATCCCTTACCTCAAATTATCAAAATATTTATCAATTCAATTTCATTATATATTAAAAAAATTATTATTAACAGACCAAAACGTTTTTCAAATAACTATATCGCTTTTTATCTTTTTAAAATTCTTTTTCCCCACTCCTTTAACTTCCATTAACTCTTCTTTGGAAGAAAAACCTCCGTGTGTTTCACGATAAATGATAATTCTTTCCGCAATTTCATTGCCCACACCTTTTAAATTTCCCACAAGTTCCTCTTTTGTGGCGGTATTAATGTTTACGGCGTTTGAGGATTTGGAATAAGTCTTACTTTTTTGCGTTTTATTCGATGAAGATTCTTTTTCGGGATTCTTATTAACCCTCACTACTTTGTTTGAATTTTGAACAAGCGCCGGCATTTCAGGTACAACAAAAGCGTTATATCCCACAATTAAAGCAAAAACAACAATTGCAAAACTTATTAAAATTTTTTCATATTTTATTATGTTTTCCGAATTATCACTATGATTTTTTAAATTTTCTTGTTCTTTCATAACTTTTTATACTCTTTTT
>CALDOU010000085.1 GCA_937912175.1 uncultured Clostridia bacterium
TATATTATTAATTTTCCCAAAGAGTTAGAATATACCACCAACCCTGAGGATTGTACAGATAATACCGAGGAAATAACACTTACAAACCTTGACAACCGCCAGATAAAAACAACTCTTTCTGAAACAAACAAAGAGTTTTATTTTATAGTAAAGTGCCCAACAACAGATTACAAAAAAGCCGAAGGTAAATACATTAATTTAACATGCGATAAAATCAGTAGTAATAATCTAATAAAAGTGAAAACCGAACCCGACACCGACAATGATTACAATAAACAAGAAAATGGAAACTATTCTGGACGGTTATGGAAATTAAATATAACCAGAGATGATTTATTAGAAAAAGATAATGAAGATATAGGAATTATAAACATTACCGCATTGGGAATACAGCCAACACAACACAAGGTTACGGTAAATTTAAGTTCCGGCCTTTTAGACAACCAGGGCTCAGAAACTATTACTGAAATTACAAATTTTAATAATGCAACTCACAACGGAAGTTATACTATTGATTTAACCCAGTTACAGATCGAAGACAAACCTGAGTTATTACCTAATTTATTAAATAAAGATTATACCGTTACTACGGATGATCCGCTTGTTAATGTTAATAAAGACAATCCCCACACATATACTTTAAATCCGATTACAAAAGACACAACATTTACAATAACTCCCACCAACCCAATCCCTGAAGACAAATCTATTTTTAACATTGCCAAGAAAATTCACCTTTGCTCTAACCAAACTGAAAATATATACTCAGTAGACTGTGAATTCAATAACGGAAGTGTCCAAGAAACAGTAGATATGTCTTCAAAATCCGAAGATTACATTGTTTCGCCGCCAAGCGTAACATTTGATAAAGACAATACCCAAAACCTGACTTATACTTTAAAAGTAAATGTTAATAATTACGATACTGCAAAAGATATTCCAAATAAACTAAAAGTATTTTCCGACAGCAACTTTTCAAATCAAATTACTTCAGGAAGCTCAAAAATAATAGATGGCTACACAATTAGTATTACTGTTACCGACACAACTACAACACCCCAAGACAAACCGCCCACGCCTTCCCTTACCTTATCCATTACACTCAGCAAACGTCCCCAGCAATATGTTCAAGAAACCGAAATATTTATGTATGATAATTTATATATCTTAGAAGAGTTCGGAAGCATGTACTCGGACAAAACAATAGATTCCACCATTCACTTCACTCCGATTACCGAAGGGGCCAGATATTATGACGAACAAAATAATGAAATAACCGATTTTACGCAACATCTTAAAGCTTTTGATTCCCAAAACAATATTGTTGATGAATTTAAATTTAAAGTTGTTGCCGATGAAGGTTATGAATTACCTGAAGATCCGGTCAATATCGGACCTATGGGTCAAATAACTATAAATGATGAAGGCGCACTGGTAGATAAAGTAACTTTAATACAAAAAGACGGCCTTTATACAATAACAAATGCATTTGTACCGGATATATATATTTATGTAAAAAATCCAGTTAAAAAAACATTTACCGGAACATTTAATGGTGTTGGTACTGTCTTTCAAAACACGTTCACAGACCAAATCTATATGCAAGATTTAGATTATAATTCCGATTTTACTTTTTATGGTTTACCGCAAGAAGGTTATCGAAACGACTATGAAAACTTAGAACTGAAAATTAAAGATACAACCTTTAAATTAGCGCAACCATCCGAAAATAATGATTCAATTTCAATAAATATATATGAAGATGAAAACGGTAATATTGTAGACAGCGGCGGAACAAAGTTAATTTCTACTTTAAGTGCAACTTATAATCCCACAACCCAAAAAA
>CALDOU010000086.1 GCA_937912175.1 uncultured Clostridia bacterium
TCTGAGTTTTCAGCTTCTGAGTTTTCAGCTTCTGAGTTTTCAGCTTCTGAGTTTTCAGCTTCTGAGTTTTTAGAAATTGGTGCAACGATTGGTTTTGAATGACGGTGTTTGTATAATGTATACATGCCAAAGCTACTGGAAATGAGTGCAATTCCAGCAGTAACAGATATTGTTATAATGTGTTTTTTGATGATTTCAATAATATTATTCATAAATATTCTCTCCTTAAATTACCGTTTGAGCCCAACACGCTTATCATAACATATTTTTAGCTGTATTTCAACATGTTTTTAAAAAATATTTAAAAACAGAAAACATCCAACTATTTAATTAAATGGTTGGATGTTTTGCATTTTCTTCATGATTGCAGTGTATGTCGGGCCATATTCTTTGATTGCTCATGCTTTTCCTCAGTGAGGTTATATATATTGACACTATCTTATTTTTTGTTAAACTTTCATGGGCCTTACGTCTATGACCATTAATATCATAAAGCTTAATTATGGTGTTTCAGGTAATACTCCATCTGACACTTCATTTACTGCTTTAGCTGGTGTTACTTCTGGTGTTACTTCTGGTGTTTGTCCTTTATCTGGTGTTACTTCTGGTGTTTGTCCTTTATCTGGTGTTACTTCTGGTGTTACTTCTGGTGTTACTTCTGGTGTTACTTCTGGTGTTTGTCCTTTATCTGATTTTTCTTCAGTTGTTGCTTTATCTGATTTTGGTTCTTCAACGTTGGTTTTTACAAGTGATTTTACTATTTCAACGGGATTTAAACATGTTCTAAAATTGCAATGTTTTGCAACTCCGCAGTAAATAACCAAAACAGCAACTGCAACAGTGGTGGCTACTTCTATAATATGTTTTTTAATTGTTTCAGTAACGTTCATAAATATTTTCTCCTTAAATTAAATTGTGTTGTTTGAGCTCAACGCGTTCAGTATAACATGTTTTTAGCTGTGTTTCAATACTTTTTTAAAAATATTTAAAAATTTATTTTGATTTAAAAATTTTGAAAACGACATAAATGATATTGGCAAAATTATATAAAAAATAGAGGCAAAATAATTACGCAGGTACGTATCAGTTTACTATTTAAGTTAAAATAATTTACTAAATTTGTCTAAAAAAGAGTGGCAATATATTTAACTAAGAGGTGTTCACTATATATTACAATATTTTTAATAACTACGTTATAAAAAATAATTCATGTTGAATTATCAATAATATAATAAATCATAACATAACAAACAACGTATTGAATATTTATCGAACCTGTATGTTGTCATTGTATCACATTTTATAAACTACGTTGGAAAATAATTGGCCCAAGGTGATTGATGAGTTTTTCCAAATTTTTTGTGTTGAATCCCAATATTGCATATGAAGACCGGGATAACGCTTTGCAAGTTCAAAAATATGTTCGTTTGATTTTTGCCATATATCGAATATAATTTCGCGGCTAATTAATCGACTGTTGGCGCTTATAAAAAAAGAATGATTATAAGGTATCACTTTGTCGGGACTTTTGGCGCATCTTCTGGTGTAAACCGCATTAAAGTAATAAGGGCGAATGGTATGAGGGAGCTGGATTTTAAGCAAGTCGACCTCTACTCCTACTTTATTTAATATTGTTTTAAACATTAGCGCATTAAACATATCTGTGCTTTGTTCTTTTACCGTGGCGTTATATAATCCATAAGTCATCTTAATAGATTCGCTTTGTTGGCGCGTTATAGGTGATATGTTTTGTAACTTTTTGTCAAATTTATTATTTTGCATAATATACATTTGAAGAATATCACAGCGACTTTTAATGTTCAATCTTTTTGTGCGCAATTTAAGTTCACTTATTATATCTCTAATTTTTTTATCTGTTTCTTCTTTCATTTTATCCATTATTTTGTCAGTAACGATAAATGATGATGTGGCATCAGGTGTGGTTTTAGTATCTGATTTTTTTGTGGGAACGGAAATGATCTTAACGGCTAAAGTATTATTTGCAAATCCGGAATAAGCAAATGAAGTTGCAGCAATCATACCTGCAACTGTTATTTTTATATGTTTTTTAATAATATTCATAAATAAAACACTTTCCTTTAAAAGATTATTGTTTGAGCTCAGTATATTTATCATAACATGTTTTTAAATATCATAACATATAGTTTTAGTTTGCAAAAAGTAAATTATCGGCAGATTATTTGCCGATAATTTAACAATTTATATTTTATAATTCCCATTGTCCATTTGATTCATTGAAGTGATAGATCGGGGAGTGCAACATAACGTTTCCCATATGGTAATTTAATGCTACACAAATATCAATAAAACCAATTTTGGTTTCATCGATTAATTTTTGACAATCGCTTTCATCGGTCTCAAGCGTACTATTATAAAAACATTCCGCACAGGAACTAAAGCTAACACTGTTAAATGCATAGATCTCATCGGCTGAGTGTTTTGGATATCCTATTATTTTTACCTTGATTCCTAATTTTTCCAGTATTTTTTGAAACATCAGGGAATTACCTAAACTTACGCTTTTTTCATTTACCGTGGCGTTGTACAACTGCCAAGTCATTGCTTTTTTAGGTGACATGCTTTGTACTTCATGCAGTATAGAGGAATCATATTTGTTATGTTCAATAATATATTTTTGAACATTATGACAGCAATTGAGAAGGTAGAGTTTACTGTTCGTTGTGTCCGTCTTGTATAAATTAAGACTATTGATTATTTGATCTATTTTAGTTTCTATCTTTTGTTCCATTACGGCAGATTTTTCTGTTGTGGTAGAAATGGTATTACCGGCTAAAATATTATTTGCAAATCCGGAATAAGCTGATGTAGCTGTAATCGCTGCTGCGGTGATGATTATTTTTGAATGTTTTTTTACAAATTCAATAATATTCATAGATAACGACCTCTCTTTATAATAATTTTTTGCTTGAATTCGTTATGCTTTGCGTTAAATATTTTGATTATATATAATATATTTTAAAAAATTAGAATTAAGAGATTTCGTTTCTGCCAAGCAGTGCTCTTGAAAGTGTGACTTCATCTGCATATTCCAATGATGCTCCCACGGGTACGCCATACGCAAGGCGGGTAACTTTTATATTCATGGGTTTTAATAATTTAGAAATGTACATGGCGGTAGCTTCGCCTTCCACGGTAGGATTTGTTGCCATTATAATTTCGCATATTTGTTCTGATTTTATTCGGTTTAATAATTCTTTTATGCAAATTTCATCGGGGCCCACTCCGTTAAGGGGAGATATAACTCCATGAAGGACATGATACAGTGCATTGAATTCCTGAGTACGTTCAATTGCAACTATATCCCTCGGATCTTCCACAACGCATATTATAGATTTATCTCTGGAATTATCACTGCAAATATCACAGAATTCTTTATCCGTAAAATTGCAACATTTTTTGCAATAATGAATTTTTTCTTTGGCGTTTATAATAGCTTCCGCAAAAGATTTGGCTTTTTCAGAAGGCATTTTTAAAACTGCATAGGCTAATCTTTGTGCGGTTTTTCTGCCTAAACTCGGTAAACTTTCGAAACAATCCGTAAGATGTTCCAAAGTGGGAAGATAGTATTTATTCATAATTTAAAAATCTCCGTTATATTTGTTTAAAACAATCCCGGTAAATTTAATTGTCCGGAAATTCCCTGAATAACAGAATCTTTTTCATCATTAGCTTTTTTAATTGCTTCATTGGTTGCCGCAATTATTAAATCCGAAAGCATATCAATTTCTTCGGGATCTACTATTTCCGGTTTTAATTCTATTTTTTGAACTTCCAATTTACCGTTGACTACAACTTTAACGGCTTCTCCGCCTGAAGTAGCCGAATATTCTTTGGATTCTAATTCCGCTGAAGCTTGTTCCATTTTTACTTGAGCTTCTTGAGCTTGTTTTGCCAATTGTTGTAAATTTCCTATTCCGGCACCGCCGCTTTTGGGTAATCTTACTTTCATTTTGTTGTTCCTCCATTATATTATATTTTTTAATTTATTATGGTTTTTATTCCTGCTGATTTAGCGTTATTAATTAATTCATTTAAACAATTGTCCGGTTGTTCTTTCTTGTCGGAAGGCAAGGAAGATGATGTTTGGCAAATTTCGGGGGTATATGGGCCTAAATTATATGATTTTCCCGTTATATTTTTTATTATTTTTTTAAGTTCATTTCGAGTTTCGAGTTTTCTCAAAAGTTCAAAAGAAAGCTCGTTTTCGGATTCAATTAAAATATAATTGCCTTTTTCATAAGCGTTGGAATTTTTTAAAGATATATAGAGTGATTTAAGAGATTTGTTTTCTTTTAAAGTTTTTAATATCTCGTTCCATTTTTCAAAGCTTCCGTTTTTTTGTGATTCCGAAGGCTTTTCTTCTTCTTTAAAAATCGTATTATGAGCTATTGGTGGGGGGGAATCGAGAACCGTGTTTTCCTTTAAATCAATTTTTTTATCGGTGTGTAAGGGCTTTGATGTTGTATTTTTTGCTGTTTCACTTTTTTGACACATTTTTACGATACAAATTTCCATCTCTATTTTTTTATTTGTGCCTGCTGTTATATTTTTATATGAATTTTGCAATGTGTCTAAATAAAAAAGCACATCATTTACGCTTATGTTTTTAGCATTTTCAAATTTATTTTCTTCGTTTTTTTCTGATATTTTAAATATCATTAAATTGCGAAAATATTCGATTAACTCCTCGCACAACCGAAGCATGTTTTTAGATTCTTGATGAGCTTTTTCTGTAATTTTCAAGCATTCTTTTGCGTTATGTTCAAAAATATTTTTTGCAATTTTCTCTATATACTCCGTTCCTGAAATACCCAATATATTTTTTACTGATTTTTCGGTTATTTGGTTTTGGCAAGAATTTGCACATTGATCCAAAATTGAAAGGGCGTCACGCATAGCTCCGTCAGCGGCAAAAGAAATATCGCGAGCAGCTTGTTCTTCGATTTTGATTGATTCTTTTTCGCATATATATTTTATTCTTTTAAATATATTTTCCGGAGATATTCTGTAAAAATCAAATCTTTGACATCTTGAAATTATAGTTGCCGGTAATTTATGTACTTCTGTTGTGGCTAATATAAATACCACATGCGGAGGGGGTTCTTCCAATACTTTTAAAAATGCATTGAATGCTCCTGTAGACAACATGTGCACTTCATCAACTATATAGACTCGGTATTTGCATTTTGTTGGTGAAAAAACAACTTCTTCACGCATAGCCCGTATATTTTCAACCCCATTATTGCTTGCGGCATCGATTTCTGAAATATCGAGCATGTTTTCGGAATCAATGCTTTGACATATTTTACATTTCCCACATGGATTTCCGTTTTCGGGATTTAAGCAGTTTATGGCTTTGGCCAAAATTTTTGCACAAGAAGTTTTTCCTGTTCCTCTGGACCCTGTAAATAGGTAAGCATGGGATATTTTTTGGTTTGTAACTTCATTTTTCAGTGTTTTGGTAACCTGTTCTTGACCTATTACATCATCGAAAGTTTTGGGGCGCCATTTACGATATAAAGCTTGATACAAAAAGTTTACCTCCTTTAGATGAATTTTTTAATTTTGAAAATCTACACTAAGTAATTCAACATACAACCGAATGAATTAACTATATCGCACGGAACATATTGCTTAATGCTGCTCGGTTCCCCGCCTGACATGGTTCGCAACCATCCGTCGCATAGCACCCATTCGGCTGTATGTTGAATTACATACTTTTTTCTTGATTATTAATTATAATAGATTTAAAATTAGTATACAACATTAAATTTAAAAAATCAATTATAATATTTTACGGATAATAAATTATTAAAAAGGTGTGATTTAATGGAAGTAAAAATAGCCCATATCGCTGACGTGCATTTGGGAGTACAGTGTAGGGGAATAGGTTCCAAAAGCGAACTACGCGGTTATGAAATAAAAAACACTCTTTTGAAAATTCTTAATGTTTGTAAAGACGAAAAAATAGATTTTTTGCTTATAGCGGGAGATTTATTTGATGATGTTAATATTTCAGATAATTATATTTGTGATATAAAAAGGCTTTTTTCAAAAGTTGATTTTAAAATTATAATTTCTCCGGGAAATCATGATCCTTTTACTTCTGATTCGCCTTATAATTCAAAATGGCCGGAAAATGTATATATATTCAAAAATTCTTTTATGGAATGCTTGAATTTTTCGGATTTTAATTTAAATATATGGGGTACGGCGTTTCAAGGTGTTTATAAAAAAGAGCGTTCTTTGAAAAACGTAAATATAAATAATGATGACAAAATCAATATTTGTGTAATGCACGGAAATATATTGAACTCCGAAGATGATAATTATTGCCCGATAAAAATTGAAGATATAGAAAAAAGTAATATGGATTATATCGCTTTGGGACATATTCACAAAAGCAGTTCCGTGGGATATGCCGGTACCACTTATTTTGCTTATTCCGGATGTCCTGAAGGCAGTGGATTTGATGAAATAGGGGATAAAGGTTTTTATATAGGCAGTGTTTCCAAAGGACATTGTAATTTAAAATTTCAAAAAATTTGTAAACGTACCTATAATAATTTGGAAATTGATGTTTCGGATTTACATACTGATTCGGAAATTGCCGATGCCATTTTTAATAAGGCTAAAAGCATGCATGGCGAAAATTGTTTTGAAAATCTTTATAAAGTAACTTTGGTAGGAATGGTTTCGGAGGATTTTTGTATCGACACTGTAAAAATAGAATCTTTACTTAATGATAAGATGTTTTTTGTAACGGTAATTGATAAAACGGAAGCCGATATTGATATTGATCGATTGAAGTTCAGAAATGATTTCAAAAGTATGTTTATTAAAAAAATGATTGACAAAATACAAAAAGCCGAAAATCCGGAAGAAAAAGCAACTCTTAAAATGGCCTTGAAGATAGGGCTTGCAGCTTTTGAAAAGGATGTGAAGTACAGTTGGTAATTAAAAAGATAGAAATATCCGGATTCGGAAAATTGGAAAAATTCGGAGTGGGGTTGAACAACGGTTTGCATGTGGTGTATGGCCCCAATGAATTCGGAAAGTCCACGTTGATGAGATTTTTAAAAATGATGCTTTACAGCCGTGTGAGTAGCGGAAAGTCCACAGCTAAAGATAAAAAATTAAGACAAAGATATATGCCTTGGTCAGGCACAAACATGAAAGGTGCTATTGAATTTGTTCATAACAAGAATTTGTATAGAGTACAAAAAGAATTCAGTTCGGATTCTCCGAATAAAGATAAAGTTATGTTCAGAAATTTATCTTCCGGTGAAGATATAATATTGGGTAAAAAAGAAGAAATCGGAGAATATTTATTTGGTATAGACGTAAAGAGTTTTGAAAGAAGCAGTTACATAGGAAGTTTGGGAAAAGTAGACTTTGAAGCTGAAAAAAATTCCAAAGATAGTTTGGCTGATAAAATTATTTCAAATTTATCTGATACCGGTGAAGAAAATTTTTCAAAAAGTGTAGTTATTAAAAGGCTCGAAGAAGCACTTAAAGATTTAAAGTGGTCTAAAGGTAACGGCGGAGCTATTCATAATCAGAAATTAATCATTAATGATATAAGTCAAAAAATATATGATTGTAAGGTCATAGAAGATAACAATCAAAAGTTTAAAGATGAACTTTTAAACGTTAAATCATTAAGAAACGAAAAGAAAGACCTTAATTTACAAATTGAAAACATTAAGAAAACTCAAAAATTAAATAAAATAGATAATATTATAAACTTAATTGAGAAAAAACATTTTTATGTGGAAAAATTAGGTATACCGCAAGAAAAAATTTATAATTACATTGAAAGTTTAAGTTCACAATATCAAATTGTGAAATCGGATTCTTCTAAGGTTAAAGAATTGGAGAAAGTTCTTGATTCCATTGATAAAAATACATCTTATATTTCCGAAAAAGAAATGAGTTTATTAAATCAGGAAATTAAAGACAAAAAAATTGCAGAGGCGAGCCTTAAAAAATCAAATGATATTTTAAAAGAAATTATTTTAAATCCCGAAAAGTATTTTTTAAATAATGACAATGCAGCGAAAGAGGTTCTAAAGCCTGAATGTTATTCTAAGTTGATAAACGATTTTAAAAACTGTGAACAAACGAGCGAAGAATTAAAATCATTAAAAATCAATCAGGAAAATACCGAAAAACAAGCGGCCGAAGCAAAAGAAAATATTATTATTAAAAAAGAAACCACGCAAAAAGAACTTGATTATTTTGAAAAAAAGAAAAAAATAAATTTAAGTATTCAAATATTCAATGTTTTGATACTGGTTGCGTTGGTAATATGCGGAATAATAAGCGGACTTTATCTTCCTTTAATTATTTATTGCATCCCGTTTTGTGTTAGCGTTATTTTCGGTGTTTCGGAAAGAAAAAACAGAATTAAATCTATTGAAAAATTAAATGAAAATGTAGAAAAATCCACAGAAGATTATAATGAATCCTATGATTTAAAATTAAAAAATATAGATTCGGAAATTTTTAAGGCAACACAAAATCTTATAAATTTAAAAGATAACTCAAAAGATATCTTGGAAAAAGCAATTAAAAATTTTGAGGAAAAAATTTTTAAAAAAGAAAAAAATATAAATGCAATGTTGATTGATAAAAAGTGTAAATCAGTGCAGGATTATTATGAGGTTTACGCTAAAACACAAAGTATAGAAAAGATAAAAAAATCATATGATTTGGTATTAAAAGATTTAAAATCTTCGGAATTAAAATTAATCAAAAATGTTTCGTTGTACAGCAAAGTATCAAGTATAGAAGATGCCGTAAAAACAATGAAGGGCATTGTTGAGTTGGGTGCCAATATTAAAGAATTGGAAGAAACCATAAAATTTGAGCTTGGGTCTATAGGTCTTAATAATGCTGATGTAAAATTTTTGAAAAACCATGCCGAAGAGTTACGGAAAAATTATAAAAACATAGAATGTGAGCCCGAAAAGCTGAGAAAAATGGAGGAACGAGCAGAGCTTTTAAAAAATCTTAATTTAGAAGAAAATTATTTGGAAATTCAAAAAAATATAAAAACACCCGATGAAAACATTGAAAACCTTGAAAAGAGATTGCATGATTTTAAAGCTGAGTTATCGAACATGGAACAATACTTTGATAGCTTGAAAATAGCTTATAAAACAATGGAAGAAGCTTCTGATGAATTAAGGCGGGATTTTAATCCTCAACTCGATGCCAGGGCATCTGAGATATTCGAAGCGCTAACAAGCGGAGCGTATAATAAAATTCATATCGGAAAAGATTATAACATTATGGTAAACAAAGATGAGTATGCTCACAAGTGTGAGGATTTCAGTAGCGGCACCATAGACCAGGCTTATTTGGCATTAAGAATTGCAATTTCCGAATTTATTTCAAAAAATAATAACGTTCCTTTAATTTTAGACGATGCATTTATTCAGTATGATGATAAGCGTTTGGATAAAGTGATGAATTTCTTTAAAGATTATTCAAGAGCACAAGAAGAAAGACAGGTAATAATTTTCACCTGTCATAAAAATGTAGCTGATTTGGCCAAAGAAAAAGGCGCAACTGTAATTTCTTAAATTTTTAATTTTATTTTTTGATTTTTTCAAGATGACTTATTTTTATTTTATTAATTTGGTCAGTTTCCAATGTGTAGGCATTTGAATGTGAGGTTAAAATAGCTTTCTTGGCATGACTCGAAAGATTTATATATCCCTCGCATTTTTCGCTTGAATTATAGATCATTATTTTGTTTGGAGTTAATCCCAACACCTTATTGTTTCTATATGAAAGATTGATAAAGCTTTCCGAAGTTTTTATATTAAACATTTTTTTACCAACGGTATTTAGCATTATGATTTCGTCTTCTCCGGTTTCATTTACGGAAGATGAAAGGCAACAGCAAATACCGTTGTTTTTATCAAAATCATAAAATTTCAAAAGCTTGTTTCCATAAGAAAAATTGTTTACAGATTTTGTTTTTAGGTTTATAAAAGAAATATATTTATCGCCGATCGCAAGAATGTTTCCACCGGTTAAGTATTTTATTCGAGTTACCACATTATCGTTTAATATAAATTGAGATTTTGGCTTTTCGGAATTAAAATCTAAAATATATACCGCTGAATTGATGTTTCCGTTGTTGCTGGCAATTCCACAGGCCGCTCCTTCCGTTCCGAAAGCATTTAGCGCTATGTCGGAAATATAATAATCCGAGAAAGAATATCTGTATTTTTCTTTTCCCGATTTATTAAATACCCCCATTTCCGCCAAATGACTGGTTGACTGTTCCGCTATTGCAAAAACGCCGTTATCGGCAATTGCGCCGGAAATAATAGCTTTTTTAGTTGTACCGGAATATAAAGTTTTTACAAAGCTTTCTATTCTGAAATTTTTTCCACCACGGTCATAAATTATATTTCGTATGTTTCCGGATTTAAGACAGGGATTGCTGAAATTGTGTTTTTCACTTCTTGTAATGTTACCGAATTCGTTTATAACGTTAAAAGCTGTATCGCTTAAAACGGTTAAATTTTTGTTGTTGAATTTAAAATTTTCCGACGCGACTTTTTCTCCTTCAAATTTGCATGGGAATTTTTCTCCCACATAGGTTGAGCTAAATTTACTTTGAACCCATAGCATTATATTTTCAGGATAAAAATTTATACGGTTAACCCATAACACCAAAATTAAAAAACTGCAGAATAATATTAAAATAATATTTTTTATATCTTTAAATAGCTTTTTGTTGTATTCATTTTTATTTTTCCATTTTTTAAACTTATAATATGGGGCAAATAAATGAATAAATTTTTTCTTGAAAGAAATGTCCGTTGTTTTTAGTTTTTGTTTTGTATCCATGTTAATATAAGCTTTTAAAAGCTTAAACTTCACCTACTTTAAAAAATTAATAAAAAACCTTATTTAAATATAATCCTTCGGAAGGGGCGGTTGGACCGGCCTTAGACCTGTTTTTTGACTTTATTATTAAAGGAATATCTTCTTTTTTTATTTTTCCTTGAGCCACTCGTAAAAGGGTGCCTGTTATAATTCTTACCATATTATAAAGAAAACCGTCGGCTTTAACTTTTATTTCGATTATGTCCTTTTCTGTTTTGGAGTTGTAAACACTGATTGACTCTATATTTCTAATCATATTTTTAGTTTCTCGTTTGTCAAGTGTTGCAAAAGCGGTAAAATCATGTGCCCCTACAAACATTTGAGCGGCATCATTTAATTGACGCACATCTAAAGGATACCAATAATGTAATGCTCGATGATTAAAAAAAGGATTTCTTATTTTGTGATTCCATATTTTGTATATGTATTCTTTGGCTTTGCATGAATATCTTGCGTGAAATTCGGGATTTACTTCTGTTGCGCTTGTAACGGATACATCATTCGGTAAAAAATGATTTAAAGCGTATATTAGATTTTCACAATTTATTTTGCAAGAAGTTTTAAAGTTTATTGCATACATGTTTGCGTGAACTCCCGTATCGGTTCTGCTGCAACCCTTTATATCAACGTTTTCGTTTATTACTTTTAAAAGAGATTTTTGAAAAACTTCTTGTACGGTTAAAGCGTTTTTCTGTATCTGCCATCCATGATAGTTGCTTCCGTCATATGCAATGGTTAATAAGATATTGCGTGTAGGCGGGGCTGAATTTTTTTCATTTTTTAAAATTTTATTATCCTGTTGCATATAACTACTCCTGTTAAAAATAATATGGTGGTTACAATAAATATAATATCATATTGCTTTAACTTAAGTATATTGAATTTTGTCCTTTCGACGCTTCCGTTATATCCTCGCGAGTCTATCGAAATGGCTAAGTCATTTGCTTTTTTGAAAGCTGATATGAAAATAGGGATGATTATTGCGGAAAAACTTTTAATTTTAATAACAATATTTTTACTTTTAAAATTTGCCCCCCTGGCTTTTTGAGAAAGTATTATTTTATTGGTTTCTTCAAATAAAATCGGGATAAATTTTAAAGATATTGTAATTGTTAAAGCTATATCCCGAACATTTATTTTTAAATATTTTAAAGGTGAAAGAATGTTTTCCAATGCGTCTGAAATATTTTTCGGAGACGTAGTCATCATTATTGTAGAGTTGAATAAAATCAATATTAGTAACCTTAAAAAAATGATTATGGTGTTCTTTAATGAAGTTTGCGTTATTAAAATTTGTTGGTGATTAAAAAAATTAGTTTCGATTTCAAAAAACAGATTTATTCCGGCGGTCACCAAAGATATGATTATAACCGATTTAACGCTTCTTATGTATCTAATTAAAGGTATTGAGGAAAATCCGGCCATAAATATCGTATATAAGAGAAGCAATCCTAAAGACGTATAGGTGGTAATAAAAAAAACAAAGAAGAAAAATATAAACGAAATCAATACTTTAATTCGAGGGTCCAGTTTATGTATAGTGGAGTTTTCGGGTACAAATTTGCCGAACGTTATTTTTCCTAAATTAATTTTGAGCACCACCTTTACTGTTATTTTTTACTGTTCATAGATTTATGTCGATAAAAAATTGAAAATTTCTTCTTTAGTTTTTTGAAGGGTATTAATGTTTTCGTTCAATTTTTGTTTTTTTGGAAATTTTGCAAGGTTTTTGTTTATATCATATATTACTTTTTTAAAACAAGGTACATCTAATCCGATTTTTTTAAGCTGAGTATAGTTTTTAAATACATTTTCCGTTTTGTCATAAAAAATTTGACGTCCTTCATTAAGCACTAAAGTTTTTTGACATGCTTCCGCTATTTCTTCCATTACATGGGAAACTATTATTACTATGTTATTTTCTTTTTTTTGATATTTTATAATTGAATTTAAAAGATTGTTTTTACTTTGCGGATCTAACCCGGAGGTCGGTTCATCCAAGATAAGAATTTCAGGTTTCATGGCAATTATTCCGGCAATTGCACTTTTTCGTTTTTCTCCGCCGGAAAGTTCAAGAGGGGAGCGGTCCAATAATTTTTTATCCAATCCCGTAAATTCAGCAGCTTCTTGCACTAAACTGTTTATTTTGCTTTCTTCAATTCCTTTATTCCTGGGTCCGAAAGCAATGTCTTCAAATACGGTTTTGCCAAAAAGTTGCGTTTCCGGATATTGAAAAGATAATCCGATTTTAAAACATATTGGTATATTAGACGGATATGATGATATATCATTTTCGTCTAATAAAATTTTTCCGTGCGTTACGGGAATCAACCCGCTTAAAAGTTGTACGAGGGTTGATTTTCCTGAACCCGTTTTTCCGATTATGCCTAAGGTTTCACCGCTTTTTAAAGAAAAATTTATATTTTCCAAAGCAGTGATAGGATTTTTAGATTTGGCATCATATTTATAACAAAGATTTTTTACTTCTAACATTACTTGTTTCTCCGTTTAGAGTGGTTTTTTGTTATTATATAAAATCCGATTTTACTTTTATGATTTCATTTGCGCAAGAAGAACTTTCGAAAGCTTTTAACGAGACGTCATATCCTTTTTCTTTTAAAAAGTATAATATGTTTGTTGTATCAAGCGGTACAAACTTATTGGATTTGATAAAATTTTGATTTGAAAAAACTTCACTCGGCGAGCCTGAATATAATGTTTTTCCGTTATCCATTACTATTACCTTGTCTGAAATCAAAGCTTCTTCAATATAATGAGTGACTAAAACAATGGTTATTTTTTGGTTTTTGTTTAGTTTCTTTAAGATTTTTAAAATATCTTTTCTTCCTTCGGGGTCAAGCATCGAGGTTGGTTCATCAAGTACTATGACTTTTGGATTCATTGCCAATATTGATGCAATGGCAAGGCGCTGCTTTTGCCCGCCCGAAAGAGAATAGGTGGACCTTTTTTCAAAACCTTGCAGCCCTACCGTTTGCAAAGATTTATCTATAATTTCGGGCATATCGGATGACGGTACCCTTAAATTTTCCAAACCAAAAGCAATTTCTTCTTCTACTGTGGAAGAAATCAATTGGTTATCGGGATTTTGGAACACCATTCCTACTGTTTTTTTTATATTTAAAAGTTCATTTTCATCTTTGGTATTAATTCCGTTTATATAAACATCTCCCGAAGTGGGAATAAGAAGTCCGTTGAAAAGCTTTGTCAAAGTGGATTTTCCGCAACCGTTTGGACCCACTAATGAGATAAATTCTTCTTGATTAATTGATAGATTTATATTTTCAAAAATTTTTTTTGAAAAATCGTTCCATGTATTTTTATATTCATATGTAACGTTTTTTAATTCTATAATTTTTTTTATTTTTAATTCACCTTCTTAAAATAAAGGAGTTTTGCTCCAAATTGCAGTAGCTCCCGCAGGCATTATTGCACACAAACCGTCTTTTTTTGAATTTTCTACCGGGAGTCCTATTTCATCAGCGTAAACAAATCCTCCACGTTTTTCCTTTATTATTGTGGTTAGCAAATATTTCATAACGGAAGGTGAAAGGCCAGTTGAATAAGAGTTTATTACGAAAAATTCCGCATTGTCCGAAAGCGTGGATTCACATAATTTTATAAAATCAAATAAATTTTCTTCTATTTTCCAAATTTCACCCTTTGGACCTCTTCCGTAAGAAGGCGGGTCCATAATTATTCCGTCATATTTGTTTTGTCTTTTTATTTCTCTTGTTACAAATTTTTCGCAATCATCTACAATCCAACGTATCGGAGCAGAATCCAATTGGGATAATTTTGCATTTTCTCGAGCCCAAGCAACCATTCCTTTTGAAGCGTCAACATGGCATACTTTAGCTCCGGCTTTAGCACACGCCAAAGTGGCTCCACCGGTATATGCAAATAAATTTAAAATATTCAGCCGGCGATTTTTCGAAGAAATAATTTTTTGAAACAAATCCCAATTTACCGCTTGTTCGGGGAAAACTCCCGTGTGCTTAAAATTCATTAATTTTATTCCGAATTTTAATTCACCGTAAGATATGTTCCAAGATTCTTTCAGATTTTTATTCAGTATATTCCAATGCCCTCCGCCGGTATTGGAGCGTTTGTAAACAGCATCACTTTGTTTCCATTTGATGTTTGTTTTTTCTGTTTTCCATATAACTTGTGGGTCCGGGCGAATTAATGTTACACCGTTCCAATTTTCCAAGCGTTCACCGTTTGATGCATCTATAAGTTTATAGTCATTCCATTTAGAAGTGTATCTCATTTTAAACAAAAAGTATTATAGTACTACTTTTCCTTTCTTTGTGGATTTGTGTTATTTTAAATTTTCAGATATGAACTTTGCAGCGTTATCTAAAATTTCTTGAATTTGACTTTCATCATTCAGCTCAACCATTATACGTATTTTAGGTTCTGTGCCTGATTCGCGTACGACAATTCTTCCGTTATTTCCCAATTTACTTTTTATGGTTTCTAAATATTCGGAAATTTTTTGATTTTTATTAAAAAGACCTTTTTGTTTTGAATTTATATTAACCGTTGTAGATTTCTGTGGGTACTTTTTGATCATATTATTTAGTTCGGAAGCTTTTTTATTGGATTTTGAAAGTACGTTTAGTAATTGAATTGCTGTGAGCTGACCATCTCCGGTGGTTGAAAAATCAAGAAATATTACATGCCCGGATTGTTCGCCGCCGATATTATAATTTTCTTTTTGCATGCGTTCAAGGACATATCTGTCACCGACTTTGGTTTCGGAAAAATGGATTTCTTTTTTTTCACAGAATTTTTTCAAACCTAAGTTTGACATGATTGTACCAACCAAAGTATTGTTTTTTAAAGAATTTTCAGATTTTAAATTTTGTGCGCATATTCCTAAAATTGCATCACCGTCTATGGTGTTTCCGAGTTCGTCAACGCAAAGGCAACGGTCGGCATCACCGTCAAATGCAATACCGATGTCGCACTTGTTTTCAACCACATACTCGGATAAGGTTTTAAGGTTGGTTGAACCACAGTTGTCGTTTATATTTATTCCGTTTGGAGCGTCAAAGAGAATATCTGCATTTATATTCAATGATTTAAATAATTTAAAAGCGGTAGCGGACGCCGAACCGTTAGCACAGTCAACTGCTATTTTTAAATTTGTATTTATATTTTTTGCGGTTTCCGAAATATATTTCACATAATCTTCTATTGCATTTTCGGAACGAGTTATTTTACCTATATTTTCCCCGATGGGTAAGTTTATTTCCGGGTTTTCCAATATTAGATTTTCGATTTGTTTTTCTACATCATCAGATAGTTTATATCCGTTTTTGTCGAATAGCTTTATTCCGTTAAATTCAAAAGAATTATGAGAAGCTGAAATCATTATTCCGGCATCGGCATTATATTTTTTTACAAGATAAGCTACTGCGGGGGTAGGAATAAGCCCCAACGAGACTCCTTCGGCCCCAACTGAACAAATTCCCGACAAAAGTGCGGATTCCAACATGTCCGAAGAAATCCTTGAATCTTTTCCGATAAGTATT
This sequence comes from uncultured Clostridia bacterium, assembly GCA_937912175.1. Lineage (GTDB taxonomy): Bacteria > Bacillota > Clostridia > Oscillospirales > Acutalibacteraceae > UMGS1491. Next base: position 16,515 of record CALDOU010000086.1, read on the forward strand.
TTCGGTTTATGGCCGCATTGTCCCGTAAGAACCTTTGCGGCGGCTTTGCCTATTTTTATGGCCAATTCGCAAGTTAATTCTTTATTGGCGACTCCTCTTACGCCGTCTGTACCAAAAAAGTTGCCCATTTTATATTTACACCTTTCATATTTTAATTAAACGTACATTGTTCTGCATTTTTAAGTTCATTGTTTTGATGTGGTATTTTGTACCCCAAATGGTTATACGCTGCGCTTGTGACACATCTTCCGCGTGGAGTGCGGCTTAAAAATCCAATCTGCATTAGAAAGGGTTCATAAACGTCTTCAATTGTAACGGATTCTTCGCCAATTGCAGCGGATAATGTTTCCAAACCTACGGGGCCACCATTATAATAGTTTATCATTGTTTCAAGAATTCGTCTATCGTTAGTGTCTAATCCAAGTTCATCTATTCCAAGTTTGGTGAGGGCGTTTTTAGCGATTTTGTAATCTATTTTACCGTTATTGGTGACTTGAGCAAAATCCCTTACTCTTTTTAATAACCTGTTTGCTATACGTGGTGTACCGCGTGATCTTGATGCTATTTCCAAAGCGCCTTCTTCGTCTATTTTTATTTTTAAAATCGATGCACTTCTTTTTATAATTTCGGAAAGCTCTTGCGGAGTATAAATTTCCAATCTTAAAATAACTCCGAATCTGTCACGCAACGGAGCGGTTAATTGTCCGGCACGAGTTGTGGCTCCGATTAAAGTGAATTTCGGTAAAGAAAGGTGATATGAAGTGGCCATCTGACCTTTGCCTGTTACGATGTCTATTGCAAAATCTTCCATTGCCGGATATAGAATTTCTTCAACGTTTCTTGAAAGACGATGTATTTCATCAATAAATAAAACGTCACCTTCCGAAAGATTGGTTAAAAGTGCGGCCAAATCCCCGGGTTTTTCTATTGCAGGCCCTGAAGTTATTTTAATATTTACTCCCATTTCTTTGGCGATTATCATCGACAAAGTCGTTTTACCAAGTCCCGGAGGGCCATAAAGAAGAACGTGGTCTAATGCTTCTTTTCGGATTTTGGAAGCTTCTATAAATATTTTTAAATTTTCTTTTACTTTTTCCTGACCGATATATTCTTCTAAAGTTTGTGGTCTTAACGGATTGTCGGTATCTTCCGTTAGTTCCGTGGGCGATATAATTCTGTCTTGAATTTCATCCGGCATATAAATTACACTCCTTTAGCCATGGCTTTTAATGTTTGCTGAATTAATTGTTCAACCGATAAATTTGAATCTAATTTTGAAAGTACAGGTAATACTTCTGTACCCGAATAGCCTAAAGTGGATAAAGCTTTTACTGCCTCTGAAATATTTTTTTGACAAGAAGGCAATATTGTGGTGGTCGTGGATTCTGAACGCAAAACATTTCCGGTTAACTTATCTTTTAATTCCAAAACTATTCTTTGAGCGGTTTTGGAACCTATTCCCGAAACGTTTGTTAAGCTCTTGCTATCACCTGCAGACACAAGCATTGAAACCTTTTCGGCGGAAAATTGAGAAAGTATCGACAATGCCGCTTTTGGTCCTACTCCTGATACCGTTGTCAGTAATTTAAAACAATTGAGTTCGTTGAGGCTTGAAAAGCCGAATAAGTCCACAGCGTCTTGTCGAACGCTCATATAGGTATATGCAACAACTTCTTGCCCGATTTTATCATGAAATTGACCTTGAGTATAGGATGATGTTAAACATTTGTATCCCACTCCGGAACATTGAATAACTATATAATTGTTTTCCATTATAAGTAATTTTCCTTGAAGACTGTATATCATTATTTCCTCCTTGAATTTAAGCTCTGAATTGTTTTTGGCGTATGTATTTTTCTATATTTTGATATCCGATTGAATTAGCGTGGCAAATTGCAATGGCTAAAGCGTCGGCTGTGTCGTCAGGTTTGGGGATTTCCGTTAATCTTAATAATCGTTGCGTCATCATCATTACTTGTGACTTTACGGCTTTACCGTATCCTGTAACCGAAGTTTTTACCTGAAGCGGAGTATATTCATATATTGGTACTTTGTTTTTTTGGAGGCTGAGTAATATCGCTCCTCGCGCCTGTGCAACATCAATTGCGGTTTTGTGATTGTTTTGAAAGTAAAGCTTTTCAATAGAGCTTACTTCCGGTTTATAGATATTTATTATTTCAGACATTTTATCATATATTATTTCCAATCTGTCGCAAAAATTATCTTTTGCATTTGTAAATATAGCTCCGTAATTTATGGGAGTAAATTTTCCGTTTTTAAATTCGATTATTCCATAACCCACTATTGCATATCCGGGGTCGATTCCGATTATTCTCATTTTACCACCTCTACCTCTAAATTATATCACGTAGTTATTAAATAAAACAATTATGTAAAAACATTTATACTTTTTATGGTTATAGGATTAAAACAAAAGAGTTGACAACATATAAAAAAAGGGTATAATTAACCACAATAGATATAAAAAGTGGCTAATATATCCTTTTTATGTTTTG
>CALDOU010000087.1 GCA_937912175.1 uncultured Clostridia bacterium
AATCTATATTTTTGAATATTTTTGAAAGCTCTATAAAAGCTATTAAACTGTTTTTGTCTTTGGATGATAAATCAAATGACCTATTTAATAAAGTTTGAACTTCTTCAATAGGAAAATTTACAATTACATCATGGAAATTAGGTTCGTAGTAATAAAATAAAATAGAAGAGTAAAGCCAACATAAGTCGTTTTCCTGATAAGTAACTTTTGATTCATCGCTTTGTGTTTTTTTTGTGTTTAGGTGCATATCTTTATCGAAAGTGGCGGAACATAAATAACCCTCACATAGCAGCAAAGAGCTAAGTATAAGGGATGTGATTTTTTTAAATTTCATATATCATACTCCTGTATATTTTATAGATTAATTATATTTCAAAAAATGATATCATTCTATAATAGTGGTATCATTTTTTTTTTATAATGTCAATATGCATAAAAATGAAGATTTAAATTTTATTGAAAAAGATTGTTTTTTATTTATATAATGGTTTTATGTGTTTTTGAAAAATAAAAAATTAAAGGTGATAGTTAAGATGAAAATGTATTTTTATTACGGTGTTATGGGATCGAGCAAAACAGCCAATGCTCTTATGAAAAAATTTAATTTTGAAGAAAGAGGTCGAAAAGTAGCGTTACTTAAACCGAGTTTGGATACAAGAAACGGCAAAACTTTGATTAAATCACGCATAGGGTTATCCAGTGAAGCCTTTTTTCTTGACCGAGATGCCACTATTGAAGAAGTTTTGAACGGAAAAGATAATTTTGATATAATAATAGTAGACGAAGCGCAATTTATGACGGAAGCGCAAGTAGATGAACTTCGGGAAATGGCGGATAACGGTGTAATGGTAATGTGTTATGGCCTTAAAAATAATTATACCGGTAAGTTGTTTGAGGGAAGCCGCAGGATAATAGAAGTTTGTGATACAATTCGTGAAATACAGTCAATGTGTGGCAAATGTGGGGCAAAAGCCATAGTTAATGCAAGATATATAGGTAACAATATAATTTATGAAGGAAATATTATTGACATCGGCGGAGAAGAAAAATATATTACGCTTTGTCATAAATGTTGGCTAAAAGGTACTATATAAGCCTTGGGTAATGGTTTTAATTAAAGTTGGTTGGGGTATATTTCAATGAGTGTGAAGAATGTAAATATTGATATGGATGGACTTAAATTACAGTATAGTTTAGAAGCCGAACAATCGGTTTTGGGATCTATACTTATAGATTCCGGTTGTCTTAATAAAGTGGCTGAGGTTTTGTCCCATCCGGATTATTTTTATTTGTCAAATCACAAAATTATATATTCCACTATGTTGGAAATGTTTACTGTCGGCCAGCCGGTAGACTATATTACCGTTTTGGATAAAATAAAGGCTCATGACGATTTGGATTATTCGCATTTTAAATCCTATCTTTTACAGTTGGCACAAATTGTTCCCACTGTTTCAAATGTTGAGTTTTATGCAGATATAGTAAGGGATAAATATAATGTAAGAGTTTTGGTTAATACCGCACGGGAAATTATCTCCGATGCTTCGGAAGGAGAGGTTGATTCTTCCGAGCTTTTAAATTCAGCCGAACAGAAAATATTTGATATACGCCGTGGCAAAGAAACTCGGGGTTTGCAAAGAGTAAATGAGATCATAGTGCAAACCTTTGATCGTTTGGACACAATTAATTCACAATCGGGTGAAGATTACCTTGGTGTTCCGACGGGTATTAAAGAGCTGGACAGAGTAATAATGGGTCTTAACAAAAGTGACCTAATATTATTGGCGGCACGTCCCGGTATGGGTAAAACAAGTTTTGCACTTAATATTGCGGAACACGCAGGAATAAATAAAGAAAAAAAAGTAGCGTTTTTTTCTTTGGAAATGTCTAAAGAACAATTGGTTTCAAGAATGCTTTCAACAAAAGGACAAATTCCGAGTCAAAGCTTACGCATGGGAAAACTGAATGATAAAGAATGGGAACGCTTAATCGAAGCCGGAGATATACTTTCCAAATCCCCTATTTATATTGATGATACCCCGGGTATTACAATTCCGGAAATGAAAGCTAAACTCAGAAGGCTCGGTAATGTAGATTTGGTAATTATAGATTATTTACAGCTTATGTCCAGTGCTCGCCGTATAGACAACCGTGTTCAAGAGGTTTCCGAAATTACAAGAAATTTAAAAATAATGGCAAAAGAATTGAATGTTCCCGTTGTAACCCTTTCTCAGCTTTCAAGAGCAAGTGAGCAAAGAACGGACCACAAGCCTGTATTATCGGATTTAAGGGATTCCGGTTCTATTGAGCAGGACGCCGATATAGTTTTGTTTTTGTACCGTGAAGGATACTATGAAACAGGTGATGTGGACGAAAATCAAGATAAAAACAGCGGGGAATGTATTGTTGCTAAAAACCGGCATGGTGAAACTCGTTCGGTACCGCTTCATTGGCAAGGTGAGTTTATGCGTTTTACGGCTCAGGAGGTTCGCCGTAATGAATATTAAAATTTTTAATGAGATTTTGCAAAATATTCAAAACACAGTGACAAAGCATGGTATGTTGGATAATGTTCAAAAAGTGGTGGTTGGATTTTCCGGAGGTGCAGATTCTACTGCACTTCTTCACTTTTTATATTATTTTGCCTCTGAAAAAGGAAAAAAGTTTGAAGTCGTTGCCGTACATGTTAATCATGGTTTACGTGGGGCAGAGGCTCAAAGAGATGAGGACTTTGTTCGTGATTTTTGCAAAAAAAATAATATAAATTTAGTTGTTGAAAAAATTGATATTTATAAATTATCCAAAGATAGTAAAACCGGCTTAGAGGAAGCGGGAAGAAACGCAAGATATAAAATTTTCAATTCCGTTGCAATCGGAGACGGATTAAATAAGAATTTTAAAATAGCTACCGCACATACGCTTTCCGACAATTGCGAAACGGTTATTTTTAATCTTGCAAGAGGTACTTCATTAAAAGGGCTTTGCGGTATTCCTTGCAAAAGGGAAAATATTATTCGTCCTTTGATTGATATATCAAGAGAAGAAGTAGAGAAATATTGTTGTTTTAACAATTTAAAATATATCAATGACAGCACTAATTTTGAAAAAGATTATAATCGGAATAAAATAAGGCTGTCTGTAATTCCGGAACTAAAAAAAATAAATCCCGATTTTGAAAAAACAGTTAAAAGAGCACTTGTTTCTTTAAATCAAGATGAAAATTATTTGGACTTAAAGTCACAAGAAGTATTTGAGTCTTTAAAAACAAAAATCAGAAATGAATATAATATAAAAAATTTGCATGGTGTTCCGGACCCCATACAAAATCGGGTGATAATAAAAATAATAAAAAGCTATATTGATAAACCCGTTGAACAAAGGCATATATATTTAGTAAAAAAACTTTTAAAAAATAATATTCCGGTAACTTTACCAAATAAAACTTTGTTAATTTGTGAAAATTATATCTTAAAAGAAAAAGATTTTTCCGATAATATTTTTTGGGAGTATCCTTTTAATACAACCACCTTCTTGACAGAGATAAAAACAAATATCATAATAAAAGTTATATCCTTTTCAAAATATTTGGAAATGAAATCGAAAATAAATTCTAAAAATGTTTTGGATTTTGATAAAATACCCTTAAAAAGTGTTATAAGAAATCGCCGAGCGGGAGATAAATTTACTTTTTCAAAAAGAAATTTAACTAAAAGTTTGAAAAAGTTAATGAATGAACTTAAAATACCTCAAAATATGAGAAATAAAATTCCTGTGTTGGCTTTTCAAAATGAAGTTATTTGGATGGACACGGTTGGGGTATCAAAAAAATATAAACCTACTGAAAACACAAAAAATATTGCTGTTATTTATAAGGAGTCAAAAATATAATGATGGATTTTATAGAAAAAGTGCTTTTTACTGAGGAAGATTTGAAAAAAGCAGTTGAGCGTTTAGGTGAACAGATAACTAACGATTATAAAGGAAAAAATCTTATGTTGATTGGTTTGTTAAAGGGTTCATCTGTTTTTATGATTGATTTAATGAGGAAAATAAAGTTGCCGTGTAAAATAGATTTTATGGAAGTTTCAAGCTATGTCGGCACTAAAAACAGCGGCGGAAAGGTTAACATAATTAAAGATTTAAGAGATGATATAAAAGATTGCGATGTTTTAATTGTGGAAGATATATTGGAAAGCGGATATACCTTGGATTGCATAACCAAAATATTTAAAGAACGTAAGCCTAATAGTATGAAAATATGTGTTCTTTTGGATAAACCTCAATGCAGGAAAGTGGATATACACCCGGATTATGTAGGGTATAATGCACCTGATGATTTTGTAATAGGGTATGGTTTGGATTATAATGAAAAGTACAGGAATGTCCCGTTTATTGGCGTGATTAATCCTGAATATATAAAGTAAAAATTTTATTTTTTTGATAAATCGGGAGTGATTTTGAAGTGGACAATAACAAAAAACACAAACAATTAAGGGGAATTATAGCTTTTTTGGGGTTGCCTTTAATAATAGTTATAATTTTTGCGGTTATTAACGGAATAACACCTTCGCAAACATATAATTATTCTGAAATTGTAAATAATTTTAAAAATCATCAGGTTGTTGAATATAATATGAACTTAGGTTCCGGTGATATGGAAATAAAACTTAAAGACGGAAATAAGCTTTATTATACCGCCCCAAGTGTAAATCTTATGTATACGGACATAAAAGATTATATAGATGAATATAATAAAGAAAATCCCGAATCCCCGATGATTTACAATCTTATAAAAGCAAATGATACTTCGTGGCTGACCAGTGCATTTATCTGTGTGGTTTTACCTATTTTGATTTTATGTATAATAGGTTGGATATTTTTGCGCCGAATAAGCATTATGGGGGACCCCGGAAAACAAATGGGGTTTGGTAAATCAAAAGCCAAGAATTTATCCGATGATGCACGCAAGGCTTATTTTAAAGATGTAGCGGGGGCGGATGAAGAAAAAGAAGAATTGGCCGAAGTTGTTGATTTCCTTAAAAATCCTCAAAAATATTTGGATTTGGGAGCAAGAATTCCAAAAGGAGTGTTACTTGTCGGACCTCCCGGAACCGGTAAAACCTTGTTGGCAAGGGCTGTAGCCGGTGAAGCGGATGTTCCTTTCTTTTCAATATCCGGTTCGGATTTTGTTGAAATGTTTGTTGGCGTTGGTGCCTCAAGAGTCAGAGATTTATTCGAACAAGCAAAGAAAAATGCTCCATGTGTTATATTTATAGACGAAATTGATGCAGTGGGCAGACAAAGAGGAGCGGGCCTTGGTGGAGGTCACGACGAAAGGGAACAAACCCTTAACCAATTGCTTGTCGAAATGGACGGATTTGGAGTAAATGAAGGTATTATAGTTATTGCCGCTACAAATCGACCCGATATCTTAGATCATGCTTTAACCCGCCCCGGAAGATTTGACAGAAAAGTTGTTGTTAACTATCCCGATATGAAGGGAAGAGAAGAAATTTTAAAGGTTCACGCCAAAGGTAAACCTTTTGCACCTGATGTAAAATTAAAGACAATAGCCAAGACCACTGCGGGATTCACGGGCGCTGATCTTGAAAATTTGATGAATGAAGCTGCTATTTTGGCGGTCAAACGTGGATTAAAAGCCATAACTATGGCGGAAATCGAGGAATCAACCGTTAAAGTTTCGATAGGACCCGAAAAACGTTCTAAAATAATTACTCCGGAAGACAGAAAAGAAACGGCTTATCATGAAGCCGGACACGCAATAGTAACATATTTTTGTAAGACTCAAGATAAGGTTCATGAAATTTCCACTATCCCCAGAGGAATGGCGGGGGGCTATACGCTTTCTCTTCCTGAAAAGGATGAAAATTATATATTTAAAAATAAAATGCTTGAATATATATCCGTATGCTTAGGCGGTATGGCGGCTGAAAAGTTGATTTTTAACGATACGACTACGGGTGTTTCAAGTGATTTGGAACATGCAACAAAGACTGCTAAATCCATAGTTACAAAATATGGTATGAGCGATGTTATAGGTCCGGTTGTATATGGGCAAAACAGTGAAGAAGTTTTTATCGGAAGAGATATGGGTCACGTTAAAGATTATTCTGAATCTACGGCCTGTAAAATTGATGATGAAGTAAGAAAGATAATTATCCAGTGCCGTGATAAAGCGGAAAAAATACTTAAAGAAAATATTGATAAACTGCATTCAGTTTCTGAATATTTAATTGAACATGAAAAAATGAATAATCAAAAATTTGAGGCTATGATGCAAGGTTTGAGTTTGGAAGAGAACTCTTCTAAGCCCAACGAAACTGTAAAAAATGATTCTAAAGAAGAAGTTGCAGATTTAAATACTGATGATTAATTATATTTTTCGGATAATAAAAAGTGGGTGTTTTAATTTATGGACGACGATTTCAAAGACGAATTAAATGAAGAACAAGACGTTGAATATACTTATCCCAAAAAAGCAGGAATTCCTATTCATTTTTCCGAAAGTTCGGAATCTTATGATGATACTACCAATACAAATGTTGAAAACGGTTTTTCCGACGAAAATCAGAATAAAGATGATTTTGAAAAAATGGAATACACTGCCACATATATTGATTTTGAAAACGGCGAAGACAGTGATTCCGAGGTTGCAGTTAAAAATTCCCGCTCTAAAAAATTACTGATTGTTGCAATAGCATTTCTTTCATTTTTGGTAGTGTTGTTGGTTTCTTATATTATTTATATGGTAAGAAGCTCAAGGCCCGTTTCAAACACTACATCTCAAAATACTTCTATTACCGCCGATCATACTTCGGGTGATTCGGAAATAAAGTTTGAGTCAAAGCCTGAGGATGACCGTGAATTTTCCGCAGAAACAATATATGATAAGGTTTCTCCATCGGTTGTCGGAGTAGTAGTTTATGATAGCAAAGCAGATATAATATCCGACCCTGTAAGTGAAGGTTCGGGAATAATAATAAGTGAAAAAGGTTATATTGTTACGAATTCTCATGTTGTCGGAAATTCAAAACAAAATAACATAAAGATAGTTTTAAATACTAACGAAGAGTTTCCCGGAAAAGTAGTGGGATATGACAGCAAAACGGATATAGCAGTAATCAAAGTGGATAAAACGGGATTGAAAGCCGCAACATTCGGAAATTCCGATGAAGTAAAAGTAGGTGCTTCGGCTCTTGCTTTGGGTAATCCGTTAGGGCTTAACTTTGCAAGTTCGCTTACAAGAGGAATTGTTTCAGCGGTAAACAGATGTTCAAACGGAGTTTCAAACAGTTTGGTAAAATATATACAAACCGACGCAGCTATAAACCCGGGCAATTCCGGCGGACCCCTTATAAATATGTATGGGCAGGTTATCGGAATAAACTCTTCCAAAATAGTAGTTTCTCATTGTGAGGGTATGGGATTTGCAATTCCGAGCAATACTGTTAAGAAGGTTGTAGATGATATAATTGATAAAGGTTATGTTTCCGGAAGGGTACGGTTGGGCTTATCCGGCAAAATGGTAAGTAATTATCAATCACAAGTTTACGGAGTCCCCGTGGGAATTATAATCTCTGAAATAAGTAGCGACAGTAATCTTTCCTCTTGCGGTATTAAGACCGGAGACATAATTACAAAGATAAATGATGTAAATGTAACAAGCTTGGATGCTTTTTATGGTGAACTTTATAATCATAAACCCGGAGAAAGTGTAAAACTTTCAATATATAGAAAAACATCAAATCAATTTACGTCGTCATCTTTTGATGCATCCGTAAAGCTTTTGGAAGATAAAGGTGAAACGCAAGAGGCCGAACGCTCTTCCTCATTAAGATAGGCTTAAAAAACTCTTTACATTTAAAACGAACGTAAGGAGTTTTTTGTCTGTAAAATAATGTTGGGGCTTTGGGTTTTTAAAATAATGAGTTTATACTATAATAGGTTAGT
>CALDOU010000088.1 GCA_937912175.1 uncultured Clostridia bacterium
AAATATATTGAAAAAATAGCGTAAAAATCAAGCGAATGTCAACAAAATCCGCTTTTTAAAATTAATTTCTTTTATAAAAAATATTTCGGTACATAATTTATATGTGTTTAAATTTACACTATGTAGTTTTCTGAAAATAAAAATCCGGTCACAGAACCGCTCTTTGGTTATAACTAATCTTTCAAGCTATTACCATACTCCACTCCATACATAAACATTTGTTCACTGATGTTTCGAATTGCATCATCATATAAATCCTTTATATCATTTACCAAACCATTGTCCACGTTGAAATTTTTTTCATTTTTGCGAAAATTATATTCCAAATCAGCAAGCTTTCTCTCAACATTTCCGATTTTTTCAAATAAGAAAAAAAATTTACCATTTTTATCAAAAACTTCATTTTTTATTTGTTTGCTGAGTGCCAGTGTTTCCGGCTCCTTTACTTCATCTAAATTGTAAAACCCGAACATTAAACTATAATACTTATCAAATACTTCATGCAAATCATTATTTTCGTGGCATAAAAGTTTATTTATCATTTTATCAGCTCATCCTTTGAGTTAAATCTTTGTGATTATATATTACTTAATAATTATATATAGCTTGTTAATAATAAGCAATAGCTTTTTGTTAGCTTGTGTATATCTTCACTCTTAACAAATACCATTAAATTAGGGGTGATTTATATGTCTAAATCTAAAAAAATAAGTAAAGAAAATGAAATAAAGTATATACAATTAGGGCTCAATATTTCATATTATAGAAAATTAATCGGTTATACTCAGGAAGAATTGGCTGAGGAAGCCGGTTTAAGCCGTTCGTATATAAGCACCATAGAAGCGCCCAATGAAGTAAAAACAATTTCTTTGGAAGCTTTATTTAATATTTCTAAGGTTTTAAAAATTAATCCAAGTAAACTACTCGAATTCAGATAAACTTAATATTAAAAATTATTATTTTATATAAAAAACCCACCGAATCGTCGGTGGGAGTGATTTTTATTTTTATTTAAAAACACCTAAATACTTATAGTAATCTTCAATACTCTTAATTTGGGCGTCTGATTGTAATTTTATTTCCCCTAAAGCATCGTCTTCTACACTTTGGGATTCTTCCCAATTTTTTTCATCAAATATAATTTTTTCTATCTCTTCCTTACCCTTTTTTAGCAATGCTCCGTTGAATGCAAATTTAGTTGGAAATAATAATACACAGGTCTTTTTGCCTTCTTCAAATTTAGGGGTACCGGTACCTCCAAAATACCACTTGTTAAATTGTGTTATTCTTCCAGGTTTACCAAGTTTGCTATTAAACCAATAAGGGCATGAGAGAAATGTAGAATGCATACTTCCATACAAACCGCCTTTTTCTTCTGAACAAAATTTCTGTTTACCTTTTAACTCATTCCACAACGCTTCTAGAGTTCTGCCTTGATCAACCCTAGCTTTCTTAGCGGGCAAACAATCGTCCATTAGTTTTCTGGCGGCAATAACTTGAGGTAATTTCATAACATCATCATATTTTGATATATATCTTGAGCAATACTGTTGCGTACAAGCAATTTGGAATCCATGATTAAAATCATCATTCTCAAGTTCAGATGTGTAAGTTTTTAATCCAATATTATAAGAATGCTTCTGACATTTAGTATCAGCTATTTCTTGTAAAATGTGCTCCGCTTCCTCCGCGCTCGCATCTTTCATCGTGGGATAAACCACTACTTCATCACCTATTTGTACAAACCGTAGCTCGTCGAATTGTTTTTTAACAACTTTATCCCAGGCACTATTAACTATTCTTAGCCGGTTCATTTGCGGCGCTGACATTGTTGACGAGAAAGGGGGTAGATTTAATGTTTTTCGATGTTCGTTCATTACTTCTCCATTAGTCACGTATTTTGATCCTTGTTTGTAGGCTACTACGGCAGCAAATTTACTATACTTTTGTATATGGTTTTCTTTAATAGCTCTTAGGAAAGCAACGTTAAAGTTTTCCACGGGACAGTAAGTTATGGTTGCGGGATTAACGTTAACTTTATTCCCGTTGGTATTATCATCTATTTCTAATAAAATAGACTTTATTTTATCTGCGCTCTTTGCTTTCAGCGTAGGATAAGCCACTACCTCCTCACCTTTTTGTAAAAAGCATAGCTCTTTGAACCGCTTTGGGTCATCAACCAAAGACTTGGCACTGTCAATTATTCTTAGGGTTTTCATTATTACAACACACTCCTTTAACTATTTTTAATTAGATTAAAAGTCTTTGCTATGTCAATTATATATATATATATGTATAATGTCAAGTGTTTTTTGTAAAAAATTATTATTTTTATATATAAAAAACCCA
>CALDOU010000089.1 GCA_937912175.1 uncultured Clostridia bacterium
AATTAAAATCAACTCATAACTTAGCTGATGTTTTGAAGTTGAAAGACATTGACGCTGTAAAAACGGCATTATCAGAAGCAAAACAACCTTATAAAGAAGCTTTAAAAGCCGCAGGAAAAATGGCGAAAGACGTAAACGAATCGCTTCCGGATGATATAAACGATAAATATGCTCAACCGTTTATGCAATTTATATTAGAACATTCGAAATAAATTATTAATTATACTAAATTAAAAATATTATTTGTCAAAATCTTTGAGTTGTTATAACTTGACTGCTTTAAAAAAATATGATAAAATTAATCGTTGCGTGAATTGAATTTACGCGCGATTAATTTTTTATGAGGGGGTGCAATATGCCTACAGTTAATCAATTGGTTCGTAAGGGAAGAAAAACCCATGAAAGAAAAGCAAAAGCTCCTGCTCTTTTAAAAGGTTGGAATGCTAAAAAAAGAGAAGCAATTGACCAAAACTCACCGCAAAAACGTGGAGTTTGTACAGCTGTTAAAACAGCTACGCCTAAAAAGCCTAACTCAGCGCTTAGAAAAATTGCAAGAGTTCGTCTTTCAAACGGTTTAGAAGTAACTTCTTATATTCCCGGAATCGGACATAACTTACAGGAACACAGCGTTGTTCTTATCCGTGGTGGACGTGTAAAAGACTTGCCCGGTGTACGTTATCATATCGTAAGGGGTACATTGGATACACAAGGCGTGGCAAAACGTATGCAAGCTCGTTCAAAATACGGTGCAAAACGTCCTAAAGCCGGTGCGGCGAAAAAATAGGATTAATTAGAAATTAATACAGCTTTGCATTTATTCAATGCAGATGCGTTTTATATATAAAATGCCTCTGTATTGGCGGGCGGAAGCTAAATTACTTTCGAGTACCTATGATATCATTTCTGTGAAGGAGGGAAGACACGTGCCAAGAAGAGGTAACGTTTCAAAACGTGATGTTTTACAAGATCCATTATATAACTCTAAACTTGTAACTCGTCTTATTAATAATGTTATGGTGGACGGAAAAAGAGGAGTAGCTCAAAAAATAGTTTACAAAGCTTTTGATATTATCCGTACAAAAACCGGTAGAGAGCCTTTGGAAGTTTTTGAGGAAGCCATGGAAAATATTATGCCAAATCTTGAAGTAAAAGCCAGAAGAGTCGGTGGTGCAACATATCAAGTACCTATCGAAGTAAGAGCTGACAGAAGACAAACTTTAGGATTAAGATGGCTTACCGGTTATTCAAGATTACGTTCCGAAAAAACCATGATTGAAAGACTCGCCGGAGAAATTTTAGATGCAATTAACGGTTCCGGTGCAGCTGTTAAAAAACGTGAAGACACACATAAAATGGCAGAAGCCAATAAAGCATTTGCTCACTACAGATGGTAATTCCGTAAAACAATATTTTGTGTGGTTGTGAATTAAGAGATTTGCTTTTCCACACAAAATGTTTTTAAAATCTATTAAAAATTATGAAAAGGAGGATATTATGCCAAGAAAAGTTTCGCTTGATATGACTCGTAATATAGGAATTATGGCTCATATTGATGCGGGTAAGACAACAACGACCGAACGTATCTTGTTTTATACCGGTATAAATCATAAAATCGGTGAAACCCATGACGGTGCAGCTACAATGGACTGGATGGTTCAAGAGCAAGAACGCGGTATAACTATAACTTCTGCGGCAACAACATGTTTTTGGCAGGATCATCGTATTAATATAATCGATACCCCCGGCCACGTGGATTTTACTGTTGAAGTAGAACGCTCTTTGAGAGTTCTTGATGGTTCAGTTACTGTTCTTTGTGCAAAAGGCGGGGTAGAACCTCAATCCGAAACCGTATGGCGTCAAGCAGACAAATACGGCGTACCGAGAATGGCTTATGTTAACAAAATGGACATTATGGGCGCTGATTTTTATAATGTTGTAAAAATGATGAAAGAACGCCTTAAATGTAATGCTGTACCGATTCAACTTCCAATCGGTTCAGAAGATACCTTTAAAGGAATTATTGACTTGGTCGAGATGAAAGCATATGTATATTATGATGATCTCGGAAAAGACATTCGAGTGGAAGAAATTCCTGAAGATATGAAAGAATTGGCAGAACAATATCACGCAGAAATGCTCGAACACATTGCCGAATGTGACGATGCCGTGATGGAAAAATATCTTGAAGGCGAAGAAATTACAATTAAAGAAATGAAAGATTGTATCAGAAAGGCTACCATAGCTAACACCATGGTTCCTGTAACATGCGGTACATCTTACAAAAATAAAGGAGTTCAAAAACTTCTTGATGCAATAGTTGATTATATGCCTTCTCCTAAAGATGTTCCTGCTATTAAAGGCGTAAATCCCGATACCGAAGAAGAAGTGGAACGTCCTTCATCCGATGAAGAACCTTTTGCCGCTTTGGCATTTAAAATTGCAACTGACCCGTTTGTGGGAAAACTTTGTTTCTTCAGAGTTTATTCGGGAACTGTTGAAGCCGGTTCAACAATTTATAACTCCACAAAGGATAATAATGAAAGATTGGGCCGTATTCTTCAAATGCACTCAAATCATAGGCAAGATATTGAAAAAGTATATGCCGGAGACATTGCCGCTGCGGTAGGATTGAAAAATACTACAACAGGTGATACTCTTTGTGATGAAAAGCATCCCGTTATACTTGAATCCATGGAATTCCCCGACCCGGTTATTAGGGTTGCAATTGAGCCCAAAACAAAAGCCGGTCAAGAAAAAATGGGACTTGGACTTGCAAAACTTGCTGAAGAAGATCCGACATTTAAAGCTTATACCGATGAAGAAACCGGTCAAACCATTATAGCCGGTATGGGTGAATTACACCTTGAAATTATCGTTGACAGACTTCTTCGTGAATTTAAAGTTGAAGCAAACGTAGGTAAACCTCAAGTAGCCTACAAAGAAACCATTCGCAAAAATGCCGATGTTGAAGAAAAATATGCTCGTCAATCCGGCGGACGTGGACAGTATGGTCACGTTAAAATTAAAGTTGAACCCAATCCGGGAAAAGGTTATGAATTTATTAATGAAATCGTCGGAGGAGCAATTCCTAAGGAATATATTCCGGCTGTTGATAACGGAATTCAAGGCGCAATGCTTTCCGGTGTGTTGGCAGGATATAATGTTGTTGATGTTAAAGTCACTCTTTACGATGGTTCTTATCATGAAGTTGACTCCTCTGAAATGGCATTTAAAATTGCCGGTTCAATGGCATTTAAATCAGCAATGAAAAAAGCTGATCCGGTTCTTCTTGAGCCAATAATGAAAGTTTCTGTAATAGTTCCTGAAGAATATATGGGTGATGTAATTGGCGATATTAACTCACGCCGTGGAATGATTCAAGGTATGGAAGCAATATCCGGTGCTCAAAGAATTAATGCCCAGGTTCCGCTTTCGGAAATGTTTGGTTATGCAACAGATATGCGTTCCAGAACTCAAGGAAGAGGACAATACACCATGGAACCCAGTCATTATGCAGAAGTTCCGAAATCTGTTTCTGAACAGATTATTGCCGACAGAAAGAAAGATTAATAAATTGAACTTGTTTTAAATTGTTTTTCAAAAATTTTATTTATGGCTTGAATATAATTGATTTTGGCTATTGATACTATTTATGGATGAAAGACAAATAGGTTCTGAAAATGTAAATTAATATTTATAGTTGATTTTTTAATGATAAATTGATAAAATTCAATATAGCTGTAAAAAGCATTGAAAAATTTAAAGGAGGAAAATTTATAATGGCAAAAGCAAAATTTGAAAGAAATAAACCCCATGTAAACATTGGTACCATTGGTCACGTCGATCATGGTAAAACCACTCTTACCGCTGCTATTACAAAAGTTCTTAATCTTGGCGGAGATGCTGAATTTGTAGATTATGCAAATATTGATAAGGCCCCTGAAGAAAGAGAACGTGGAATTACTATTAATACTTCACACGTTGAATATCAAACTGAAACACGTCACTATGCACACGTTGACTGCCCCGGCCATGCTGACTATGTTAAAAACATGATTACCGGTGCTGCTCAAATGGACGGTGCTATTCTCGTTGTATCAGCTGCAGATGGTCCTATGCCCCAAACTCGTGAACACATCTTACTTGCACGTCAAGTCGGAGTTCCCAGCATAGTAGTATTTTTGAACAAAGTTGACCAAGTAGACGATGAAGAATTACTTGATTTAGTAGAAATGGAAGTTCGTGACCTCTTAACCGAATATGGTTTCCCGGGTGATGATACTCCTATTATTAAAGGTTCAGCTCTTAAAGTTCTTGAATCAACTTCTAAAGATTCAAGTGCACCTGAATATAAATGTATTCATGAATTAATGAAAGCTGTAGACGAATTTGTTCCTACACCTGAAAGAAAAGCTGATCAACCATTCTTAATGCCTGTTGAAGACGTATTTACAATTACCGGTCGTGGAACAGTTGCAACAGGTAGAGTAGAACGTGGACAACTTAAGATGAATGAAGAAGTTGAACTCGTTGGACTTACCGAAGAACGTCGTAAAGTAGTTGTAACCGGTATCGAAATGTTCAGAAAACTTCTTGATTACGCTGAAGCAGGAGATAACGTTGGTGTACTTCTCCGTGGCGTACAAAGAGAAGAAATTCAACGTGGTCAAGTTCTTGCTAAACCGGGCACAATTAATCCGCACACCAAATTCAGAGGTCAAGTATATGTATTGACCAAAGATGAAGGCGGACGTCATACCCCGTTCTTTAATAACTATCGTCCTCAATTCTATTTCAGAACCACAGACGTTACGGGTGTAATTTCACTTCCTGAAGGAACCGAAATGTGCATGCCCGGCGATAACGTAGTAATGGATGTTGAACTCATTACACCTATCGCAATTGAAGAAGGACTTCGCTTCGCTATTCGTGAAGGCGGACGTACCGTTGGTTCCGGTGTTGTAACCGAAATTCTTGGTTAATTTTAAAGCGATTTTGAAAATTACCATATAAAAACAAGCCTCATAATTTAATTATGAGGCTTTGTGATTTTTAATTATTAAAGTTAAGAATTTAATATACACAAAATTAAATTATTTATGATGTTTTTCCAATGTGTTTAATGCCAAATGACGTCCTAATTGAGTACCCGCGCCTCCTGTTTTTTCTAAATAATCCGCCTGATTATCATTTATTTCTCTGGTATGTGTGTGCCACCAACTCCATGCCATATATTGCGCTTGTTTTTTATCTGCATAAGTTCCTAATGTTTCATTGGCATTGTTTACTACTAACCATTTATTGCCGACTCGATGGACGTAGCCACCTACTACATCATTGATTTCCTTTTCACTAAGTTCATTAAAATCTTTGTTTTTTTCTAAATTTTCCACTAATATCAGCTCCTATTTGATATTTATACAGTATACTGTCTGTATAATGTGTATTATAAATATTATAAATTATAAAGTCAAACTCTTTTTAAATAATTTAAACATTTTTGTTTCATAATGCTTAAATAACACTTTTGTTGACGTTAAAGGTTTTATGATTTAAAATTATATATAGTGATTTAATAAAATGAGGTTATTTTTATGTTAAAAAAGTTATTTACATCAGAATCAGTTACGGAAGGGCATCCGGATAAGCTATGTGACCAAATTTCCGATGCTATATTAGATGCAATTTTAATTAAAGATCCTGAGGCTCATGTTGCTTGTGAAGTTACAGCTACTACGGGTTTAATACATATAATGGGTGAAATTACCACTAATTGTTATATAGATCTGGAAAAAGAAGCGCGTAAGGTTATAAATAAAGTCGGATATAATAATTCTCTTTACGGCTTTAATGGTAATACTTGCGGTATAATCACTTCTATCAATTCGCAATCTCCGGATATAGCTATGGGCGTTGACTGTTCACTTGAAAAAAAATTTGGTGACAATAATACCGAAAGTGGAATTGGTGCAGGAGATCAAGGCATGATGTTCGGTTTTGCGTGTGATGAAACTCCGGAATTAATGCCATTGCCTATTTCTTTAGCTCATAAATTATCAAAAAGGCTTGCATTTGTAAGAAAAGAAAAAATTTTAGATTATATTCGTCCCGACGGAAAAACTCAAGTTACCGTTGAATATGATGACAATAAGCCCGTAAGAATAGATACAATTGTTATTTCGACTCAGCATAGCGAAGAAGTTTCTTTGGAACAAATTCAAAAAGATGTTTTTGAAAATGTAATTATGCCGATTATCCCCCAAAATATGATTGACGAAAATACTAAAATTTTTATTAATCCGACAGGGCGTTTTGTAATTGGCGGTCCCTCGGGGGATAGTGGATTAACAGGACGCAAAATTATTGTTGATACTTATGGCGGCTATTCAAGGCACGGAGGAGGAGCTTTTTCCGGAAAAGATGCTACTAAAGTTGACCGTTCCGCAGCTTATGCGGCAAGGTATGTTGCTAAAAATATAGTGGCAGCCGGTATTGCCAAAAAGTGCGAAATTCAACTGGCATATGCAATAGGTGTTTCTCACCCTGTTTCTGTAAGAGTAGATACTTTCGGTACTTCTGAAATACCTGAAAGTCAATTGGAAAAGGCGGTAAATGAAGTTTTTGATTTAAGGCCGTCTGCGATTATTGAAAAATTTAATTTAAAATCCCCAATATACTTTTCTCTTGCTTCATATGGACATATGGGCAGAGAAGATTTAAATGTAGGTTGGGAAAAAACCGATAAAGTTGAAGAATTGAAAAAAGTGTTGAAAATATAGATATAAATTAAGTTTTTAGGAGGAATTTTAAGTGGCTAATAATTTAGAAGTAAATATAGAAAATAAAAAAACAGAGTTAAAAAAAGCGCTGGAACATGCTCAAGATTCAAAAGAAGTTTTTGCACTGAAAAATGAATATTTAAAAAAATATGTAAAGTTGTTATATTCGGAGTTAAAAAATGCATCTGTGGAAGAAAAAAAGACTTTAGGAAAGTTAATAAATGATTTTAAAAATTTTGCCGAAGAAATTATAGAACAGTTTGAAGAAAAATTTAAGTCCTCAAAAGTTACTTCTAAATATGATGTCACTATTTTTAAAGACAATATAAGGTTTGGCTCCGGACATCCTCTTATAAAACTTTATAAAAAAATAGAAAAAGTGTTTGTGGGAATGGGATTTTCTGTGGTTCAAGGTCCGGAAATAGAACTCGATAGATATAATTTTGAAAAACTTAATATCCCGCCGCATCACCCCGCACGTGATATGCAAGATACATTTTATATTTCTGCTCCGAATGTGCTTTTAAGGTCTCATACCTCTTCGGTTCAAATCAGAACAATGGAAAAAACCAATCCGCCTATTCAAGTTATTTCCCCCGGAACGGTTTATAGAGTTGACGATATAGACCCACAGCATACACCTATGTTTTATCAAATAGAGGGTTTAATGGTGGCTGAAAATATATCTTTTGCTAATTTAAAAGCTGTTTTAATTAAATTTTTAAAAGAAGTTTTTGGTGATGAAACCAAAGTTAGATTTAGACCTTCATACTATCCTTATACAGAACCAAGTGCAGCTATTGATATGTCTTGTTCAAAATGTGGCGGAAAAGGCTGCAGAACTTGTGGCGGTACCGGTTGGATAACGGTTTTGGGTTCCGGTATGGTGCATCCTAACGTTTTGGAAGGCGTTGGATATGACAGCAAAAAATATACGGGGTTTGCTTTTGGTCTTGGGCTTAATAGATTGGCTCTTGCGTATTACGGACTTGATGAGATAAGAAAACTTTATGAAAATGATATAAGCCTTTGGAATCAAATATAATAATGAAGAGGAGTGAATAAAATATGTTTAAATTTTCTTTGAATTGGCTCCGTGATTATTGCGGGAAAGATATTAAATATGATGAAATAATGGCAAAGCTCAAATCTCAGGGCTTTGAATTTGCAGGTAAACAAGAAATTGGAAGCGATGTAATTACCGAAATAGAAGTAAAAGCGAACCGCCCCGATATGCTCTATCATATGGGTATAGCAAGAGAGATTAAAGCATTTGACAGTGAAACCGTACCGGAAGTTTTGCACCAAAAACACGATGTAAACAACGACGAATTTCCGTTAAAAATAAATATTAATAAAGATTTGTGCAAGCGTTTTTGCGCTGTTAAAATTAGCGGTTTAGATGCGACCAAACCTGTTCCTGAATATATATCGGAAAGACTTAATGCCATGGGCATAAATTCTGTGAACTCAGTGGTTGATATTGGTAACTATGTAATGCTTGATATTGGTCAACCGTTGCATGCTTATGATTTTGATAAATTAAACGGCAAAGAACTTAAAGTAGATAAAGCGGCGCAAGATAGCAAGATAACGACATTTTTGGGTGAAACTTCAGAAATAAAAAAAGGCGATATTGTTATTTCTGATAGCAAAGATATTAAATGTGTGGCAGGAGTTATTGGCACAGATGGCGCAGCAGTAACAAATTGCACATCCAGTATAATTTTAGAAGCGGCTGTTTTTGATGACGTTAGTGTAAGGCTTACTTCCAGAAGGCTTAAAATTTCCACTCCTTCTTCCTTTAGGTTTGAAAGAGGAGTTAACAGTGAATCAACTTTTGACGCTCTTATACACTGCGCTAAAATGATAACCGAAATTTGCGGTGGAACCATTGATCCTTATGCATTTGATGAATACGCTTTAAACAACAAAGAAAATCGCTTGGATTTAAGCGTAAAAAATAGCAATAATCTTATTGGCGCTGACCTTAATCAAAATGAAATAATAAAATATTTAGAAAAATATAATTTTAAATGTGCCGATAAAAGCGAAGATATAATCTCCGTGCAAATACCAAATTATAGATTAGATGTTAAACAAGAAATAGATTTAATTGAAGAAGTGGCGAGAATTCATGGATATGACAATATTACTCCTGTTATGCCCACTATAATGACCCACTATCAAGAAAATAAAGTTTGGTCTAATATGGATATTGTTCGAGAAATTTTGACAGGCCTTGGCTTTAATGAAACTATAAATTATTCGTTTATCCCCAACAATACAATGAATATTTTTGATATAAAAGAAGGCGAAAGGCTTTATTCCGACCTGGTTATTCAAAACCCTATCGCAAATGCATATTCTTTGATGAGACCGATGATGACATACTCACTTTTAAATTGTCTTGCCTATAATTATTCAATAAGTAATTCCAATTTAGCATTATTTGAGTTGGGCAGAGTATATTTTAAAGATGAAAAAATGGACACGGGATGTAAAGAAATCGATACATGCGGATTTATTATGTCCGGTACTCGGGTACCAAAGGGATTTGGTTTTGATAAAGACATAAAGTATACATATTATGATTTGCTTAATTATTTAAAATTATTAATGAATCGGTTTGGCCAAAGGTTTGAGCTTAAGCAAAATAATTATAAATTTTGCGAAGAAGGTTCCGGATATGATATCGTTATTAATGGTAAAGTCATTGGGTTTATAGGTGAACTAAATAAATCAAAAATGAATAAAATTCAAAATGTTAAATTAATTAAGGATAAAATATTTTATGGAGAATTTTACTTGAGTGGATTAGAAGAAAAAGTAAGAAAAATTGAATTTGAATCTAAGTATCCACCCATAAAACGTTTTTATAATTTAATGCAAAAAAAGAATATTACTGCTCAACAAGTAACCGACATTATAAAAAAATCAAGTAATATAGTTAGAAGCGTTATAGTTAAAGATATTTATTCCGATAAAACATTTGCGGAAAATGAATACGCTATTCTTTATGAAGTAAATTATTGTAGTAAAGAAACTACCTTAACGGCGGAAGAAATAGAAAAAATCGAAAAAATATTTTTAGATGAGTTGTCTTCTGAGCTTAATGTAAAATTCAAATAATTTTATTACTGTTAATAGTTGTATAAATATAAACCACGGATTAAATCCGTGGTTTTATGTTTATATATTTAATTTGTTTATGTTTTAAGATATTTCAAATTGCGGTATGCGTGCTTTGTTTTGAAACTTGTTTGTGATGTTTTTGCCATGATTTCGTTTTTTCATGGTTGATGTTTTTGATGTGCTAATCGAAAGTTAGCTGTCCCCTTATTGTGGAGAGGTCTTTGGTGACAGTTTCTCTATTTTATCGCTTACGGTGTGATGATTTTAACGGTGTGCAGGGAATCGGTAAATTACTGGTAGGTGCATCAATTGAACTTCCTGGCGGGTTGGATATACAAGCAAGGCGTGAATAAAAAAATTGTTTGGATGGGTTAGTATCCTGCGAATTTTGTGTAGGCGTGTAAATTTTTTGTGCGGAGGGTACATTTTTTAACCATGTAGAACTACGTGCTTGTTTCACAGGCGTCATAAGTTTGACTTTTTCTTCGGTTAGTTTGGAATATTCTGGTTGTAATATGTCAATTAAATTATCTAATCCAAAACTATATACTTGGTAAATAGCACCATTATGATCATTTTGTTCTATTGCTGTGTTAAAAATTTGGTTTTCTCGGTCTCTATATATCTGTGAACCTTTTAGACATCCAAAACTTCCTGTTTGTTTATGCAATTCTTTGGATATTAATACAGCGGGTGCATGTCGGTATGGTATTTGGTGTTTTTTACAAAATGCTGTGGAAACTAAATGATGACGCTCATAGCCTTTGGCCGTGCAGATTTTTGAATATTCTCCGCCGTCCAGAATTGGTATAAATGTTTTGTTATTCACCATTTTGCTTATACGCTCTAATACTTCTTTTACTCTCCGCCAGTTGCTACCTCTTATTGTGAAATTTCCTTGGGATGTAGATATTGTTCCTGTATAACTATTGGCACGAGACGATGGGGAAAAAAAGAATAAGGCTGTCAATGATATTATTAACGCATATAAAAGTGAATGATTTTTTTTCATTTGAGTAAACTCCTAATACTAAATATTTTTACTGT
>CALDOU010000090.1 GCA_937912175.1 uncultured Clostridia bacterium
TCGAACCGTCGACCTCTAGCGTGACAGGCTAGCGTTCTAACCAACTGAACTACCGGGCCATTTTCATGGTGGGAACAATAGGACTCGAACCTATGACCCCTTGCTTGTAAGGCAAGTGCTCTAACCAACTGAGCTATGCTCCCTTATATACATAAACCAGCTTTAATTCATTATGTACATAACTTAATGATGCCAAGCTCAATCTTCATAAATCAACTTATATTTATTACAATGTTTTATCACTTGCACCAACATATAAAATGATATCATTCTTAAAAAAATATGTCAAGCGTTAATTTTTTAAACTTAATCTTTTCAAACGTACAAATAAACTATTGCATTTATATTTTTTTGTGTAATATACCATAACCAAAATAATTTATATTTATATGCGTTTAAATTTAACCTTTTTTACGGCTTTTCATCATTTTTTGCCTAATATCCGAACCCAGAAACTCAAGACGTATATTATTTCCGATTATCCTGGACACCATACGTGGGGAATAATTTTTTTCCATCTCTTTCATGGAAAGATTTGTACTTATTATAGTCGGCTTATTTCTCATAATACGGGAATTAATAATATTGTAAATCGCCGCACTTGAAAAAGGAGTGCTATATTCCGTGCCAAGGTCATCAATTATCAGCAAATCGCAGTCAACATAGTGGCGTTCACTTTCTTCACTGCCGAAACGATTTTGAAATTTTTCCTTTTCCATTTCCGAAACTATATTTTGGGTAGAGCCATAAATCACTCCAAAACCTTTATTAATAACCTCTCTTGCAATAGCAAGGGAAAGATGCGTTTTACCCAACCCTGTATTTCCGGTCATTAAAAGTCCGGGAGAGTTTTTTGTAAATCCATCCACGTATTTCTTGCAAAAATTGAAAATCAACTCCATTCTTTTGCGAGAAGATTGTTCGTTTTCATTAAAAGGAATTTCGGAATAATAATCCAAAGAAAAATTATCAAAAGAAGAAAGCTCTAACGGTGACATTTTATTAAGGCGATTGTAAGCTTCTTTTTTCAACATATTTTTCATACAATCGCACATAACCCCATCAATAAATCCTTCGTCTTTGCATTTTTCACATGAATGATGTATTTCAAGATAATCTTCGGGTAATTCCACACTTAATAAAATATTTTTTAAATCTTCTTTTAAAGATTTATTTTTTTCTCTCAGCTTACAAAGTTCCAAACGAGAATTCGCTCCGGATAGCACAGCCCTAGCCGATTCAACCGCAGTAAAAGCCAATTGTTTTTCTATTTTTTCCGCTTCGGGAAAACGTTTATAAAAAATATCCTTTTTTCGATTTAATTCTTCCCATGAATTATTTCTCATTTGATATAATTTTTTCTGAACTTCTTCGTAAACTTCTCTGCTATATCCCATCTGATTAACTTCCTTATTTTATTTTTGTTGTATATTAATTTGACAAATAGTCTAATATATTATAATTTTCATATTCCTCTATATTATAAGAAGGATGATTTTTATCTTTTGTTTTTTCGGTTTTATATCTGTATTTTTTATTTTCCATCACAGCTTGCTCAATAGTAAATATTCCTTGAGTATGCCAGCGTTTTATTATACTATCCATATATCTTAAAACATACTTACCGTTAGCATTAACACAGCGCTCATAAGCTTCTTTAATTAATTCATCGTTATAATTCCAATCTTCCATCCATCTTATTACGGTTTCCTCTTCCCTGGATGTAGGAGCACGATGTTCTATACCTATAATAGATTCAAACTTCTTCCAGGCCATATTTATTTTATTTAAACTTATGATTTTCTTTTCCGCTTTTTCTAAATTATCAATTCCTTCATTGGACCAATTTATACC
Source organism: uncultured Clostridia bacterium (assembly GCA_937912175.1). Taxonomy (GTDB): domain Bacteria; phylum Bacillota; class Clostridia; order Oscillospirales; family Acutalibacteraceae; genus UMGS1491. The sequence continues at coordinate 1,855 of CALDOU010000090.1, forward strand.
AATTTTTTCAATATATTTCATACCCGTCTTGCCTACGCTCACGGCATATTGCAAAAGCATTAAAACCACATCTACCGGCAATCCGTCATTATCGTGAAGCATTAATAAAATTGCGGAATCCCCGTTGGAAAGAGGGCGTCCCAAAATCACCTGAGCTTCTTGCATCATAAAATCAATTTCTTTTGAGGTTTGCATACGATTTGCTATGTATAAACTATTTGGTTTTTGATACCGAACATGACGTAAATCTCTTTTATTCAAAGCCAAATCGTTTTCTTTAATACTGTTTTCATTTCCCGCTTTATAATTAACAACACCGCTATCACCCGATGAAATCAATCCAAGATTTTTCCAATATTCAAGAGCACCAATAATCTTTTCTTCGGTAAAATTCAATTTTTGTGACATTTCGGAAATATTTAAACCCTGTTGAGAATAGCGCAAAGCCCACAAAATTACTTTTATTTGTAATTCGTTTGCGTCTTTCATATATTTATCCGTAATTTTCGTCGGAACTGCGAAAACGGAGCTCCACATTCCCATATTTATACTATATTCCACTTTTTTCTCCAAAATATTTTATCATTTAAATATCTTTATTAAATTATATATTTATTGTAATTTTATATCAAGAAAATAAATAAAACAAAAAATTGTAAATTAACAAATCCATCTTTCTATTTTCATCACTAAATTCAATTAATCCTCCCATGCATATTTTTTGAATTTTTCAAATATAAAAATACAGTTTTCCCTCGCACAAAGCGCGTAAGAGAAAACTGCAAATAAGTAAAATTTATTATTAACTACAAGTCTTATGCATTAACTGCATCTTTAAGAGCTTTACCGGCTTTAAAAGCGGGTGCTTTCGCAGCAGCAATCTTAATCGGATTTCCGGTTCTTGGATCACGACCGGTGCGAGCTGCACGTTCACGGACTTCAAAAGTTCCAAATCCAACTAATTGAACTTTGTCTCCCGAAACAAGAGTTTCTTCTACCGATTCAATGAAAGCTGCTAAAGCTTTTTCAGAATCTTTTTTTGTGAGTCCGCTCTTTTCTGAGATTTGTGCTACGAGTTCAGATCTGTTCATAAATAAATAACCTCCGTTTTTTTATGTGTCTAACGACACTATTACTACACTTGCCGATATTTTATTTTCAAAAATTTTATCAGCATGTAAATAGTACTACACTTTATTTCTATTTTCAAGTGAAATTTTATATAAAAATTCATTTTTAAATCTTTCGCATGAATCGTACAAAGCACTTTCGGCATCAACATTGATAAGCCGAGACACTTCCGTTATAGAAAACAGTAAGTCTCCAAGCTCTTTGCTATAATCTTCTTGATAGCCCTTTAAAATTAATTTTTCCAAATAATTTAATTTTTCAAAAGTTTCATTTAACGCATCTTCCACGGAAAAAATTCCATAACCCGACCCTGCGGCTCGGTTTTGAATTTTCGTTGTACGCATTAATGAAGGCAATATTCTTGAAATATTTTTTACACTTTCGGCCGGAGATTCCCGATTTGATCTGACATTCACAAATTCACACGATGAATTGCCGTATTTTCTTATATCGGAAAAACATTTATGACTTTCTTTAAAATTCGAATTCGAAAATATATGCGGATGTCTGACAATTACCTTTCGACAAATTTCATCAACAACATCTTCAAACGAAAAATTATCTTTTTTTTCTTCAATGTCACAGTGCAATGCTATTTGTAATAAAACATCACCCAGGCTTTCTTCCAACATATTTGGATCATTTAAATCAATAGCTTCCACTACTTCGTATGCATGTTCAATGATATCGGAACGTATACTGGAATGAGTTTCCGTTCTGTCCCATGAACGCACAGAATAAGACCTTAAAATTTCTACAATATTTAAAAAATCACCTAATGAGTATTTTCGTTTACTACGAACCAATTCCATAAAAATCCTACCTTTTTACAAAATAATCTTAAATGTAAAATATTGTAAAATTTTACATTTGTTTCCATATTAACCCAACAAGTGATATTTTTCAAGTACTTTTACAATTTTTTTGCCTTTTGGTATAGATTCCAAGTCCGAATAAGTCACTGTTTTAAATATAAAAAGTGAAATAACATAAATAATTGCCGCCAACAAAATAGCTATTAAGGTAGACATTTTGGGATTTATAAACTTCACCGTAAACATATAAGAAAAATACGCCACAACACCACAAATCACACCACAGAAAAGCGGTTTAACAAATATTTTATAAATATTAATTTTAATCTTTGCTTCTCTGTTTAAAAGAATTATTCCAAATACACTTACAAATAAGTAGCATATAAAAGTTCCTATCCCCGCACCTTGAATATTTATTTCGGGAATACCAACCAAGATATAATTAAGCACAACTTTTAAAATCATTCCTATTGTAAGAATTTTAAGCGGCAAATCAGCCCTTCCTACCGCTTGAAGCATACTGCATATCGGCGTGCTTATTGCAACCAAAATAGTAGCCAAGGCATATATAGTCATAATCTCTGCGGAAATATAAATTTCACCAACGTGACTTTTACCAAAAGTATTATAAACCAAATCCATTATAGGATGTGCAAGAACCGACATCCCTATTCCTACGGGGAAAGAAATAATAGCGGTCAATTTCATAACCGTTTCAATATTATTTTTTATCTTTTCTTTTACTCCTTTAACCCAGGAAGTTGTTACATTCGGCAATGCGCTTATTGAAAACCCTTGAGTTATCGTGGGAAGTAACATGGTAATCGTACTCATATAAGCAAAACATCCCGCCAAAAAATTATGTGTCTTCCCCTCTTTCACCACTTCTTGGGGAATTAGCCCATCATATGTTTTTAAAAGAGAGTCTGAAGCAAATTTCATAATATCATCAAGTCTGCGTTGAACCAACATTGCATCAATGGCTCCGGCCAAGTTCATTATAATAGCACCGAGAGCTATCGGAACAGCAATATGCAGCAACATTTTAATAAGCGTTTTGTCTGAACGTGAATCCGGGGAATCTTCAAGCTCTTCGTTTGTAATTCCATCACCGGAAAGCTTGTATTTTATATAAATATATAAAAAACCACACATAGCGCCAAGAGTAATTCCCAATACCGCACCGGCGGAAGCGTAAGGCAAAGTAGCGGTATGTGCCGCAGATTCATTTTCACAATATTTTCCAAAAACCGTGCCGAAAGCTCTGTATTCATCCATTCCATACTTAACAGCCAACGCCGAAAATCCCACGCCGAAAACAACCTTGCCTATTGCTTCCACAATTTCCGAAACAGCTGTTGGAATCATATTTCTGAGTCCTTCATAATATCCTTTATAAATAGAAATCATACAAGCCAAAAACACTGTCGGAGACAAAGCCAATATAGAATAAAGAGCGCCCGGAGAATTAGTAAATTTAACACAAATCGTAGAACCTATAACCATGAGAACAGAACCCACTAACCCTGTAAAAACAAATATGGGAATTGATATTTTATGAATTCTCCTGACATCCTTATATCTTTTGTCCGTCATACTTTGGGCAACCATACGTGAAATAGCAATAGGTAACCCTGCTGTTGCAAGTGCATATAATGGGTTGTAAAGGCTGTACGCTATATTAAAGTAGCCTTGCCCTACTCCGCCCAAAATATACGCAAGTGGAATTTTAAACGCAGCCCCCGCCACTTTCACCAAAAGCATCCCTACCGCCATTATAATTGCGCCTAAAGCAAAAGATTGACTTACCTTTTTGGTTTTTTTGTTTTCTTGCTTTGTATTTATCATCATAAAATTCCTTCTCTAAATAAATGTTTAAAAATATATTATATTATATTACATTAATTACTTCCATATGTATAACGGAAAACATTATAAACTTAAATATCAACCGTTAAATAGCACATAAATTTTTATAATATATAAAAATTAATTATATCGTTGTAAAATTTATTTTTCTAAAACTTTAAGTATTGACAACTTTTTTAAATTTTTATATAATTAACTTTGTTGAGCATGTGAGGGCCATTAGCTCAGTTGGTTAGAGCAACCGGCTCATAACCGGTCGGTCCTAGGTTCGAGTCCTAGATGGCCCACCA